>NZ_VFEB01000058.1:0-270059 GCF_007858795.1 Vibrio sp. T20
TGTTGGTGTTGGTGTTGGTGTAGATATACCAACAGAAGGCTAATGCATAGCTGCAACTGGCGCCAAGCAAGGTAAGAAAAGCCAGCGCAAGTGACTCAATAGAAATGGCAAATAATAGCAAAGTCGACGTCATAACAGACGGTGTGAAATAGACTTGCCCAATGCCATTGAGCAAGCCTTGAAATGGTGGAATATCCTTATTCGTTCTCATCGTCTGACTACATTATTTTGCTATGTTGAATCTTTGTATCTCAGATTGTATGCAATTTTATTAAGTTGACCATCTTTGTGTATCAATTCTGATACCAGCGCTCACCATAGGCTTGTTGGTAATCTGGTGTTTCAATGATGCCTTCTTGCTCTGGAACTGTCTCCAATGGCCCTACAACCGTTCGATAAGGTAATACGCCAGCCCATACTGGGATATCCATATCAGTCTTATCATCATTCACGCCATGTTTACCAATCTTCACGGAGGCTTCCGTTAAAGGTATTGCCAATAGCTCGGTTGCGGTGAGTTCTTTCTCATTACTGAGCCTGACTTCATCGGTTCTGCCCGGCGCGATTTGCTCAATGAAGATGTTCAATAAGCGATCTTTTTCTTGGTTGTCCTCGATGACTGAAAATGACCCCAATACCACAGCAGAACGATAATGCGCACTGTGATGAAATGCAGAACGAGCCAACACCCAACCATCGAACAAAGTGAACGTTAAACAGGTTGGGTCTCCCTTCTTCAGGCCTATCAATAAGCGACTGTTTTTGGCCCCATGAATGTAGACCATGTTATCCACTCGCCATGCGAGCATCGGGATAACCATTGGGCCTTGTTCGCCTTGCAGTGCAATGTGTGCGATTAAGCTTTCGTCGATGATTTGATGCAGTTTCTCTTGTTCAAATACGGCTTTGTGAGCCCCTTTTTTAATCGTGGTTCTTTTCGTGTTAGATAACATAATCGCTCCTTAATCATTGCCTTTTGATTAATGTAGCGATTAACTGGTCTATTAAATAGAGCCACTTTTAAACACTATTTGGATCCAGTTATGCAGCCTATTGATGTCGGTGACTTACAGTTAGACGAGCAACATGACACACGTCAAACCGCCTTGTTCCACGCGATCAGAGAGAAGATCGTTCAAGATTTATGGAGCAAGGGCAGCAAGTTACCTTCAACACGTAAGCTAGCCGTCGAGTTATCAGTGAGTCGAAATACGGTGATTTATGCGTACGAACAGTTAGTGACGGAAGGCTACATCGAGAGCAAGCAAGGTTCAGGGTTTTATGTGTCGGTTGAACAGCCCGAGCACTTCCTAAGTTTGTCTCAGCCGAAGTGTGTTCAGGATGCGAAGATTCAACAAACCGTCAGTAAACCGAGTGCAAACATAGCGACACCTAACGACATTAACCGCAGCTTTGCCCCCGGAGTTCCTGACTTAGATGCATTCCCTTTTGCGAAATGGCAGAGGCTGCTGCAACGTCACTCTACACGTCAGAGCATTGCGGGCAATCAAGAGGTTCAGGGAAGCTTAGCCTTGAGGGAAGCGTTGAGCAGATATCTTGCAAGCAGTCGCTCGGTTAATTGTAGTGCCGATAGAATCATCATCACCGCTGGTGCGCAGCAAGCCATCTCAATCGGTTTGATGGCGACGTTAGCGATGGGCGACAAAATCCTTGTGGAAGAGCCCGGCTATCGACAAGTGCATAAAATTATCGATCTGTTGAGGCTAGAGCTAGACGGTGTGAGTGTGCGTGAAAAGGTTGGGTTAGATACTGAAAAAGTGTTGTCCAGTAATGCTAAGGCTCTCTATGTCACGCCAAGTAACCAATACCCAATGGGCACGACCCTCAATACTGAGCAACGCCTCAAGTTGATCGATTGGGCTAACAAACATCAGTCATGGATCATTGAAGATGATTATGACAGTGAGTTCCAGTTTGCTCATCGCCCTTATACCAGCATGCAAGGTTTGGCGGGTAAGTTAGGGTTCGATGATCGCATCATCTATGTCGGCTCTCTGAGTAAGGTGATGTTCAATGGCCTGCGATTAGGTTATTTAGTGGTGCCTGCAAATCTCGTGGCAAAGTGTCTTGAGATTAAAGACGCGCTCACCGGAGACACTGCGTCTCATACACAAGAAGCTTTGGCGGATTTTGTTCGCGAAGGCGATTTATTGCGTCATATTAGAAAGATGCGTCGTTCATACAAACTCAAGCATGAAGTGATGATAGAAGCGATTAAAAGTGAGTTTCATGGCGATCTTGAAGTGATTAGCCAAGCGGCAGGGTTGCATGTGACAGTTAAATGGTCGAACGGAATATCAGAACAGGAATGGAACCGTAGAGCAGAGCTTGAAAATATCATCATTCGTCCTTTTGACTTTTATGAATATGGATCAAGTGAAGTTCGTGATTGGAGTGGTGCGGTGTTGGGGTTTGGAAATATCCGTTTGGCTGACATAAAGCCGAAGATCAAACAGATCGCTCGGCTTTTTTATCAGTAATATTGGTAGGGCTTGCTTACAGTTTGTCGATTCATCATTAATCGAGTTATAACTTGTCGACAGAAACGGTTTTACCTTTACCTAGCCACTTACGCCAAGGGAGTGACAATGTCACAAAAATAGTGACAGCATAGAGCATCGACCAGCTTAAACAAATAAACACCAAGGTACAGATGACCAGTGAGAGCATCGCGGTGTATCTAGATGCGCCAGTCAGTAATCGGCAAGCGGCTAACATCGCGAGCAGATAAACCAGAACAAAAATACCGTTGGCGAGCTTGAGAAAGAACTCGAGGTCCAAGTTAGACAGCTCACCAATCACACACGAAATAAGCGCGATAAAGCCAATTGCTAATGTTGGGTAAAGTGGTACGCCGCGGCTGTTCAATTGAGCCATTCTACTTGTCGGAGTGTGTTGTCGAGCTTGAGCCCAGATCATTCGTGATAGGCTTTGTGTGTAAAGGTTTAGGCTAGCAAAACAAGCAAAGAAACCAAGTACACTGATGATCGTTTTGAAGCCATTGCCAAACAGTTGTTCTGTTACCCACGGGATGGATGCGGCATCAAATTCAGGTGAGCCGTAAGCCCCCAGTTTAAGAATCACCACGGAACAAGCCCAGTACACTAACCCCGCAACAAAACAGCCTGCAATGATGGCGATTGGGAAGTCACGTTGTGGATTTTTGAACTCCTCTCCCATGTGAGCAAAAGCTTCTATTCCGACAAAGCACCAAAACATAACAGCCAAAGCTGCGCCGATAGACCACATCGAATCGGACGAGATAGCAGGAAGAGTAACATCGGCTATCGTGATATCGGCTTTCCAAACAAAAGCGGTAACTAAGGCGAAAATCGACAACGCGATTACGGTTTGTAGGCGGCCAGAAGATTTACTGCCCATCAAGTTGACGGCAATAAGCAGGGCTACGGTAAAGGACTGAGCACCAAGCGGTGTGTCGAGAGGTGCGGGTAACAATTGTTGAGCAAAGCCGCCCGCTAATGCAATCGCAGCTGGAATGCCGACAGGAATAACACTCACAAACAACCAAGCAACACTTGTTTCTAAACGCTCGCTGAACGCTTGGCGTACAAAATAGGCGGTGCCACCTGCGTTGGGGTAGCGTTTTCCTAATGCTGCAAAGGTAAGGGCGATTGGGCAAATGGCGATAAACAAGATTAACCATGCCAGCAGCGACAACTGACCTGCAATACCTGCAGCGATAGCGGGAATCATAAATAGCCCAGTACCCAGCAAGGTCGTAGAGAGCTGTCCAATTCCGGACATTAGCGTGATTTCTTGTTTGAGTTGTGTCATTCGCTCTCCTAGCTTTTGGTGCTTATTCTGGGATGGGTAATACTGAGGTTGAAATCATACATTGTCGACATCAATAATACAGCTAGCGAAACGTCGTAAGACACCGCTATTTTGACGGTATTAATCCGTTTAAGCGTGAAAATGTCGGTTGTCATAATGGCTGTTATAAGTCGGAAAGTTGTGTCAAATTAGGCGTTATAAATAGAACAATAAGTGGAAAGAATCAAAAGTATGGATAAATTTGATCGCCAGATTTTGGATATTCTCAAAACCAATGCACGATGCTCAGTGAGCGATATCGCCCGAGATGTCAGCCTCTCGCGCTCGGCAGTGAATGCCAGAATCAAAAAACTGGAAAGCGACAAAGTGATTACGGGTTACTGCGCTCAAGTGACAGAGCCAAATCAAACGAAGAATGTGTGCGCTTATATTTTGCTGAAATTCGACATGTCGAGCAGCGACCATAGTTGTGAATCTTACGCGCAACGAATCCAGAGTATTGATGGTGTGCAATGGTGTCATTCGATAAGCGGTGAGACCGATATGATGCTGTATGTTGAAGTAGAAAGCATGGAGCGTTTAAATCAAGTTCGCGACCAACTGCAAAGCTATCCAGATCTGCGTCACCTAATGACTCATACTGTGCTGACCGAGTTTTTTAACAAACTGAACCCGACGGTAACTTCATGCTAGGCAATATCAACTTAAACCTATTGCGTTCATTGCATGTGCTTCTTGAAGAGTGCCATGTCAGTCGAGCCGCTCAGCGTCTGCACATCACGCAGTCGGCGGTTAGCCGTCAACTGGCTCAGCTTAGAGAGCTATGTGGTGATCCTTTGTTGGTTCGTGATGGGAACAAACTGGTTCCAACCAACCGTGCTTTGTTGCTTAAAGGCAAGCTCGATGACTTGCTGGGCGAGTTTGACCACTTATTAGATGATAAGCCATTTGATCCACAAGATTGGCAAGGTGAATTGGTGTTGGCTTCGAGTGATTATGTTGCCCAGTATATATTGCCCATTATTGTGTCCGAGGTGTCGAAGGACGCGCCCCATATCAACTTGGCTTATCGCTTGTGGCAGCCTAACTTCCTTGAAACTCTCAATGAATCAGGTATTCACTTGGCGTCGAGTATGTTCCCCCAAAAGCCGGATCATGTCTCAAGTATCAAACTCGGAGAGGATAAGTCCGTGTGTTTGATGAGAGCCTCTCATCCGTTGGCTAAGCAATCAGCCATAAGCTCGGAAGACATCGTGAGTTACTCACATATCAAAGTCACGGGTGGGGGAGACAAAGACAGCTATTCGGATATTGCGTTAAAGAAACAGGGACATAAACGCAGAATCGCATTGCAGGTACCGTTCTTTTCATCGGCGGGAAACGTGTTAATGCAAGACGATTACTTGATGATTGTGCCGGAGCATATTGCTTATAACTTGGGGCGACATCTCGATGTCGCTTACTTTTCGCTGCCGTTTGAGACAGAAATGCATACCTATTGGCTGATATGGCATCCTAAGTATGACAACGACTCTGCCCATAAATGGGCTCGAGAGAAAGCGTTTAAAGCCATCCAAAAGTCGAGTTACAATATAAGTATGATTTCAAATCATACTAGTAATGATAATCTTTGATTTCAAATAATACCTGCTGCGGCATATTGTAAGCGCTAAGTATTGAGTATTAATTGTAGAGTGTTCAGCTGGAACGCTTTGTTTTACTAGGAATGGAATGATGACAGTAACAATTTGGTTTTCTTTATTAGCGATTTGCTTGTTGGGTGCAATGTCTCCGGGCCCAAGCTTGGCGATGATCGCTAAGCATAGTTTGGCTGGTGGCCGTATCAATGGACTTATCGCAGCTTGGTCACACGCGGCTGGCATCGGTATTTATGCCTTCGCAACCATCGTCGGTTTGGCTGTGTTACTAGAACAATCGCCAATGCTATTTAAAGGGATCAGCTTGGCGGGGGCTGCGTATCTGCTTTACCTTGGTGTGAATGCGTTGCGTTCGAAAGGCGGCGTTGCAGCGAAATTGGAAGCGGGTGAACAAATGAGTTATATGCAGTCTGCTCGCGAGGCTTTCTTGATCTCTATCTTGAGCCCAAAGATCGCGCTGTTCTTTATCGCTCTGTTTAGCCAATTCGTAGCGTTAGGTAATGAACTCAGCAATCAAGTGATCATTGTTTCAACACCGTTGATTGTTGATGGTCTTTGGTACACCTTCATCACCTTGGTGCTATCGAGCCCACTGATCGTTGAAAGAATCCGTTCTAAAGCGCAGCTGATTGACCGACTTTCAGGTGTGGTTTTGATTCTGCTTGCAGTTCGTGTGGTGTGGACGATCTAGCGGTAGTCCGGACACCGAAAAAATGACGCGAATAGCAACGACACGGATCTAAACTATATCCATAAAAAAGGCTCACTAGACATTATCTAGTGAGCCTTTTTAGGTTTTTATCGAGTGAGTCTTTAGCCTTCTGAGTTCAGAACTTCGTCTAGCTTTTTCATCGAATCGGAAAAGTAAGGGTTGTAGGTTAAACGCGCATGGTTTTTACCTTCTTCGCGATATCCCCACGCTGAGTACCATACTTCACTGGTCGCATTGCACTGTTCTTCAAAACCTTGAGCCTGACCATTCGAGCAGATCTTCTCGCTGCCATTGATGCCGTAGTACGGATTGTTTGGCGAGAATAACAAGCCCATGTGCGAACCGTTAGAGATACGTTGTTCAGGGATCTTCATACTGTATTGAACCGCGCGAGGATCGTCGAGTGTGGTTTCCCCTTGCCAAATCAATACGTTGTTTGGGTTTGGCATAGACTCAGTAAACGCCTGCTGAACATAGCTAGTATCAATCACACTGTCGCCTTCACTCATCATAATGAACACTGGCTTATCGAAGTGTTTATCTTGTAAGTCTTCGCGAACCACTTCTGAAGTTTCGTAATAAACCGAAGCACCATTCATTGGCAGTGAGTTATAACGCAGTACATTGTCTTCAGGATCTTGATCGGCCCAAGTGACAAAATAGCTCGCTAGCCCAGCATATTGAACCGCAGATGAGCTCGGTTGAAACGCTGGAGAGAACAGCAGTAGCCCAGAGATCTTTGGATCATGTATCGCTTGTGAAGTCACGAGATTCGCGCCAGTGGAATAGCCGCCTAGCCAAACAGAATTGTACTTTTGCTCAAGTAATTTTGTATGATGAGCTACCACACCTTGCCAATCCTCTAGGCTTGGCTGCATTAAGTCACCCACGCGACTACCGTGACCCGGAAGCAATACGGTTCTCACTAAGTAACCTTGCTCAGCTAAATGGGTTGCAATATCTTTAAACGAATAGGGTGAGTCGCCTAATCCATGAACCAGTAACACCGCCTTGCCATTTGGTGAGGTTGGTTGATACTCGGTTGGTGAATTAAGTTGGATCTCTAGTTGCTTGTCTTCCGTCATGAACACACGGTTTTTCAATAACCAATCTTGGGTGTCATTGACGTAGGCATCAAAGCTGTCTTGCCTATAGCTAGGCAACCCTGGAGAAGTTTCGTAAGCGGGTATAGATGTCTCGTTGGAACAACCAACGAGACTTAAAGTTGTTAAGGCCAGCAGTGCTAGGAGGGGCTTTCTTTGCATTATGTAATCTTGTCTCTGTTGTGCTTTCACTATGCTTGAAACTAAAGTTTAGGTTACTTTCTGCTTGAAAGATCTTCGTATTCACCTTCAATAACACCGGCATCACTGGTTGATGATTGACGTGTGTTCATGTGGGCTGCGAATCCCTGTTTCTTCATTTGATTCTGAATGCGCTTGCCAGTGATTAAAGCTGCAATAGCTAAAGGAATAGCAAGGATCAAGCTAGTGAATAACGCCAAAAGGCCAGTAAACAACGCGACAATCGTAACTAATATATTTTTCATGTTCATTCCTCTTTTTCTATGTTGTTACTTTATCGCTTCTATTCTGAACGAAACATGAACGTCGTTAATTAATCTTTGAGAGTCACTATGACACGCATGTGTGCTCTTAAGGAGTTTATATGTAGTCATAATCACGCACTAAAATAAGGGAATAAAACTAAGTTCAATAAAATCAATGAGTTAAAAGTTGGCACGGTTGATGCTTTATAGGGTTTGGAATAAGTCACTGTAAGCAAAGCACTTATAGTTAACAAAAATATTACTGGAGCCCTTATGTTCTGTATTCAATGTGAACAAACAATTCAAACCCCAACCGTAAAAGGCTGTTCTTTCGCACAAGGTATGTGCGGAAAAACGTCGGAAGTATCCGACCTTCAAGACGTGTTGGTGCATTCTCTGCAAGGTGTCTCTTTTTGGGCAAGCTTAGGTCGCGCTTGCGATGTTATTGATACAGAAGTTGATGAGTGGGCACCAAAAGCATTCTTCGCAACACTGACTAACGTTAACTTTGACCCTGCTCGTATTATCGAATTCGCACAACAGTCTCATGAATTCAAGCAGCGTTTAGAGCAAAAAGTTCGCGCAGCAGCAACATTGATTGGTTTTGAAATTCCAGCACTTTCGGCTGCTGCGCAATTCGATCTTCCAACAGATTCTTCAGAGCTATTGGCACTTGCGCCTCAAGCTGCGGTAAACCGTGGTCACGACTCTCAACACGAAGACGTGATTGGTCTTCGCCTTCTTTGCCTATACGGCTTAAAAGGTGCGGCAGCCTACATGGAGCATGCTCGTGTTCTTGGTCAAACTGACAATGCTATTTTCGCTGAATACCATGAAATCATGGCATTCCTAGGTACAGATCCAACCGACCTAAAACAGTTACTTGATACATCAATGCAGATTGGCTTGATGAACTACAAAGTAATGGAAATGCTAGACAAGGGCGAGACAGATACATTTGGTCACCCTCAACCAACAACGGTGAACGTTAAGACTAAGAAAGGCCACTGTATTCTTGTTTCTGGTCACGACTTACATGATCTAGAAAAGATCCTTCAACAAACTGAAGGCAAGGGCATCAACGTTTACACTAACGGTGAGATGCTACCTGCACACGGTTACCCTGAATTGAACAAGTACCCACACCTTGCGGGTAACTACGGCAGCGCTTGGCAGAACCAGCAAAAAGAATTCGCTAACTTCCCTGGTGCCATCGTAATGACATCTAACTGTCTGCTTAACCCTGATGTAGGTTCATACGCAGACCGTCTATTTACACGTAGCATTGTAGGCTGGCCGGGTGTTGATCACCTTGAAGGCGACGATTTCAGCGCAGTAATCGACTGTGCTCTTGCGCAAGAAGGTTTCAAACACGACGAGATTGAGCAGATGATCACTGTCGGTTTTGGTCGTAACGCACTGATGGAAGCGGCACCTGCGGTTATTGAGCAAGTGAAAGAAGGCAACATCAAGCACTTCTTCCTAGTGGGTGGTTGTGACGGTGACAAGTCTGAGCGTAGTTACTACACAGACTTCACAGCTCAAGCGCCAGAAGATTCAGTAATCCTGACATTGGCATGTGGTAAATTCCGTTTCAACAAGAACCAATTCGGCGACATCAACGGTATTCCACGTCTGTTAGATGTTGGCCAATGTAACGATGCTTACTCCGCGATTCAGCTTGCTATCGCACTGTCTCAAGAGTTTGATTGTGGCATTAACGAACTACCACTAACGCTAGTTCTATCTTGGTTCGAGCAAAAAGCAATTGTTATCCTGCTTACTTTGTTCGCTCTGGGTGTGAAAGGCATTTACACTGGTCCAACTGCACCTGCATTCCTAACAGAAAACTTACTAAAGATTATTCAAGATGAGTTCGATATGCGTTCTATCACAACGCCAGATCAAGATCTTAAAACAATCTTAGCAGCTTAATTTAAGCCAACCTGAAGCCTCGTTGTTGTGACGTTTTTAATAAAACAGTCAACGGCGGGGCTTTTTAGATTTAAATCTTTAGTCATCAGCAAGGTGCGTGAACTATGTATGCATGGTCGGATAGCGATTCAATCAATTTAGTGTGTTTAAAGAAATGGCACGAGACGCCAGATACGGTCAGCTTTGAGCTTGGTAGTATTCCACAAGACTTACATTTTAATTTTAAGCCAGGGCAATTTATTACTCTGGGTTTGGATATGCCGACGAAAACGGATTACCGTGCCTATTCTGTGGCCTCTTGCCCGGAAGATAACCGCCTGAAGTTGACGGTAAAGCGTGTGGAAGGTGGTTTGGTTTCGAACTTTATTGTTGATGAACTTGACGAAGGTGATGAGGTTTCAGTATTGAAACCTGCAGGTGTGTTTAACTGTATTGATTGCATGCCAACGGCGACGAAAAAAGTAACGCTAGTGAGTGCGGGCTGCGGCATCACACCTGTGATGGCGATGGCAAAATACTGGCTCGCTCAAGGTAGTGACATCGAGATAGATTTCGTTCACATGGCACGTAACAAGCTTGAGACTATCTATTTTGAAGAGCTTCATAAAATGGATGAAGCGCACGCGAACTTCAATTTAAGATTACTTCTGAAAGACAGTGAGGGAACAACAGCTCCTCAAGGTCGTTTAGATAAGAACTGGTTGGTAAAACTGAGCCCAGATATCTTAGACAGAACTGTTTACTTGTGTGGGCCTGTCGGTTTTATGCAAGACATAGAAAGTTACCTGAAAGAACTAGAATTCAACATGGAAAACTTCTATCAGGAAAGCTTTACGCCAGCAACTCAAAGCAATAATTCACTAGCTAATAGCAATACTGCCTCAGCAGAATCACAAGCAGAAGCGTCTGCGGATTCGAATGGGGCTGTTAAGGTATTTGTACCTGCGTTTGGCGCAGAAGTTGAAGCGGAAGCGGGCACACCATTGGCGGATTCATTAGAAAAAGCAGGCGTTCCAATTATTATCGCTTGTCGTAGTGGGATCTGTGGTTCTTGCAAATGCAAAGTGACCAAAGGGTCTGTGGAATCAAGCAGTCAAGAAACATTGACGCCAGAACAGATTGAACAGGGCTACGTGCTTGCATGTTCAAGCTCGATTCAGTCAGATGTTGAGGTTGAGTTATAACAGAAGTGAAGCTGTGCAAGAGTGATGAAGACAAGGTCTTGCAATAGCGATAAAAGTTAGGGCGCTAGATGTAAAAAGGCCACCTAGATCCGTTAGAGAGAGCAGATCTAAGTGGCAACCCTCTTGTTTATACGGGGGAGTAAAACAAAAGGGGTTGCGAAGCCCATACAGACTTCGCAGATATAGTTATTATGTTGTGGAGCTTTTTGCGATGGACGTATCTACAAGAGCGAAGTTGATTAAACTTCAGGGTATGTCTTGTAGCGTACACCCATCATCTGTTCCATACAGTGAACAACCTGACAGCTGTAGCCAAACTCGTTGTCGTACCAAATGTACAGCACGGCACGGTTGTCTTGTGCGATAGTCGCCACACCGTCAACCACACCTGGGTGACGAGAGCCAACCAAGTCCGTAGATACAATCTCAGTCGAGTCTGTGTAATCGATTTGTGCAGACAAAGCAGAAGACAGCGCCATTTCACGTAGGTACTCGTTCAACTCTTCTTTGTTTGTGCCTTTCTCAAGGTTTAGGTTAGCTACAGCCATTGAAACGTTTGGCGTAGGTACGCGAATCGCATTACCTGTTAGCTTACCTTCCATTTCTGGCATCGCTTTTGATACCGCTTTAGCTGCGCCAGTCGATGTCAGAACCATATTTAATGAAGCAGCACGACCACGACGATCACCTGAGTGGAAGTTGTCGATTAGGTTTTGATCATTGGTAAATGAGTGAACCGTTTCGATGTGACCAGACAGTACGCCAAACTTGTCGTGAACCGCTTTCAATACAGGTGTAATAGCGTTGGTTGTACAGCTTGCTGCAGAGATGATGGTGTCTTCTGGCTGAATAACATTTTCATTCACACCAAATACCACGTTCTTGATGTCGCCTTTGCCTGGCGCAGTCAGTAGAACTTTCTTCGCACCGTTACACGCAACGTGTTGGCTCAGGCCTTCCGCGTCACGCCATACGCCTGTGTTATCAACCACAAGTGCGTTTTCAATACCGTAAGTCGTGTAATCCACTTCTTCTGGTTTGTTTGCGTAGATAACTTGGATGAAGTTACCGTTAACGATGATCGCTTTGCGTTCTTGGTCTACCACGATGCTGCCGTTGAATTGGCCGTGTACAGAGTCACGACGAAGCAGGCTTGCTCGTTTTTCTAGGTCGCCATCTTTGCCGCCACGTACAACGATGGCACGCAAACGCAGTGGGTAACCCGGACCACTTTTCTCGATCAACAGGCGAGTTAGCAGTCGGCCAATACGACCAAAACCGTATAATACAACGTCACGAGGTTCTGTCATCGCATCGCCTTCAAGCGATTCAATGAGTGCAGTTTGTAGGAAATCATCCAACCCGTGTGTGTCTTCGCGATCTTGCCAGAATGAATGCGCAAGGCGACCAACATCAATACGACATGGAGACAAATCCATAGAGAGAAGGTGCTGAATAATAGGTTGAGTCTGTTCTGCTGTAAGAGGAGAACCAGTGTAACGTTTTGCGATGCGGTGAGCTTTGATGATGTCGATAGTTGTCGCGTTAACCAGGGTCTTACCGAAGAGGATAACTTCTACGCCTTTTTGACGGTATAACTGACCTAAAGTTGGAGCGATGGATTCAGCAATAGTTTGACTAGTTTGCCAGTCTAGGAGGTGCTTTTCGGGACTCATCTTTACTCGGGACCTTTCACGTTAAGTTTCTGCATTCATGGCGGTTGTAGGGAAGCCAATCAGCATAGGGGATTTGAGGCATCAGGCTGTGGTCTTTATTGCCACTTAAATGTGCTTGATATGCCTTGTGTGCAACTTGTAATTTTTATGTGGCAGGATTGTAAGGTACGACGGGTTATTCTGCTAGGAAAAATAAATGCAGACAGATTATCTGTAAGTTGGCTTTATATTAGCCATAAATCAAGTTTTTAGTGTCGATAAAGACTATTGACTTTAACAATCTGTAGCACTTATTTTTCGCCAAAAAATACTCAAATCAAAATATTATATGTAATAAAAATCATAGTGATCATTAAAGGTGTGATCGTTAGCTCAAGTTACACGTAAACAGTAAACGACAAATAAGGGAATCAACCAGTATTGTTGTTCGACCTTTGAATAAGCCTAGCTTGAGCGTGAAAAGTGCATCACGCAAACGATTGGATGTCACAATTTTACCCTAACTATCCGCTTTGTTAGCGCGCAGAGTCATTATTTACAGTCTAGTTGAGCCTCTAAATGTGGCCGTTCACTTGTTATGTGGGTGATAATAACTTGAGAAAACATCTTTTGTTTACATTTTGCCCACTGAAACCTCGCTTTTCTAAACTTCACTTAGCAAAAGCACGCCTCTCAGCTTTAAAGCTCTGTTCTTCGAATTTTTCGTTCTGGGTTCAGAGTATCGTTTGTTCATATCCAATTTGATCAATAACCCTCTGTTAATGTCCTATTCTTAACTTGGGCTAGGTAAAATTACTTTCGGGAAGGGAGTGGTTATAAAAATGATAAATATGTCAATTAGATGGCGTCTTATATTTCTTTCCACGGTTTCTGTATTCATCATGTTTGGTTTTACAGTAAATGAAGTGCTTAAGAACGATAAGAAGATGAACCACCTCGAAACAACACGCATTAAAGTTGAAGCGCTTCAATCTTTTAATACGGTTTCAAGTGATGCTTATCGATGGTTAGTTTTGTCTAATGACTCCCTTGAGAAAGGTCAGCTGCTTTTAAAGCTGCATACGGAATTGGATAGACTCACTCAGTATGAGGCACAACTGCAACAGCTAGACAGTAATTGGAGTGTTGAATCACAATTGGTTGAGCTTAAGGAGGTTTTAGCAAACTTAGCTAGTGCGACCTCGAATATTAATAACAGCGCATCATTGATTACTGACAACAACACACAGCTAACAGAGCAGGCCTTTGACTTATTGAAAGATGTGTTAATGGAGCTATCTGAATATCGTCTTAACATAGTGGATGAAAAGATCGGTCAAGCTGACGCGATGTTTGTCAATCTCACGCACTATGTGTTCTGGACTCAGCGAGAAGCGTGGTTGAGTTACCGCTTGTATCGTGCTCCAAGGCTGATAGAACAATATTTATTGAGTTATGTTGGTGCTTTAGAAAGGCAGCAGCATTTATTAGATACGTTTTTCCGATCAGGAAGCCGCTCGCCTGAAATTAGAAAGTTATTAAGTACGTTTTCTAAAGATGAATTTCAAAACCGTTTTACAGCTCGGATCCTTAAAGGAGATTTTTCGTCACCTGAAATATATGACCATGTGCAAGGCCTAGAACGAAAGAAACTGGCGATTTCAAATGCGGTTGGTGCTTATACCAAGCAATTACAGTTTGACCTGACGAGAAACATTGCGCTGCAAAAAAGACAAACCTTGATCATGACAGTTCTGATTCTTGCTGTATCTGGTGTTTTATTATGGCTAGGTGTTGCGACGTCTCTTCGCCTAAATAGAAACCTATCGATTATCTTGAAAGGAGTCTCTGAATGCGCAGATAGCTATGGCAAGCCAAAGGTCATTCATATTCAAGGGAATGATGAACTTGCCGAGTTCACTGAAACTCTAAATCGAGTGATGGAGCGCAACTATCAACATAACAAAGAGCTAGTACAAGCAAAAGAAGATGCGATCTCGGCTAATAAGGCCAAGAGCGCATTTTTAGCCAATATGTCCCATGAGATACGTACGCCACTCAACGGGATTATTGGGATGGCTGAGATCTTATCTCAAAGCCAACTGAGCGTGAATCAACAAGAAGTGTTAGGAGATATCGAATCGTCTTCTCACTCATTATTGGTTCTGCTGAATGACATCCTTGATCTGTCCAAAATCGAGTCGGGTAACTTAATGCTATCACCACACAATGCTGATCTGAGAGAGGCGGTATACGACTCAGTAAGTGTGATTTTATCCAAAGCGATAAGTAAGGATATCGAGCTCGACATCAATATTGATTCTCAAACGCCGCCACAATTGTTTTTCGATGAGTACCGCGTGAGGCAGGTACTGACTAATCTGTTATCTAATGCCATCAAGTTTACGTCTAAGGGTACAATTACAACAGACATTGCTTATACACCCATGTCTATGGGGAGAGGCAAGCTAGAATGCAGTGTGTCTGATACCGGTATTGGAATTGAGCCAGAGAAGTTAGAGTCTATTTTTGAACCTTTCACTCAAGAAGATGGCAGTATTACTCGCCAATTCGGTGGAACAGGACTAGGGCTTGCGATTTGTCGACAGCTTGTTGATTTGATGGGCGGTTATATTACCGCGCGCTCAGTGAAAGGGGAGGGTTCTACATTCACATTTTGTCTGTATGTAGACACTATCGAAGTTCACGTTCAAACCTTCAACAACCTAAGCCGTGCGACGATTATCTCGAATTCTTTCAATTACCTCGATCAACTGGTCAAAGAATGCGAACGCTTAAACGTTCGACCTAATGTCGTGTCATCCATTTCGGATCTTGATGAGAGCCTGAAAGAAAGCGACTTCATACTTTATTGTCATACGCTGCATCACTCCATGGAGAAAGATCTTGCTACGTTGAAGGAAGCATACCCTTTGACTCAAGTCATCGTGTGTCAGCATCATCTATTTAAAACCAATCTAATCTCAGAAACGGTTCATTCGACTCATACATTGCCATTTTTGGGCCGACGGTTCTTAAACAGCTTACAATCGCTTGATGTCGGTGAAGAGCAAGTGCTGACGGTGGAAGCAAAAGATGAAGAGGTTCGCTCTCTTAATCGACGTATTCTGATTGTTGAAGACAACCTGATGAATCAGAAAATAGCGAGCTTCTTCCTTGAGCAAGCGGGTTATGAATATTTGATTGCCAGTAATGGCCAAGAAGCGGTGGACGTGATTACTCAAGGTGCTCAGTTTGATGCGATCTTGATGGACTGTATGATGCCTGTTATGGATGGGATAACGGCGACTCGTGCGATTCGACAGTGGGAAACCGCTCAACAAGCCGTACCATTACCCATCATTGCTTTAACCGCGAGTGTGTTAGAAGAAGACATTAAAGATTGCTTTGAAGCGGGCATGAATGCCTATTTACCAAAACCTTATAAGTCTCACCAACTGTATGATCTTTTCAGTAGCCTTGATATTGTCTAACTTCTTCATTATCAGGCTAGCGATGTGCAAACTAACGAACTTCCAATCCAAGATTGTATTGTGCAAGGCAACGACCTACATAACTAATCTTTAGTAATGCAGCCACCAAGATAGTGCTGATGTGTGCCATGATTTGAATTGGCAGTGAGAAGTGATCGGCCATCGGATAAGCAACAATAATGCTGAGTAGCATAAGCAAGGCGGTGATAGCTAAACTGAAATTTGAAACAGAAAGTAGAGTTTGAAAGCGTTGAGTCATCGTCTTCATATTGAATTCCTAGTTACTAATAGTTCTTTTGATGCTTAACTAATAGCAATTAGCGATCCAAGTTTAAAGTTGTTATTTATCAGTGTTTTAATTTTCATTGAGGTCTATTGGAGTCAAAAAGACACGCTGTTTATCGTGTCTTTTTGACATTTTCGTGTTCTTTTACCATTGCCTAAAGCCACAGGTATCAATATGGAACCGAACACCAGAATACAAACCTAGACCAACGTTATTTTTCTGACCAAATTCAGCATGAACCTTTTTAAGCTTCACGTGTAGATCTTCACGAGTAATATCATTGGCGGGAACCAAGTCCAACGCGCAAAATTCCAAGTGTTTACTTCGTAGTGCACCGCCAGCTTGCTGATTGTAGATATCGGTTCGCTCTCCAGATACTGGTATAACAACACCGATTTCAGGCTCAATATATTGCTGTATGTACTTAAGGGTGTTGATCATGTTTGGCACATGTTTCTTATTCGGGAGGGTAAACAAGGTTGTATTACTCATTGCCCAATCCGTCCCTTGCAGCAAGACTAGATGCAGAGGCATGCTTTGAGTTATGCCATTGTCCTTGAGTTGTTGTCCGATTGCTTTGACTTGGTCTTGAGCGTGGTTGAGGAGCATCCAACCTCGAAATGCTGAGCGGGTTGGAACCTTATAGCCATGAACATCGACCACGAGATCGTCATAAGTGATTTCTGTCTCTTCGGTATAAAGCTTCTCAAACTCTTCAGGGTAGGGTTGTGCAGTTGATAGCGCTAAGGTTATCAGAATACTTGCGTACATAAGGTCTCTCCATAGCTGATGTTCACTCGTTATCTTGTTTCATACTGCTGTTGAGTTTTATATCGTTACTTACGTACGCCTAAGTATAGACACTAGAATTTAGGCACAAAAAAACCCACTACAAAGAATGGGTTATTAACATTATTACAAGTTAATCAACGAGGTTAGATTACTTCTTACCCTGGATTTGCTTGTCTTCTTCTGTTAGTTCACGAATGCGGCGGCTGATGTCGCGACGAGCTTTAGAGATCTCTGCACTCTTGATGATGTGATCGTCAACACGGTCTTCGTAGTCAGCCTTCATGTTTTTGATAATGCCTAGGATCTCGTCGTGAGTCATCTCTGGCTTGATGTAATCAAGTAGGTTATCAAGAAGGTCGACACGCTTACGGTTGTCACGAACTTTCTTTTCGTTGTCTAAAAGTTCACGCTTAAGTTTGTTCTTACGTCGTGCTTGGCTAACAATTTCAAATACGCTGCTCATAGATTCCTTTTCCTAATCTTCAAATACATTGTCTGGATCTGATTAAAGCACATCAATTGATGATGTAACAGTCTTTAGATCAAAGCAAAAGTAAGGTTGTTTAATTATTCGTCACTCTCGCTGATGTGTGATTGTTTTTATCTCACCGATCAAGTTAGTATCCCATGTAGATACTGCATTGATACGAAATGTGAAATGAATCAACAACAATTAGAAACCGAAGAATTGGACGATAACGTCACTGAATCTTCAGCAGAACAAAACAAGCTTCGTGATGCGTATGTACAAGAGCGTACTTATTTGGAAGTCGTGGAAATAGAGCTAAATCGTTCTAAGATCATAATGATTGATGAACAAGGCAGAAAGAAACGAGTACCGATTTTGTCTGAGCACTAGTCCTAAGTGGCTGCATTGTTAGGTGTTGAGATGGAATTATCAAAATAATAAAAAGGAAAAACGATGAACACAGTACTTTCCCCAATTGAAGCGAGAATTATTGGTTGCTTGATCGAGAAAGAAGTCACTACTCCCGATCACTACCCATTAACACTGAACAGCTTAACAACGGCTTGTAATCAAAAGAGCAACCGTGAACCTGTTCTTTCACTGTCTGAATCAGACGTTTTAGATGCGGTTGATGGTTTGATTTCGCGTCGCATGGTAAGCGACGAAAGCAGTTTCAATAGCCGTGTAAACAAATATCAACATCGTTTCTGCAACACGGAATTTGGTGATCTGCAATTTACTGAGCAAGAACGCGCAATCATCTGTTGTATGTTGCTGCGTGGCGCGCAAACTCCAGGTGAACTCCGCACTCGAACTGGCCGCCTAGCGAACTTCAGCGATGTAAAAGAGGTGGAAGCGACACTTGAGAAGCTAGCTGCAAGAGAAGCGGGCGCGCTAGTGGTCAAGCTACCACGCGAAGCGGGCAAGCGTGAATCACGTTATCAACATCTGTTGAGCGGTGAAGTGGATGTTGAAGCGTTTGCGACGGCATCGGTAAGCGCGGCAGCACCTTCTGCATCGAATG
Organism: Vibrio sp. T20; assembly: GCF_007858795.1. NCBI lineage: Bacteria > Pseudomonadati > Pseudomonadota > Gammaproteobacteria > Vibrionales > Vibrionaceae > Vibrio > Vibrio sp. T20. The sequence goes on from NZ_VFEB01000058.1 coordinate 18,575, forward strand.
AAAAGTTTGAAGAATTAGAGTCAGAAGTCGCAAGCCTGCGAGCAGAAGTGGCAGAGCTTAAGGCTCTGGTTGAATCGCTGCTTTAGATGTCTGAGTCTGATAAAAATGCGGATTGGGTCGTGTACTTGATCCGCAACCGTCACAATGCCCTTTATTGTGGCGTGACGAATAATTTGGAACGTCGGTTTGAACAACACCAAACGGGCAAAGGTGCAAAAGCACTAAAAGGAAAAGGACCGCTGACGTTGGTTTGGAGTTTTGGGGTTGGGTCAAAAAGTGAGGCGTTGAAAACCGAATACGCCATAAAACAATTACCAAAATCTCGCAAAGAAAAACTGGCATCACGCAAACTAATTATTGAGTGGCAAAAAGACAAAATTCAATATATCGAAGTCTCATAATTCATAGCCAAAATGTTTGTTATTGATTAAATCTTAATAATGTAAGGGTCTATAATAAATCAAGCTAAGCCTATGAATTTAAATGGTAATTACTCTTACTGTTAATAGGCTGAAATCATGATTGAACTAGTTGTTCTTAATCTCCATTCCAAATTAACATGTTACTCATTTAGAATGTCGTTCTAATTATTGTTAGACGCTATCATTTCTCATCGTTGTCCTACATAATATCTTTCAGCCATACAAAGAGATGGTGTCATGCTAGGTTAAAAAATGAGCCAAAGTAGCTCATATAAAACGAGAAAAATATGAAACGTTTACTGATGTTGTTTGGACTTGCTGTATTTTCTGCGTCCGCTCTATCCCATGGTACTCATGTCCTCAATGGGTACTGGGAATACCAAGATTATCTTTCCACTTTTCCAGAGCAAAAAGCATTGACCGATAAAATGGTCGAGGCTGTACAAAATCACCCTGTGCCATTGAGAAGAATCCAAGACGAGCCAATTACGATTTCCGTGGTGTATCCGGGTCAACAAATCTCGGATTACTGGGTTCGTAATATTCAAGCTTTTGAGAAGCGTCTCGATAGGCTGAAGATCCGCTACCAAATAAATCAAGTATTTACCCGTATTAATGCTGATCTCGCGCAGCAGAGCATTTCATTGCAAGAAGCGATTGAAAACAAGACGGATTATTTGATTTTCACGCTAGATACCACGCGCCACCGCAAGTTTATTGAGCACGTGTTGACCTCTACAGATACTAAGTTGATTCTTCAAAACATCACAACGCCAGTGCGAGCTTGGGCAGATAGACAGCCATTTATGTATGTGGGTTTTGATCATGCGACAGGCAGTTTAAAACTGGCGGACTATTTTAAACAAGTAAGCCAACCAAACAGTAAGTATTCTGTTTTGTATTACTCACAAGGCTATATCAGTGATGCGCGTGGAGATACTTTTATCCATGAAGTGAATACTGATACGAACTTTACTCTAAAGTCTTCGTTTTACACCAAATCAAACAAAGACAGTGGCTACCAAGCGGCGAAAATCAGCATAGAGAACGATAAGGATCTAGACTTTATCTATGCATGCTCAACGGATGTCGCTCTTGGTGCAGCGGAAGCCATCCGCGAATCGGGTCAAGACATCTTAGTGAATGGTTGGGGAGGCGGCTCTGCTGAACTTGAAGCCATTGCAAGGGGTGACCTAGATGTTACTGTCATGCGTATGAACGACGACACGGGCATTGCGATGGCAGAGGCGATCAAGTGGGATCTAGCCGGTTTGGAAGTACCTACCGTTTACTCTGGTGAATTTGAAATTGTGACCAAGGAAGATTCCCCAGAACGCATTTCAGAACTTAAACAGCGAGCATTTAGGTACTCAGGTCAATAATGAAGAAAAGCTATGCCAGTACACCAAGGAACACCTTAGCAAAACTCATTACACGTATCATTATTTTAGTGATAGGCGTGATGGCACTTGGCGTGCTTATTCATAATTATGAAACCAGTAGTAGCATCGTCAAACAAGAGACTAATCGAACGGTTCAGCAAACCTCTAGCCTGATCCAGAATATGTTTGATTATCGTTTGTCGGTGTTGCAAATTCACCAAGATAGTAGTTCACACAGTGAGACGCTACGGGAGTATTTTGATACCAACGATGCAGATGCTCTGAGCTACTTTTTCTTTGGTGTTGACCAACGTGAGCCTGATCATGCTCCAGATTTACGCTTTGTCTCTACCCACGATGGTTTGGCTTGGGAAGATGGCAACAGTCAGTTTTATGGTTTGGATGAGTCCAGCTTAAAGCATATTTCTGATGAGGTTTCGTTCAGCAGTAATTGGCATTTTATTAAATTGAGGACCAATATAGGTAAGCGTCACTTGTTGGCTCGCCGTACCCCTATTGTTGATAACGCTACTGGGGAAGTTCTTGGTCAGCTCTACATCGCTATTGTGCTTGATAACAACTTCTCGTTGGCTGAGTCAATCCAACAGGGCAGTAACTGCGAAAATATCGTTATTGAGGCGCATGGTACACCGGTTACATCGACATTCAGTGGTGATGAAAGCTATACCATTACAGACATCCTCAATTATCAAATGTACGAGCAGTTGCCTCGTCATTTTGTCACTATCGCAACCATTAAGATCAATGCTGTTGAAACTCCTTTAATCATTCGAGCTATTCAAAAAAACAACAATTTCATTGCGTTAGAAGAGAATTATCAGCGCGCAATCATCGTGGTGATTGTGGTGATCATATTGATGTCTTTTTTTGCGCGAACTTGGATTCAAAGAAGGGTCGCTGCTGAACTAGATAAGCTGATGGATTTCACTCGCTCAGCAAGTGATGGCGAAGAGTACAGCAAGTTCGATGGCTCTAACATTTTCGAATTTCATCATATTGGTTGTACCCTTGAAGACACCTTTGAGCGTTTATCGGAACAGAATCAAAAGTTCCAAGATCTCTTTAACTTTGCCCACTCACCGATCCTGGTTTGGTCTGAGAAAGGCGACTTAATCCAGATGAACCCCGCGGCTCGAATGGCGTTATTTGATGCCGATGACAATTACGGATCGGTGGCTCAAGAGTTTGAAACCCGAATGCTGCCGAATATTCAGATGGTCGTTCAAGGCTCGAAACTAACGGGTATCAATGTGCCGATTGGCAAGAAGGTATTTCGCTGGAACATGTCTGCAATAAGCGTTGAGCACGGTATCACTGGTGTGGTAGTGCAAGGACAAGATATTACCAAGCTTATCGAAGCTGAGAGGCAAGCAGATCGAGCAAGAGAAGAAGCAGAACACCTTGCGAATGTGCGTGCAGACTTCTTAGCTAAGATGAGTCATGAGATTCGTACTCCACTAAACGGTATTCTCGGTGTTTCTCAGTTACTGAAGCGCTCTATACACAGTGAAGATAACCGAGAACAGGTGGATGTACTTTGTAATAGTGCGGAGCATCTACTTGCGGTACTTAACGATATTTTGGATTTCTCAAAGATAGAGCAGGGGCAGTTCAATATTCAAAAGAAAAACTTCCGTTTGGGGGAGTTGGTCAATACGTTGGACAGCATTTATCGTCCGCTTTGTGAAGATAAATCATTAGCGTTTACTATTGTGAATCACATAGTTGATGACATCGAAATAAATACCGACCAAGTGCGTCTTAACCAGATCATGTTTAACCTGCTGAGTAACGCCCTTAAGTTCACTCACCAAGGTGGCATTTCCGTGAGCTTTGAACTCGAAAGTATCTTTAATTCAGACCATGCTAGTTTGGTCGTTCGAGTGAAAGATACAGGTATTGGTATCGATGAAAGTAAAATTGATGCTGTGTTCGAACCTTTTGTTCAAGCTGAAGAGACTACTACTCGTGAGTATGGTGGAACAGGGTTGGGCTTAACGATTGTAAAAAACCTTGTCGATATGCTGGAGGGGGACATCCAAGTCCGAAGCGTTATAGAACAAGGTTCGGAGTTCATTATAGAAATTCCTGTGGAAGTGCGCTCTAAGTCGCTCTTGAGCATTAAGCAACAAGTGAATATCGAGCCAGAGGCGTTGTTTAGCCGGTCTTTGAAGGTGCTGCTGGTGGAAGATAATCACACTAACGCCTTTATTGCTCAAGCTTTCTGCAAAAAATATGGAATGGTAGTTACTTGGGCAAAAGACGGTTTAGAAGCGATAGAAATGGCTAAGGCGACAGCCTATGACCTTATCTTGATGGATAACCAACTTCCCAATCTAGGTGGTGTTGAAACTACACAGCAATTAAGAGGCGAAATTGGTGTCACAGCTCCAATTTATGCGTGTACCGCTGATGCTCAAGATTCAACCAGAGACAACTTTATGGCTGCAGGAGCGAATTACGTGATTGTAAAGCCTATTAAAGAAGAGTCGTTACACCAAGCATTTGTTCATTTTAAAAACTTACACTGGGATGTAACGAAATACTAATTTGACTCTTTGAAAGCGCTATAGATCAAGTATTGTGAATAAAATCATTTATACAAAGCCGGCAACAAAGGCCTGCTCTAACAGCAGCGTTTTTAACTCGTCACTCATATCTAGGTGTTCAGGGAACTGAATGCCTAACAGCCAGCCTTGGCCTTGTCGTTTCTTGCTCACCACTTTGTAGACCAGTTCACTATCTAAGTATTCACTTAAGACAGAGTTTACTTGTATCTTCCAACCTACATCGATATCTGATTGTTGCGTGATATAAATGCCGCAACCTGAAACTGAAAAATCGACCAAAGTGGCATCCAATGACAAAGTATCAAAGGTGACTTCACAGCTAAGGCGTACCTTGTATCTTTCGTGTTCTCGGATAGGCTTGCTTGCAAAGCTCGAAGGAGGACGCAGGAAAATAAGGTGCGCGGGCGAGGTGATATGAGCCAGTACATTGGTTTTAAAGGCGACAATATGCCCCAGTTCAGTATCTGTGATAGCACGAACAATAATATCTACATTGATGAGTTTTCTGAGCGTCAGAGCTTCTGTCGCTTTTTGTGAAAGCTCTAGGATAAGGTACTGATCTTCTTTGTATCCGATATAAAGTGTACTGATCTGGATGGAGTCGTCTGGGCCAAATTCTAATACAGCTGCTGTTTTTGTACCTGGTTTAAGGTATCTAAACAGTTCTAAGTTCTTATCTTTATGCATATTCGTTACTGAACAATGTTAACCGCTTGATAAAATAATATAACGCCCTGACAAAACTATGTCATTACTTTCATTGAGGTAATTAGCATTGTAAGCCCAAAAGTGAATCGCTGTCCAAAGTAAACAACGGCTTACTCTTACCGAAAAACAAGATACACTGCTGTCAGTTATATACTTGATGGAGAAATAGTAAATGGAACTGGAAACCTTATTAAATACTCTGGCTGAAACTCCAGAAAGCGTGCAATTTGAAGAAACAATGCAGGTGATTGAAGCTCACTATGATTTTACGGAGAGTGAATTTCGTAATGGTGAGGTGGTGAATGCAGCAGGGCAAAATAATGGTTCGTGTAAGATTTTTTCTTTTGGTTTAGCGCAAGGTCTATCAGTAGAGCAAACACTTGCTTGTTTTGGTCAATTTTATCGTAACGACGTGCTAGCTTTTCCTAAGAACACCGATCATCAAAATATTCGTAACTTCATGGTTCATGGCTGGAACGGAATACAGTTTTCTCAGCCTGCGCTGGTTGCAAAAGCTAAGTAATAAGTAAATTGCTTTAAAGAAGAAGTAAATACTTACTAAACAATAAGTGTTTTGAAGCGAGATTTGATTTTCTCGCTTTTTCTTTTTGAGTGGCTTTTATCTTGGTGGGCTACTGAATCGGCAACTCAGACAAGCACTTACGACACATGCATACCCCAGTTTTAGGTACGGAGTTAGTATCTCTCTTCTCTAGTTCAAAACACCAACACGTTTCTTTACCTGCACTAATATCGCACTGAGCCGGTTCATTGCATTGTGGACACTGGTGAGTGGAACTTACACCGCTAAGGTTATTCATGACTGACAGTCTTTCGTCTTCAGATAAGCTTTTCCAGCCTATAATCTCATCCATAGTTCGAAAGCAGCCACTGCACATTCCACCGTTATTTTTACAAGCCGCTCGGCAAGGTGTTTTCATTTATCTAACCTGTGATTCATTTGCGCTGAAATGTAGCATACTTGTTTCGCTATTAAGAGTCAGAAAAATAAAAATGAGCAAGCGAAAGAAGCAAATGACCTCGTAATTTCAAGGCTTTTCAGGTAGCATCTTGCCCCTTTTGTTGAGTGGGGGATACTATGTTTATTGGATTTGATTATGGAACAGCTAACTGTTCTGTCGCGGCGATGGTTAATGGAGAGCCAAGCCTGTTACCACTAGAAGGTAACAACCATTATATTCCCTCAACTGTGTTTGCGCCCACCCGTGAAAGCGTTTCTGAACATCTATTCCGCCACTTGAATATCAAGCCGAGTGATGCGATCGGTGAGCAAGTACTCCGACGTGCTATTGCTCTGAACAGAGAAGAGAGTATCGATCTAGTGCCAGAAGACATGGCATTTGGTCAGGCTGCGTTGGCTCTCTATTTAGAAGACCCTCGCGACGTTTATTATGTTAAGTCCCCTAAGTCTTTCCTTGGTGCGAGTGGACTGCACGATGTTCAGGTCAGCTTTTTCGAAGATTTGGTGTGTGCCATGATGGCCAATATTAAGCACCAAGCCGAGCGCACGACTCAAGAACAGATCAAACAAGCGGTTATCGGCCGACCAATTAACTTTCATGGTCGAGGTGGTGAAGAGGCAAACAGGCAAGCTGAAGATATATTGTCTCGCGCAGCTAAGCGTGCCGGTTTCTTTGATATCGCTTTTCAATTTGAGCCAGTAGCTGCAGGTCTTGATTATGAAAGTACACTGACTGAAAACCAAACGGTATTGGTTGTGGATATTGGCGGTGGTACCACCGATTGTTCATTGTTAGAAATGGGACCAACTTGGTCTGGTAAAGCGGATCGTACCCAGAGTTTGCTCGCACACAGTGGACAAAGGGTAGGGGGCAATGACCTAGATATCTATCTTGCTTTCAAACAACTGATGTCACCTTTTGGTATGGGCAGCAAAGGCATTTCGGGTATCGATATGCCACTGACTCAATTCTGGAATCCAATTGCGATTAATAATGTTGAAGCTCAAAAGAATTTCTATTCAAGAGAAAACCTAGCAGCATTGAAATTACTTCGTAAAGAAGCGTCAGAGCCTCAAAAGCTAGAACGTTTGATGAAGGTTTATCATGATACTTTAGGTTACGGCATTGTGCGCAGAGCGGAAGAAGCTAAGATCGCGCTGGCAGAATCCTCTCAATATCGTGCTGCAATTAATGTTGCCTCTGAATTGGTCGAGGTGGATATCTCAATCGAACAGATGGTTGAAGCGATTGAAACACCAAAGTCTAAGATGATTGAGTTGGTTAAAGAAGCGATTCAACAAGGCCAGAAAAAGCCAGACGTAATCTACATGACGGGTGGTTCAGCTCGTTCACCGATACTTCGTGAAGCTGTACAACAAGCTGTGCCTAACGTACCTATTGTGAGTGGCAACTATTTCGGTTCGGTAACTGCAGGTTTAGCTCGCTGGGCTGAAGTTTGCTTCAAATAAGAGTTTAATGATGTGTTATTAGGGGCGACCAGTTGCTTATTGGTTGCCCTTTTTTTGTATTTTTTCTAGTGAACTTTCAATTGAGTGATTTTTCCTCGCTCAAATTGGGAATTGTTTCACAAAGCAAAATATTTCAGCCGAGCTCTGTATGTTACAAAATGTTTCAAAGCTAAAGGTATGTCACTCAATGGTCTAATGAGTAATATGTTGCTTTGAATTTTAATGCTACTTTCACGATTGAAAAATCAAAATCTGACAAGGTTTCAGTCTCAAAATATAAAAAGGTTACGACGGGTTTGTGTTCTATCCTTTTGTTTAATATTGATTTTTTGTTTTTTATAGTGTGATTTGTTTTATTTTATATATTTTAATGCAACTTTTTTGTCATTCGTATATTAGTGTTTTCCTACTTGTTAAATGCAGGTAACAACTTCTCCGTAAGCACGAGGTTGTTAGTGAATAACTCACCCAGTTACAAATGGATATGACAATGAATAAGAAACTTTTAGCGCTAGCAATTTCTGGTGCAGTATTTGGTACACAGGCAGTTGCAGTAGAACTTTACAACGAAGACGGCACAACATTCTCTGTTGGCGGCCACGTTTCAGTTGCAGTTGGTGACGTAAATAGCTCTGACCGTCAAAACAGCGATGACATCGGTGTAGAAACTGTATCTCCACGTATCAACTTCGGTGCAACTCATGAACTTGGTAACGGCTTTACTGCTGACGCTAAAGGTGAATGGGCGCTAAACATGCTAGACGGTGGTGAAGAATCATTTACTACTCGTCTTGGTTACGTTGGTGTTTCTCACGACGATTACGGCCGTGCAGCTGTAGGTACTCAATGGGCACCTTACTACAACGTTGCTGGCGTCGCAGATATGCCAATCGCGTTCGCGAACGACTTCATCTACGACGATCACGGTAACCTAGGTACTGGTCGTGGCGAAGAGATGGTGAGCTACTCAAACGCTCTAGACTTCGGTAATGCTGGCTCTCTAGGTGCAGCTGTTGCATGGCAAGGTCGTAAGGTTGATGGCGCAACTACATACGGTAATCGTGGTCAAGTTGCATTGAACTACGCAATTGCTGGTTTCACGGCAAACTACGCGTACAACACTGGTGATGTGGACTACATTGGCTTTGCTTCAAAAACTGCTGATTCACACGTAGTAAGTGCAACTTACGGTTCATACGGCACAGAAGGTCTATACCTTGCTGGTGTATACGCGATGAACAACTACATGAACTCTGCGAAAGTAGGTTCTGCTAGCATTGTACTAGAAGAAACAGTGGCTATTGAATTATTGGCATCTTACGCTCTGTCTAACAGCCTTAACCTAAGCGTTAACTACGAAGCGGTAGAAGACGACAAGAACAGCGAAACAGTATACAGCACTTCAGCTCTACAAGCTGAATACAACTTTACATCTCAGTTCGTTGGCTTTGCTGGCTACCAGTTCGACCTACAAGGTTCTGGCGTTTACAAAGAAAAAGCTGACGACCAATGGCTACTTGGTGCTCGTTACTACCTATAAGTCGCAGACTTATTTAGCATAGTGTTTACTCCTTAAGTTTACCTTTTAGGATACTGTCCTAGACACCATGCTAAGCCCTCTCAAACCTTTTGGTTGGAGAGGGCTTTTTTCGTTCTATACGTATCTGTTTTGCCTTTTCCTTCATGTTCCCCAGCCATTCATTTCATCTACGCAGCTATAGCTCGTGTCATCAGTTCTTATATGTCGTGATCTTCGGATAAAAGTATTTAAATCATTTAATTGAGCTAAAGATCAGAATTTAGATATTGGTAACCATCTTGTCGAAGACTCTCATTTTATGATGCGTTAAACTTCTCACTCCAAAAAATAGTTCAGGGACAAACTATGAGCAGCGTTGTAGAGCAGGAACAATTAATGAATTCGAAGCGAACCGCAACCCCAACTAAGGTGCTGTGTGTTGGGCGTAACTATGTCGATCACATCGAAGAACTCAATAATGCAATCCCAGACTCTATGGTGGTTTTCAATAAGCCGAGCACCAGTGTTACGTCCTCTCTGTCTTCTTTTCATCAAGAAGCCCTGCACTACGAAGCAGAAATCTGCTTCATCGTTAAAAATGGTCAATACTCCGCTGTGGGTTTAGGGTTAGATCTTACCAAACGTGAATTACAAAGTAGCTTAAAAGCGAAAGGCTTACCTTGGGAGCGGGCCAAAGCGTTTGATGGTTCAGCCGTATTTAGTCGCTTTGTTCCAACAGATAACCTAGATATCACAGACTTAAATCTGGAGCTGTTTATTAATTGTGTTCGCGTTCAAAAAGGGCACGTAGAGCAGATGCTTTATTCTCCACAAACTATCCTCGAAGAGTTAACCTCTTACACGACTTTGCTTGATGGCGATGTTGTAATGACAGGAACCCCCAAAGGCGTTGGTGAGGTGCATCGAGGTGATATATTCCTTGGTCGTCTAAAGTGTGGTGAAACGACACTGATTGAGATTGAGTGGGTAGCGAGTTAATTAATACTCTATGTTTAGTTAATAAGTTGGTACAAGTGATTAAAGTTGGTTTTTAATTCGAATATACTCCCGCATTACCACTAATTGCATCTGGAAGGGTGTTGGTAATTGATATAAAATTCGCCTCCGTTTTTATCAATGCTGAAACCCATGATCGATTTAACCATTTTACCTGTCTACCTGACTGCCGTTGTTGCACTTCTCCTTTTACCTGGCCCTGATATGTTACTCATCGCGAGCTCAAGTATGAGCTATGGCCGCAAGGTTGGTGTGTTCGCAAGTTTAGGTAACGCGACTTCCGGAATCATCCTGACAGTATTGGCTGCAATGGGTGTTTCAGCATTGATTGCGATGAGCCCAATAGCTTTAAAAGCCCTTCATCTTTTAGGCGGAACCTACTTATTGAAAATGGGGTGGGATTGCCTTCGGACAGAACAGGGGAGCGCGCCTGAGCTAAGCGATAACTTTGCAGCAAAAGCCTACTACCAAAGAGCGCTAATCAGTAACCTGCTTAACCCTAAAGCGTTGGTGTTCTTTGTGATGTTTTTGCCTCAGTTCGTGTCGACGAATATTGAAGCGACTTCCGGTGAGCAGATGCTTGTTCTGGGTTTATTATTGAATGTTCTTGGCCTAACGTTCAACTTTTTGCTGGTGGCTTTAGTGGGTACGATTGGTAAGTCTCTGGTGGAAAATGCTAAGTTTCGCACCTATCAACAAAAAGTGATGGGCGGGGTCTTCATCGTATTGGCGATCTGGATGCTGTCTTCTTTCTTTACGTCGTAAGCTCACAACCAAAACATACTTCCGGGGTTAGTCGCCGAAAAAAATGGACGCTCTAAGCGTCCATTTTTGTTCTTAGCTGTTATACGTTGAACATGTCAGTCGTTAAGAATTCAGTTCCTGCTGGTGTTGCTCAATCAGGTTCTCCATGTACTTCTCACCGCGCAGGCGAGTGTCTTCGTACGTTTCTGTCCCTTCAAATCTTGTTACCGTCTCATAATAGACTTTCACTTTTGGCTCAGTGCCCGAAGGTCTTACGATAATGCGTGAGCCATCTTCGAGGTGATAGATGAGCACATCACTGGAAGGTAGATTGATCGCTTCGGTATTGCCGCCAATAACAAAGCGCAGAGAAGACTGTAGATCTTCAATCACAGAGATAGCGACACCGTTTATGGCTTTAGGCTGAGCCGAGCGGAGTTTAGAACCAATCGACGGTGAATTTGGGTCTAGGGCAATACTTCGTTGCGCGTTGGTGTGAACCCCATGTTCAAATGAAATCTGAGCAAGGAGATCCCAAACCGTTCGGCCTTGAGATTTTAACTCTTCAACCAATTGAGCAAACACGACGATAGCCGATAGCCCATCCTTATCTCGTACCTGAGTACCAATGGTGTAGCCTAACGCTTCTTCATAGGCGAACAAGAACTCGTTATTCTCATCTTCTAATTGCATGCCAATATTAGCTAACCATTTAAACCCGGTCAGCGTTTGGAAATAAGTCGCACCATGAGATTGAGCCACTTTTTCAAGCAAGGTTGAAGAGACAATACTGTTGCCAACTAACTGGTTTTTGGCGTGTGGCTTTGACAGTAAGTAATGTGCGAATAACACACCTACTTGGTCGCCAGTTAGCATTTTGTATGAGCCATCATCTGTCCTCACAGCAACTGCAAATCGGTCCGCATCAGGGTCATTGGCACAAGCAATATCGGCATCGACACTTTTCGCTAGGTTGACCACCAGATCCATTGCGCCTTTTTCTTCCGGGTTCGGGAAGTTCACGGTTGGGAAGTTACCATCAGGCTCTCTTTGCTCGGCCACGCTGAACACCTTATGGAAACCAGAATCATGAAGAAGATCCTCAGCCATTTGTGCGCCCACACCATGCATAGCGGTGTAAGTGATGGTGGTGTTTGCCGATTCCTTCTCTTTACTCACGTATGGGCTCTGATTGATCGCAGCGCGATACGTCTGATAATAACCTTCAGTTAACCATACTAACTTACCTTGCGTTTCAGCATCACTTAAACTCATTAAAGGGATTGGCTTGGTTGATGCGATATCGATTTCAGCGGCAATGCCTGCATCATGAGGTGGAATGATTTGCGCGCCATTTTCCCAGTATACTTTGAAGCCATTGTATTCCGGAGGGTTATGGCTAGCTGTAACAACAACAGCCGCAGCTGCATTGAAATGCTCAATACCAAAGGCGACGATAGGTGTCGCTGCTACATGAGATGTAAGGTATACCTTAATACCCAAAGCCGTGAGCACAGAAGCTGTATCAATGGCGAATTGCTTTGAGTCTAATCGGCCGTCGTAACCCACGACCACTCCTCGAATGGTAGCATTAGCGACATGTTCGATTAAGTAGTGGCCGAGTCCGGTTGCTGTTTCCTGTATGACTAAACGGTTCATTCGATTTGGACCGCATCCGACTTTACCTCTTAGTCCCGCAGTTCCGAACTCTAATCGTTGAGTAAAGCGGTCTACTAATTCGTCGTGCATCTCCTCGTCGATGAGGTGCTGAAGCTCTTCACGAGTTCTTGGGTCTGGGTCTCTCGCTAACCAGTTCATTGCATCTTGCATAATCACTAAACCTTTAAATGTCTGTATGACTTACTGTTGGATTTAACTTAATTGATATTGATTATCATTTCCATGAGGGCAATCGTAAAACTCGATATAAATTAAATTCCAACGGCAAGAAGGCATGTAGATTAAGCCACTTCAAATAATTGACTGTTTAGTAAGTAAACTTACCTTGAACAATTGGATATCACTAACTAGCCTTTTACATAAATATAACAAAATTTAACAAGTTCGCCGTTTTTGAATCTTTCATGGAAACCTCCAACGCTTTTGAACCGTATTAGTTCTTAGGTTATATGAGGTCAGTAGCCCACTTACAGGCTAATTTCATGTGAGTTGTAGATTGAGATTCAGCCTTTTCATGTGTAGCCGGAATAACAATGAATGTTGTCCAGCTCTGAATGACATATAGCTCGCAACGACATTTAGGTCGCAAGTATCCAATTAGGAAGGATAAGGAGAGATCTTTTGAAAAGATTACTGGTTAGGCTAGCGTGGCTTTTGAAGAGTTTTGTTGTGCTTTTAGTATCGCCTTTAGTGCACGCAAGCAGTGATTACAACATGACTCAAGGCGTCACTGAGATCAGTGGTAAGGTGTATGAACTTCATATGCTGATCTTCTACATCTGTTGTGCGATTGCCTTTGTTGTTTTTGGTGTGATGTTTTATTCGATTTTGAGGCACAGGAAATCGAAGGGCGCAGTTGCTGCTCATTTTCATGAAAGTACCAAAGTCGAAATCCTCTGGACTATTATCCCTATTATCATCCTTATCGCTATGGCCATACCAGCCACCAAAACCTTGATAGCGATGGAAGATACCTCCCAATCAGACCTGACAGTTAAAATCACTGGATCACAATGGAAATGGCATTACAGCTACTTTGGTGAGGATGTCGAATTCTTCAGCCTTCTAGCGACCAGCGACAAAGAGATTGAAGGCATCGAAGTGAAAGGCGCGCATTACCTACTAGAAGTTGATAAGCCACTTGTATTGCCTATTGACCGAAAAGTCCGCTTCTTGATGACTTCCGACGATGTAATTCACTCATGGTGGGTGCCAGCGTTCGCCGTTAAGAAAGATACCATTCCAGGCTTTATCAATGAGGCTTGGACAAAAATCGATGAGCCTGGGGTATATCGCGGCCAATGTGCTGAGCTATGTGGTCGTGCTCATGGTTTCATGCCGATAGTGGTGCATGCCATGGAAGAAGATGAATTTGACGCATGGCTAGCAGAGCAAAAAGAGTTGGCGCTAGCCGAACAACAAGCCGCGAAAGATGCATTAGATGCGTCACTTTCGTTGGACGAGCTGAACGCTATCGGTGAAGAGGTCTACAAAACTCGATGTGCGGTTTGCCACCAAGCTAACGGTGAGGGTATTCCCGGGGCATTCCCTGCCATCAAAGGAAGTCCTATTGCCCTTGGTGATGTGGGTGTTCATATCGACACCATTGTTTATGGTCGTGGCGGCACGGCGATGCAAGCATTCGATAATCAGTTAACCGAGAAAGAGATCGCAGCGGTAGTGACTTATCAAAGAAACGCTTGGGGCAATGATACAGGCGATATTGTTCAGGCTTTAGATATTAACGCTTACAAAGTTAAACAAGAAGGCGGAGCCCAAGCACCTGACGAACAGGGCTCATCGGACGAAGCACAAAGTGATGCTAAGGAGCAGCTATGAGTTCACCAATCAATAAGCCGGTGAAATCGGCTCCAGCAGAAGACCAAGTACTGAGCCATTCTGCGGAAGGCACCTTGGATAATAATGATTTACCTGTTGATGAACACGAATCACATGCGGCACCTAAAGGTTGGGCTCGTTGGTTGTATTCAACCAATCATAAAGACATCGGGACACTTTATTTGTGGTTCAGTTTTGTGATGTTCTTAACGGGTGGTGCCATGGCGATGGTGATCCGTGCGGAGCTATTCCAACCGGGTCTGCAGCTTGTTGAACCAGACTTTTTCAACCAAATGACCACAGTCCACGGCTTGATCATGGTGTTTGGTGCGGTGATGCCAGCATTTACGGGGTTAGCTAACTGGATGATCCCAATGATGATCGGTGCTCCAGATATGGCTTTGCCGAGAATGAATAACCTCAGCTTCTGGATCTTGCCGTTTGCTTTTCTAATCTTGATAGGGTCTTTGTTTACAGAGGGTGGTGGCCCGAGCTTTGGGTGGACTTTTTATGCGCCACTCTCGACAACTTATGGCCCGGACAGCACTGCACTATTCGTGTTCTCAGTACATATTATGGGGATCAGTTCGATCATGGGGGCGATTAACGTGATCGTAACCATTGTCAATATGAGAGCGCCGGGCATGACTTGGTTCAAGTTACCGATGTTCGTATGGACTTGGTTAATTACCGCTTTCCTACTGATAGCCGTTATGCCGGTGCTGGCCGGTGCGGTCACCATGGTACTGACCGACAAATACTTTGGAACAAGCTTCTTTGATGCCGCTGGTGGTGGTGATCCGGTGATGTTCCAGCACATATTCTGGTTCTTTGGTCACCCCGAAGTGTACATCATGATCTTGCCGTCTTTTGGTATTGTCTCAGCCATCATCCCTGCATTCAGTGGCAAGCGTTTGTTTGGCTATCACTCGATGGTATACGCGACTTGCAGTATCGCATTGCTGTCATTCTTGGTTTGGGCGCATCACATGTTCACCACGGGTATGCCAGTATTTGCCGAATTGTTCTTCATGTATTGCACCATGTTGATCGCTGTGCCGACAGGTGTGAAAGTCTTCAACTGGGTAGCGACCATGTGGCGGGGTGCTTTGACCTTTGAGACGCCAATGCTGTTTGCTATTGCTTTCATTGTTCTGTTTACGATTGGTGGGTTATCCGGATTGATGCTCGCTATCGTACCTGCTGATTTCCAATACCACGATACCTACTTTGTTGTAGCTCATTTCCACTATGTTCTGGTGACAGGTGCTGTGTTCTCAATTATGGCCGCCGCCTATTACTGGCTGCCGAAATGGACTGGGCATATGTACGACCACAAGCTCAGTTTGTGGCATTTCTGGACGTCGGTAATCTCAGTTAATGTACTGTTCTTCCCGATGCACTTTTTAGGGCTAGCGGGCATGCCGCGTCGTATTCCAGATTACGCCATTCAATTTGCTGACGTTAACCAAGTCGTGTCGATTGGTGGTTTTGCCTTTGGGTTGTCTCAGTTGATTTTCTTATGGCTGGCTATTAAGTGCGTAAGAGGCGGAGAGCCTGCACCAAGCAAGCCTTGGGACAGAGCGGAAGGACTTGAGTGGACAGTACCAAGCCCTGCGCCTCACCACACCTTTACTCATCCACCTAAAGTAGATTAGAGGAATTAGCTATGAGTGATAAGCAAAGCGATTCCGATCAAGTTAAAAAACAGCCAAAGCGCCTATCTAATAAGCGATCGTCTAAAAAGCTGACGGGCTACTTGGTGTTGAGTGTGGTTGCGATGTTTGGTTTCGGTTTTGCTTTGGTGCCACTTTACGATGTGATGTGTGAGGCTTTAGGGATCAATGGCAAAACTAATACCGTTTCAGCGGTGCAACCTCAGGGAATGCAGCCCGACTATTCTCGTACTGTTCGAGTGGAATTCATGTCGCACATTAAGCCAGATATGCCGTGGCAGTTCTCGCCTGAAGTACGTGTGCTAGAGGTTCATCCAGGAGAGGTAGTTCAAACCAATTACATCGCGAAGAATCTATCTGCGAGTTCATTGGTTGGTCAGGCTGTACCATCGGTGTCTCCAGGTATGGGAGCGACCTACTTTAATAAGATGGAGTGCTTTTGTTTTAATCAGCAGCCATTGGACGGGCACAAAAGTGCAGAAATGGGTTTGATATTTTACATTGAGCCAGATATTCCAGAATCGATACATACGCTTACGCTCTCTTATACATTATTCAATATCACGAATGAGGTGGGTGCAGCAGCCAATAAGTCTGAGCCTAACGTACTCGCAAGTAATTAGGGATTTACAGAACTAGTATCAACATAAGGAGTTGAGCGATGAGTTCTAAAAAGGAAGTTTATTTCGTTCCACATCAAAGCCACTGGCCATTGGTGGGTGCTGTAGCACTGTTTTTGGTCGCGGTTGGCGCTGGCTTGACGGTACAAAACATGGGTACTGATGCCGCTGGTGGTGTGTTTGGAAAAGCAGTGCTGTTAGTCGGATTTTGTGTGTTGCTTTACATGCTTGCAGGTTGGTTTAGCAATGTGATCACGGAATCATTAAGTGGTCTCTATTCTGAGCAGATATCTCGTTCGTTTCGACAAGGCATGAGTTGGTTTATCTTTTCCGAAATCATGTTCTTCGGTGCTTTCTTTGGTGCGCTTTTCTATGCTCGCATGATTTCTGTGCCTTGGATTGGTGGGGCGGGCAATAATGAAATGACCCATGAAGTATTGTGGCCTATGTTCCAATCAATCTGGCCGCTAACGACTACACCAGGTGGCGTAACGACAGAAGCCATGTCTTGGCAAGGTATCCCGCTTAAGAACACCATTATACTGCTGCTTTCCTCTGTGACGCTGCACATGGCGCACCTAAGCCTTGAACAGAACAAGCGTATGGCTTTGATCGTTTGGCTGGAGATAACCATTGTTCTGGCTGGCTTCTTCCTGTTCTTCCAAGTTGAAGAGTACCTTCATGCTTATCAAGAGATGGGGCTGACACTTCAATCCGGTATCTATGGCAACACATTCTTCTTACTGACTGGATTCCATGGCTTGCATGTCTGTTTAGGAACCCTCTTTTTGATTGTGTTGCTAGCAAGGGTTGCGAAAGACCACTTCACTCCGAAAGACCATTTTGCGTTCCAAGCGGGCAGTTGGTATTGGCACTTTGTCGATGTGGTTTGGTTAGGTCTGTTTGTGTTTGTGTATGTGCTCTAACTGCTGAGCCTATTGGGAATTAATAGGGGCGAGGGTTGGGAGTTATCACTCCTGAACCTAAAGCCAGTAATAACAGTAACACGACAACAGCTGACCACATCACACGACGACCCAAGAAGTGGCTCAGTCTTTTGCCATTGTGTTTGCCCGAGGCGATTTGGATTAGGCCTTTCATCAAGTTGAAAGCGATGAAGAACAGCAAAGCGACCAACACAATTTTAAACAACAACACAAAGGTAGATGACGCCATAGTGATAACTCCAAACCGATTGATTGATGATGAACACAAGTTCCGCAGTAAAGGTTTTTGGATAGCGGTTGTTTTAACTGTGGTTTCAGTCGGCATTTTAATCAAGTTGGGTTTATGGCAGTTAGAGCGAGGTAACGAGAAATTGCGCTATGAACAGCAGCTATCAGAAAGAGCGCAGCAATCGTCTAGGTCGTTGGATACGGTGATCTCTGAATGGAAGGGCTCGCGTACACAAATGCAAGGTGCATCTGAACTGCCGTCTTTAAATGGCTTAAGAGTTGACGTGGAGCTGGAAACACCCAATGGTTTAGTGGTTTTGTTAGACAACCAGATTAACCAAGGAACGGTAGGCTATGTGATTTACATGTTGGGTGAGGTTCGCTTTGAAGATGACAACAAATCCTTAGTGGCTGAAAAACAGTTATTGATCGATCTTGGGTTCGTTGCAGCGAGCAGTGACAGAAGAGAACTCCCACAACTAGGAAGCATCACACTACCAACCAAAATGTCAGGGCGTTTGTATACACGTTCGGTGAATCCTTTAAGCCATGAGTTAGCTTTAGAAAATACGATACCAAATAGAATCCAAAACCTAAACATAACAGCGTTATCAGAGTACACCGGGCAAGAAGTACTGCCCTTTGTCTTCCAACCTCAGAGTTTAGATTCATGGCCCTATGAAATGTTATGGCGTCCAACGGCGATGAAATCTGAGAAGCACTTTGGTTACTCATTTCAATGGTTTGTAATGGCTGCCGTACTTTTGTTTTTGATGTTGTTGATAGGGTTCCGATATTTTAAGAAAAATAGCCACATGAATAAGAAGTAGGCACTCGAGATTGAAATAGCGACTTAAAGGCAGTGCTTACCATAAGGAAGAAATATGGATAAATCTCAAGCGCAAATGAACCAGGAAAGCACCGATGCAAACATGGCTGAGCTTAAAAGCCGCCAGACTAAGGGACGTCTGGTATTAATCGGATTATTTTTGATTTTCGCATTACCTGCGATTATTGCCAAAACCGTGCTGGACCAGAATTGGTATACCTCAGGTGTCACTAACTCGGGCGAATTGATAGAACCCAGAACCACACTAGCGGATTTTGGCATAACGGTACCCATGGCTGGAGAAGGGTGGTTAGTAGGTTATATTGCTCCCACAGAGTGCGAAAGCTTGTGTGAGCAACAGCTCCATTATTTGAATCAAAGCTATTTGGCGCTAGGTAAAAACAAAGAGCGGGTGACCCCCGTTGTTTTTGTATCGGAGGGGAACTCGTTATCGGGTTCGCTCGATAAGCCTGCTCTATCTTTGTTAGCTGGTGGTGATCAGTTAAGTACCGAGTTTTCGCCTGCTTCCATTGTCATTATTGACCCACTAGGACAGTTGGTCATGGAGTACAAAAGCGTTTCTGATCTTTCGCAGTTAGTTGGTCAATCTAAAGGCATGATTCATGATTTAAGAAAGCTTCTCAAACTGTCACGAGTTGGGTAGTTGATAGGATTATCAACTAAAGCTTAAGTCTATAAGCTTTAGCAGATGGAGCTAATGCTTGAGTGTAAGCAACGAAAGGGAATAAGTATAGGGAGATAAACGATGCAGAATAAAGCCCCTGATTTACTGATGCTCGTGATGAGATTAACTATCTTGTTAACCCTTACCGTGATTGTTCTCGGCGCTTATACACGTTTGTCTGATGCTGGCCTTGGCTGTCCTGATTGGCCGGGTTGTTACGGAAAGATCACCGTGCCCTCTGATGCCCAAGCGGTGAATCAAGCCAATCTGCAATTTCCAGAGCGAGCTCTCGAAGCAGATAAAGCTTGGATTGAGATGATACATCGCTACTTTGCAGGAACATTAGGGCTGCTTATCTTTGTCGTTGTAGCTTGGTGTATTAAAAAGAATATTACTTCGATTGGGCTTCCTTTGCTTATTTCAGCCACTGTGATTTTTCAGGCTTTGCTTGGAATGTGGACGGTGACTCTCAAGTTGATGCCCGTTGTGGTTATGGCGCATTTGATGGGGGGCTTCACACTGTTGTCACTGTTGTGTCTGCTCTACTGTCGTTTGTCTCAATTCCAAAGCCGTTTTGGCGAGGCTTTTTATTCTCCATCACTTAAAGTTTGGGCGCTCTTTGGATTACTCATTGTGATTGGGCAGATACTACTTGGTGGCTGGACATCGTCAAACTATGCCGCTTTGGTGTGTACCCAACTGCCTATTTGTGAAGGTAACTGGATGAGCTACCTCGATTTCAAAAATGCGTTCGATTTTGCTCAACGCGGACATGATAATTATGAGTTTGGTGTGTTGGAGTATCCTGCAAGGCTCACCATCCATGTCATGCACAGGTTTGGGGCTATTGTGGCGACGTTAACGGTGCTGATGGTCGTGTATCAGTTATGGAAGTTTGGCCAAGCGCCCCATCAAAAGCTAAGCGTGATTGTCGCAATCGTGTTGTTCACTCAAATCAGTCTTGGGGTCAGCAATGTATGGTTTCACCTGCCAATCTCAGTTGCGGTTTTGCATAACCTAGTCGCAGCGATGTTGCTCATCAGCATGGTTGTAACCAATTTTGTGGTGTGGCAACGCAAACCGAGTGAGAGCTTGGTGAAGAACAGTGTATTACAAGGAGGTAATCATGGTAAGTAGAACGTCAACACAACATGAAGTAGTGGTTCAAGACGCAACCTTAAGTCATAAGATAACAGCCAACAACGACATAGCTTTAAGTAACGAAATGGCTGCAAAGAACAAAGCCACTTGGAAAGTTTACTTAACGCTGACCAAGCCTAAAGTGGTTGCTTTGATGTTGCTGACGACATTGGTCGGGATGTGTCTGGCTGTGCCTAATGGCTTACCTTTACAGCAAGCACTGTGCGGAATGATTGGGATAGGACTAATGGCGGGTTCAGCAGCTGCATTTAACCACTTGATCGATAAAAAGATCGACGGTCAGATGACTCGAACAAACCGACGACCTTTACCGTCAGGTGAGCTGAGTAGTGTGCGTGTATTCAGCTTTGCAGCGGGTATCGGCTTACTTGGATTCGTCACGCTTGTCGTGTGGGTCAATCAACTCACCGCTTGGCTAACTTTTGCAAGCTTGTTGGGTTATGCAGTGATTTATACCATGTACTTAAAGCGAGCGACGCCACAAAACATCGTGATTGCTGGGATCGCAGGTGCAATGCCTCCGCTATTGGGTTGGACGGCGGTTACCAATGAGTTGCACTCAAATGCTTGGTTGTTGGTGATGATCATCTTTATTTGGACGCCTCCGCACTTCTGGGCGTTGGCAATTCATCGTCGTGATGAGTATGCCAAAGTGAATATCCCCATGCTGCCTGTGACCCACGGAATCGAATACACTAAGACTTCTATTTTGCTCTATACCTTGTTGTTGAGCATCGTGTGTATATTGCCGGTGTTAGTCGGCATGAGCAGCTGGATATATTTGAGCGCTTCATTGGTGCTCAACGGTGGGTTTGTTTACCACGCTTGGGTACTTAAGTATCGTGATGAGCCTAATATGGCGATGAAGACCTTTAAGTTCTCCATCTATCATCTCATGATCTTGTTTGTTGCTCTGTTGGCAGACCACTATCTACTTTAACAACGGGTGTTTTTACTTTTACTGAACAAGAAAACGGATGCTTTGGGCATCCGTTTTTGTTTGGTTGATGACTAAAACGCACTTAATACAAAGTAAGTATCTAGCGAGTACTTAGTCCACTTTGTTCCAAGCACTTTGCCAGTGTGAACCGACACCTGGTTCGTACTGAGTTGCTGTTGGAGCCCATTGAACACAGTAACCAGAGTATGGGAACTCTTTACACTGATAAACGCCGCCGTCGCTGCTCAGAACCTTTGTTCCTGCTGTGTAAGACTCAATGCTTTCTGGGAACACGAAGTCGTAGTCGCCTGCTGGTGGCGGTGTTTGCTCGTCCATCAGATGGAAATCAAGCGTGTTCTGATCCACTAAGTTACCTTGGTCATCTTTCGTCACAACCACAAGCATGTGGTGGCCAGCTTCAGACTTAGAAAGAGTCAGCTGAACACCTTCAACTTGTCCGTCTGCTAATTCAGATTTCTGAGAGGCAAGTGCTTCACGGTGATGGTTGTACACGGTGAGTTCAGCTTGAATATCGCCTGTTGCCGCTAACGTAAGATCTAGCTGGGTAGGTTGGCTCTCATCGATAATGTACTCTGACTCTAGGCCTGTTACTTCTAGCTCATGCTCTGGTTCTGGAGTATCAATCTTGTAGCCGATTTCTACACTGTTAAAGCCAGAGCCTGCTTTTAGATAAACAGGGTTAGTGCCGTAAACGGGGGCGAAATCACCTTGGTCGTTCAATTGACCTGCTTTGATTTGCGTCTGCTCTTGGTTGATTTTAGAAGAAAGAGCGTAAGACCAATTATTGGCTTTGCCTTGCTCAGAACTTTCAATCACAAGCTCAGTGCTGTATGAAGCGTTCTCACCGGATTGATCGAATACGCGAGTGTAAACAGCGTCACCTACATTCAGGTCTTGTGTTGGGTTGATTTGACCGCCTTGATCCCAATCAGGAATGATAGGGCCGTCGCCATCAAACTTCACATCGATAACGTTGTAGAAAGCCGCAGCAGTGTCACCTACATCCCATACCGCAAGGATCACTTGATAACCTTCGCGTTCTGGCACATTACACAAGTGGCTTACTTGCATCGGTGGCTGTTTCATATTGCCTTCAACAACACAGAATGGCGTTAAGTCAAAGGAGCTGCGCGCCAAAGGCTGGTTTGGGTTCCAGTCTGGTTGAGTAATGTAATATTTCCAATCGCGAGTCTTGTGGTTAGCTGTGAACGTCCATTCAAAGTACTGAGAACCAGACTTGATAGGGCGTTTAACCCAGCGATCTGCTTTTTGCTCGTCTAGTGCTGCTGCTAAAGAAGATTGCGCACTGGCGATTTTCCCATCAGCAGGGCCGACTTCAGGAAAGCCTTCAGGGCCTTCCACACTTTGTGGCTCGTATTGGATACCACCACAGTTGGTGTTTTTCTCTTGCGTATCACTCGCGGGGAACTTACATAGAGCAACACGGCTCTCAGCAACGCCATTGTTGTATGCAGAGACATAACCGTGACCGAAGCTTGCACCGCTTACGCTAAGTAGCGATAGTGCGATGAGTGATTTTTTTGGGAGTTGTTTCATTATTTGTCCTTACTGTATTTGGCCGACAAAAAAGAGAACACTCCGGCATGCATTTACACTTAAATCCTATTAAGTGGCGGCCCCGCTATCATAGACAGAATATTTGTCGACAGACCGGTGGCTTTGCGTCCTATTCTTTCAAATAGTTTGCCAGAAGTGCGTTTGAGCAAACGAAATGTAGCCAACCAGTTTTATAAATGCGAATCAATCGATTGAAATGTGGAATGCCAATCTCGAACTTTTAATTCTTAATACAAATTAACTTGCTATATATTTCTTAAGTTAATGTATAAATTATTGATATAAATAAAGAAAGTATTTGCTCTAATCGTTTTTGTGAATACTTTGAGTCTTTGTGTTTCGTTCTGTAGAACAATTGTGCTCATATCAAAACCAAACCTTTGGTTTCCACTAACCGAACTCTGACATGTCATGTATGAAAAAACGGACAATTGATTGGTATGAATTATATAAAGGAGTCGGTATGGAATTCACAGAACAAGACAGAGATGCGTTGTATCAAACGTGGATGTCACAAAAATCGAGAATGCGAATTACGCAGATGGAGTTTTCAAAAAAGCTAGGGATGAACCAGCTTGATTTCTCAAATGTACTGCGAGGGGAGACGCCATTGACCATGTCTTTCATCAGTCACTTTTGCCGTTTACTTCATTTAGAACCTAGAAATGTGTTCCCTTCACTTAAAGAAGGTAATGAGTCTGGACCTAAAGTGGTGTATTTGAAAAGTAGAATGAGTGTTGATGGCGAGATTCAAAACGCTTATATCGAAGGAAATCAGGTGATTGTAGAGTATGCTCATACCGTGCAGCATGACTAATTTTAGAGCTAGCTCTGAGTTTTAACCCCTTTTTCTACAATCTTCTCACATAGGGTATGGCATACTTAGTTGGATTTTTCTATTTAATGTAAGTGCGCTATGAAACCTTTAAAACTTCTCTTGCTTGTTACAACCAGCATTTTTTTGTTTGGTTGTGCAGGCGGTCCAATTAAAACCGCAACCAAGTTCACCAGTTATGAAGATTTTCAGCCAGGTCCTGACGGTGGTGTTGACTTAGTTTGGGCCAGAATCGGTCTGCGTGACGCACAGCGTTTGAAATCCAAGTTAGATGATTACGATTCTGTAGTGATCGACCAAATTTTTGTTTTGGCAGAAGAAGGTTCGTTAGAGCAGGACGAAATTCAGGTGCTCACTACCCACATGGTTGCGCGTTTGGAAGAGAAAATATCGCCTCATAAAACAATCGTCGATGAGCCTACGGGTAAAACATTACGCCTGAGTATCGCTCTGAGTAACGTTGAAACGCCCAACCCGATCTTAGCTGTAACGAGCAGCGTTCTGCCGTTTGGTCTTGCGATGTCAACCATATCTAAGGTGACAACAGGAGAACACACTAATGTTGGGAGTGCGAGTGTAGAGTTGTTGGTCAGTGATGCTCAAGAGGGTACTCCATTATTTGCTGCAATCGACCGAGAAGCGGGGAATAAAGATTTTTCAACCATGATTGATTCGCTAGATGATGCCAAAGATGCGATCAACTATTGGGTTGAACGTTTAGGTGATACTCTACAGAACATAGATGACGCATAGAAAGGCCGAATAGTGCTAGAGAAAGAGAATCTGATTAAGTTGGCTCGAATGCAGATGCCATTTGGAAAGTACGCGGGTCGTACACTGATTGACTTACCTGAAGAATATTTGCTGTGGTTCGCTAATAAAAAACAGTTTCCTTCGGGCGAGTTGGGTGATTTAATGCAGCTATGCCTTGCTCTAAAAATCGAAGGATTAGATAGTGTCGTCAAACCTCTCAAATACCACCACCCCGAAGATTTATAGCTATACCCGTGTCTCAACCCTTGAACAAAAGAAAGGCTCAGGGGTGGCGATGCAGATTAACGATAAAGTTCTTGAGGCTCTTGCTCTAGAGCATCAACTACCGCTAGCTGAAGAAACTTATCAGGATCTTGGTAAGTCGGCTTTTCACGGTCAGCACCTAAAACATGAGTTAGGTACTTTCCTTCAGGCTATCAAAGATGGTGTGATTGCTAAGGGGAGCATCATTGTTGTCTACTCACTGGATAGGCTTTCACGGCTAGAAATTGGTCACGCTAAACAAACCTACTTAGACCTAACCAACAACGGAGTCAGTGTCTACTCTATCGTTGACAATCATCTCTATCGAGCACATAACGCGGCTGATGATATTATTGCAACCATCACCTTTGAACGTGCTCATAATGAATCCAAAAATAAATCTAGTCGTATGATTGATGCCGCTAAACAAAGTTTGAAGCGGTGGAAAGAGACGGGTGAACCTCAAAGCTCTTTGGGGCGAAGCCCTTTTTGGATAGATCAACCCACCCATGAATTTAATATTAATGCAGCAGGTGTGAAAAAAGCGATTGAAATGAAGATCGCAGGTTACGGTGACTTAAAAATCAAAAAGTATTTGGATAACCATTTTGAATACAAACCGACTAGAACGAAAGGCAAAGTTAAACAGTCAAATACATGGGACTACATTGCTATTAGTCAGTTATGGAGTAGACGTTCATTGACTGGAGAGAAAAGCTATACGATAGAAGGTTTTACTCATGTTATGGAAAACTATTATCCAGCATTAATCGATGATGACACATTTCGTAGGCTTCAGGTTAAAAATACAAAAAAGCAAGGTAGAGATACGTCAAGCGGTAAGATTCCCTTATTAAAAAGTCTCGCTCGTTGTGGCACTTGCGGCGGTGCAATGGTTTTTGTTGATAAAGGGGAAAGTAGGATCAACTACGTGTGCAATTTGGCAATGAAGGGAGAGCATGCGAGAGAAGTTTATAATGTTAACATGCTCGATCTACTAACTCTTGAGGTTTGTAAGGATGCTTATCTTTCAGAGTCTAGTAAAAGTCATAATATCCATGCAGAGCAGCAGAAATTAAAGCTTGAAACTGAGTTATTCGAACAACAAGAAAGCCGAGACAATCTACGTGATTACTACAAAGCTACACCGAGTAAAACACTTCTGGATCTCATTGTAGATAGTGAGAGCAAAATCATAGAGCTTGAAGCAAAGTTAGACGCCATAAACACCAATACTGTTGAGTTAAATGCGGACGAATTGTCCAATTTGCCCGAGGTATACACTGAAAGTATTCGAACAGACTACCTAAACCCAACGAGACACGAAATACGAAATAATTTACGTCGCTTTATTTCTTCAATTACACTGAATCGTTCAGAAGAGCCTTGTCCTGACGCTAAAACCAAGGTTGCCAACTGTATCGATATTACGTGGCATTTCAAGAATGCTCAAAAACGAAGACTTGCTATGTTGCCATATCAGTTCACAAAAGCTGAGGAGGGGGATAAAACCCTATATCTGCCATATGCTTATATGTATGGCAGTAAAAGTAACATCAAGGTCGAAGATGGTGACCAGTTTTTATCGAACATTTTCAATAAACTTCATTCGTTGGATTTAACAAGGTTTTTGTATCCAAGTAGAGGGCGTTACCAGTGGAGCAATTTGAATTTAGAATGCGGTAATACTTATTGGGCACCACTTGATAGGGCTGTGTTTATCGAGAAAGGAATGGAGCATATTGCCTTTACTGAGCGTGGTACCCCTAATGAAGCTGGACATGCCGCAAACTACCTTTCTCTTATGTTCAATTATCCATCATCTGATGGCGGGGCCTACGATTATCCAGACTCAAAGTTTATCGAATTAGCTTGTAAATTTGGCTTTGTGGAAGAGCATGATTTCTCACTGTTTTTGCAAGACAATCAATTCAACCAAGAGCTTTATTCATCACTTGATTTCTTGATGTCGTAATTAGAACCAATCAATAATTGTTTCTAAGTGATCTAACATGCAATTCAAAGTGAGCATTGCTTTATGCTAAATGAGATAAAACTATGCTGATGAGGCTGGTTTTATCTTATTCAGCACGCTCTGAATTGTAGCTTGTATATCCTTATCCAAAAGCTCAAAAACAGCCTCTGAATTAAGCAGGTTAGAGACTTCTTTCTCTACAATCAATTGATAGTCATAGATTAGCTTCGCTCTAGTCGCCTCCTCTAACTGACACCCCAGCTTACCCTCTACTTCTTGGACACAACGTTCTATAAGGCTAATAAAATGAAGCTTAGTTGCGTCCACTGAATTCCCCTTCACATCGGTAGCGATAACTTGAGAATGCTGACGCAAATTTTCTCTGATTTCTTCTAGTTCAGCATAAAAAGCTTTAATAGTGGTATGACTTGCCTTACGGCCATGTCGGGGAGGAATGATATCTGGAATGTACTGGCGCATGGTTTCATTGTAACTGCGCTGCATGTCTGCCAACTGCCATTTGTTAAACAGATCTCGCGCATTCAACACGATTCTACCATCAGTCTTTTCGTCGATAGGGACAACAGTAAAGTGCAGATGGGGACTCAACTCATCAAGATGCACCACCGCGCTCACCAAGTTGTCACCAAACCGCGCTTTGAGCCAATCTCGAGTTCGATTTGCCCATATGTTAAGGTTCTTATTGTCTTTCAGAAGCTCAGGCGAAAGAGTCACAAGGGCATCCATCGCTAAAACTGCATTTTTGCGCGGTGGTTTCGTGAGTCGTTCCAAGCGAGACTGGACGTCCTTGCCTAGATTACCGCTGCCGAGGAAGGTGTGGTTTCTTGATTTTTTCACTGGATCAGCATTTGGGGTGTTTATATGATGGCGGAACTGATGCGCTCCTGCTAGGCGAATGTTCGCCATGTTCTTTATCTTCTCGAACCGTAAAATTGTCGTTCCCATATGTATCTTCTTTAATAAAAGAATACACATTCTCCACATGTATACACAATCCTCCGACAATCGAAGATTGTGTACTCACTATACAATTTTCAATTGTGCTCGGCTGCAAGCAGCATGAAAGGGCGGTATGTTAATGCGCTAGCTTGTTACGTTGAGATGTCGCCAGTGGCAGCTCAAGCATCAACAAGTAATAGATCCACAAGCCATCTTGCTCTCGCTCGATTGCTTTCAAAAATTCTTTTCGAGCTTCGGTGCGCAGCCTTAATACGATCTGTAACAACTCACGATCAAGCTTCAGCTCCTCTTCTAGAATGTTTCTAACATATTGACGTCTAAAGGATTCATTCTCGAACTCATCGTTCAAAAGAATTTGATTGAGTTGATTAACGATAGTTAAGAATTTAACTTTAGATTCATTGTTGAGTACACGGTCAACCTCCTGATTAACTAGCGATATAGACAGGTTAAATAGCATAATTTACTCTAAAGATAGTAAAACTAGCATCAACTAACAAGACCCCCTCCATAAGGAAAAGAGCTAAGCTTTGATGTAATGACGATTCGCTGTAGTGGTCTACCACGTACCTGTTTATTGAAGAACTGCTCCACTTTAATATCTAGATCAGCTCTTTTAGCAACTTCTTCCAAAGGCTTTAAAACACACCTTGAATAAAAGTGTTTTTGATATGCGCCCTCTGGTATCGCCAGTCTAGATTTCAATGTGTCTATGGTGACTGGGATTCGACCAAACGCTTTATTAATATTTATACTATTGATAAGCCAGTGATAGTAACGTATGGCAAGAGGTGATTTAAATTGGAAGACATCCTTCAAATTCAATTTACAATAGCCTCGCGTTCCAATGACAAATCTCATAAAGTCCCAACCAAAGGTTACTAGCAGGTGGTATAGTTTTGTCTTTTCACATTTGTATATGAATGCATTTTCGATAGGGGTTATCACTTCGGTCTTTCCACCTTTGTGAAATAGCCTGAATGTCTTTCCTATGAGAGATTGCATTGCGCTCTTAAGAGGGTCGTAGCTGTTGCTTTTGCTATCGTGGCAAATATCTTTCAAGAGAACGGACATCGGGAATGATATTGATCTAATCTCTTTACTACTTGGCTTAAAATCAAGATTGCATTCTTCATCACTCGGAAGAGTTCCATCATCTTTATTAAAATGCTCACTCACGTTAAAGTGACTCATGCAGTAGTACAAGAGGCGGGTTTCAATCAGCGACATTGTATGCTCAGCATAGATTAATTCGTGCTTGAGCTTTACTATTTTACCCCCTGATGGGCAAGGGCTTGGTACGGATCCCAAATCAAATACATGCTCTTCTGTGTTGTTGTTACTATATGTCTTTAGGTTTGCAGCTTGTGGTTTATCTTTGTTCATAATCTAATTTTTAAAAAAGACTAGATAAAATAAAATCAGCTTTCAAGGGTGTTTGGAAAAAAATCCCCATATTTAGTGGCTATAAGCCCCTATATGTTGCCAATAAAAACACATTCACTGCCACTCTAATCCCATTCAATGTACCAATATGCCCTCAAAACACTTGCCATACTTGACTTGGCCGACGCCCTAAGATCTTTGCTTATGATCTGGATTATTATCTTTGAACTAAGTGCAACGAACTAAACTTTAGGAATAAAAGATTTTAAGCGTTAGCGACTTTGTCGCTTTTTTTTGGGGTGAGGCGGTCTTACGACTGAAAGAACTAAACAAACTTCTGCCCCTAGGGAGTTGAATGGATCCGATTGATACAAGGTATATTACCACTTTAGGTACGTCACGATTCTTCGGTTGCGGTCACGAATTCTATTTCTTTCAGACACTTACCTTATGATACAATGAGATTCATATGAATGGATGAATTTCTAAGAATTATCATACATTTCCTTATTGCTTATATAACCTTATGAATTTTAGGTGTTTTGATGAATGATCTTATGACAATGGGCTTGATTGGTGTTGCTGTAGTAGCTGTTCTAGGTTTAGGGATCCGCGTTGTATTGAAGTTTAAATCTAGCAATAGCGTTAAGAATAATTTGAAAGGTGTAGACATCGGTGGCGACTTTGTTGGTCGTGATAAGAAATAATAAATGACTTTGTTCAATCGGCTAAAAAACGTCCTAATTAAAGGTGATTATGCGGGGAGGGACATGGTAAAGAATGTCCTTCCTAAGCCAACTCAACTCGAGCACTTATCAAAAGCTTATAAAGATGAGGTCACTGGCAAGCAACTGACCTTTGAGTTTATTGATGAGTTGCAACACTATAAGACCAAAAAAAAGAAGCGTAGAGACCTAGCACAGAAGCTGTCTGATGTAGGTCTTTCAGAGTTTATTGAAGATGCAGAAGAACTAAAAGAGCTAATTACTAAACTCATTTTGAAGTATCAGCATTACAACTCAGCACAAAAAATAATCACTTATCTTCTAGCAGATGTTGAGTCTATCTTTAATACAGAGATTAAACCGAAGCTACATCCTAGTATTTCAGTATCTGAAGTAAAAATTCTCTTAAGAACATGTGTTGAAATAGAGATCTCCGAAAAGTTAGGGGAAAATGTTTTAGAAATATACCATAGGCAGATTAATGGAATGGTATTTTATTTGACCGGTAACTGTCATCTGGAGTGGGATGAATGTTAGTTTACAACAAGTCTATAGACGTAAATCATACAGTCTTAAGGTTATCTGCTTTATCGATGGAGCTAGATGGAAAGGAAGTGGAAAAGGATAGGCTGAGAATTCTTGATTTTATTTTGGCACACCCTGTTCATATATCTAAAATGAAACTTGGTCGAGATATGATCAAAGAAAGGAATATGTTTAAGTCGTTTTCTAATAACTATCAAAACTACAGTGATAATAATTTATTTGAGATAATGAAACCTGTTCAAGATATGGCTATTTGTTACTTGGAAACTCTAGGCGTTATTAATCTTGTAAGAGATACAAATAGACTGGAATTAAATTATGACAAAGTGTCTCCAGAGGTGAAAGATATTATTTCTAAAGAGATAAATAGTATATCGTCACAAGCAGTATCTTTTATAAAAAATCACCTTATAGATATGGACTTAGTAGGTGATGATGGTTTGAAATCAGCAAGTAATTTAATGGGATGTAAATATGATGCTATATAACCCATCATTAAGAGTCTCCAAACTTATAGCTACTAAAAATAGTAGTTATATGTATGACGAAGACTTTCACCATGGAATAAATATTCTTAGCGGATGTAATGGTGGAGGGAAGACCTCAATCATCCAATTGCTAGTTTTTGGGATGGGATATGAAGTAAGTAACTGGAAAGATGAAGCTGGTGCATGTGATTCCGTATATATTGGATTAAAGGTAAATGGCATTGATATTACGATAAAAAGAGATATCAATGGCAAAGAAAAACAACCAATGTGGTTCTGTTTTATGCCAATTGCTGATTCTCTAAATGCTGGGATTGAAAACTGGAAAAAACACTCATATTCATCACAATACGGTAGTATTAGTTTTTCTCAAAAGTTGTTTGATATTCTTAATATTCCTGAAGCTAAGGCAGATGCAAATAACAATAATGTTACTATGCACCAAGTGTTGAGACTTATTTATGGTGATCAATCTAACGCGTCAGGTAATATTTTTAATATAGAGCCGTTTGACTCAGCATTTAAGAGAGAGTCTATAGGTAACTATCTGTTAGGCCTATACGATAACGACCTTTATGCCTATAAAATATCACTTATTGAAGAAGATAAGAAACTCACCAAGTTAGTCTCAGAGATTACAGCTATACATTCGGTTGTTGGTAAAACGTCATTTTCTAGAGAGCATAGCTCTATTGAAGATGAAAAGCAGGACTACTTAAATCAGATCGTCGAACTAAATAAGGATTTGATTAATAGTAAGTTAGAGTCTTTTGGTGAATATAAAGATGAGAAGTCTACATCTGAAAAAATCGCTATTAACAACATTAATCTGAAAACAAATCTTTATGAGTGTGAGAGTGAAATAAGAATACTTCAGTATGATATTGAAGACTCAGGGCAATTTATATCAGAACTTAAAAACAAAAAATTAGCTATTAAAGACGCAATTATTGTTAACAAGTCAATATCAAACTTCTCTTTTCAAGTCTGCCCTTGTTGTCAGTCAAAACTGAACTCAATGAAAGAGAATAGTTGCGGATTATGTGGCTCAGAAACTAATGACAAAGGTGAAGCAAACGAAAACTTATTGCGTATGTCAAGTGAAATAGATCTTCAACTTGCTGAGTCTAATCGAATAATCGAACGGAAAAATAAAAAACTTACGCTTCTTAAAGAAAAGAGAAAAGACGTAAGAACGCAGTTGAGGAAAAGTATTTCGGAAAGTTCGTCTGTCATAACATCTATAAATAACAAGAATGAATCAAAGATATATGCTGGCTATCAGAAGATTGGCTATCTAGAAGAAAAAATTGAGAACCTAGATAAAATCGCTGAACTATTAAATTCAATAGCAGTTCTTACTGATGAAAGAGATAGGACTCAAGAGACAGTCAACGATCTTAAAGATAAAGTATCTAGAAAAGAAAATATTTATAGATTGAGGGAGCCTGAAGTTAGAGAATCTATTTCAAAGAACCTGATCTCAGTTCTTAAGAAAGATATTGGTTCGGAGGATGAGTTTGCTTCTGCTAAAAATATAGAATTTGATTTTGCATCCAATAGTATATCAGTTAATGGTAAATCATCTTTTTCTGAAAGTGGTATGGTCTATTTATATAATTCATTTAGGCTAGCATTATTGATGACATCACTGGAGAAAACATACCTACGTGTTCCTAGGTTTTTGATTCTTGATGGTATTGAGAATGGTGGTATGGAAGATAGTCGTTCTAAAAACTTTCAAAAAGCTGTTCATGATCTTCTTTCTGATTCTCAAGTTGAATTTCAAATTATTTTTGCAACCAAGAGTATTGAAGGGTCGTTAGACACCAATGATTATATCGTAGGAACGACATTTACCAGAAATAGTAAGAGTTTGAATTTCAAAGCATGATAGGCATAGTAATAAAGCTACACGTAAGTCTATAGGTATGTTGACTTTAATCAATCAGTCAATAACGGAATGTAGTGGATAAGAGAATTTGGCCAGCCATATTTAGGATGGCCAAATCATTACTGCAGCAGATAAGACAGAGCGCTTATGGGTCTTAACTCGGAACTGTCCAGAGGTATGTTGGCGGCGTTAGCTAACACACTTTTGCGCTACTATTCTTTAGTTAGGTCTATCAATAACAAAGCCCTATCGACATGATGAGTTACTTTCCATGATCGAAATGTGTTGGCAAATCTCAAGTTTTACTATGCCCAATGTAAAGCTTGATGGTCAATGTGATAGAGCGATCATTCCTATACATTCGCATGTCGTCATGAAGCGGATACGATGGATAACAATGGAGGTTTTAATGTATACATTCAATAACGCTATTGAGAACGGCGACATTATCTTGGTTCGGGGAGCAGCTAAACATAGTGCAATTATCGCTAAGATGACTAATGGCCATTTTTCACATGCTATGGTTTATCTTGGGAACGGGCGTTTTCTTGAAGCTATAACGAAATCAGGTGTACAAGTTACTAGTCATGTTCGAATATCTGTTAGAGACAAAAAGAATGTAGTGGTATTACGATGTAACTTTGATGACCTAGAAACAAAAAGAAAAGTTCATGGGTACATAGCACAAAATTACGCTTCTTATCAGGGTAGGGCTTATAGTTATATTGGTGCTGCAAAATCCATAACAAAAGACAAAGTAGATAGAACAGCAGGTAGTTACTTTTGTTCACATCTAGTTGCGTCTTTATATTCAGATGCTGGTGTTCCGTTACTAAAATTATCACCGCATAAAGTCAAACCAAATGATTTATTAGAGTCAAAATTACTTGTAGATGTAACTACAGAAGTGCTAGGAACCTACTCCGAAGAGACATTGAAGAGAATGGAGCGAATGAATGACTCATTAGATTGTATAGATGATAGTGGTACTACTACTCTTTCAAAGGATGCCTTGAGTCATCAAACCTTACTCAAAAATACAAAAAAATATTTCACTCGAGTGGGATTACCCCAACCTGCAAAGTGTTCAGACTTTTTTGACGTATTAACTGATCCGAGAAATGCTCGCTGTTCTTCGAAACTAGATCATCAAATATGTCGAGAGTATAAAAAGTTAAAAATAAATAGCCATTTGAAAGATGCTTTAAATGAGCCTGATTTTTACATAGATATGGATAATTTGAAAAATGAAATAAATGATTATGGATATGACTACGGCAAGGACACATATAATGGATATAACCATCAACTTACTCAGCTTATCCTTAAGCATAAGGATATAAAGCAACAATCTTATTTAGTAACTGAAATTCATTCTAAGTTCAATTTGAAGTACACCAAGTTGAAAGTGGAGTATTACGAATTAATATTACAAATGTCCCAAGATATTATCGACTACTTATTGGACGCCTGTAAATATATTGAAGACGCATTTTCTGATAAGCAGCACGAACTTCAAGATTTAAAGCTACGAATTGTAGCGCAGACCTTAAATTCTCAAGCAGTAGTTGTAGAGCCTGAAGCGCTTTTATCGCTTTGAATTCCATAATAAGAAGAAAAAGTGTTCACGAGTAATAACGTCAATCAATATAGTATACGTACGTTTCTAGAAAGCTTTGGCAGATGCTATTTTACATCTGCCAAAAATAACAACTTGATATCAAGATACTCGGTGTGGGAATTCTTTGAAGCCATTTTCCATCACGAATATCTTGTCTTCACTATTAATCACCCAGCGTAGCCCAGCATCAACCCAGCCACCATCAGACTGCTGATACTCAACCGAGATGATGAAAGATAGATAGTTACCATTTCGGTCTCCGTAAGCGCGTTCCAGTGGGTACTTTGTGCGGATGTTGCCGTGAGTGCTGTATGTGTACATCGTGTTGCCTCTTTTAGATAGATTCATAGGTATTTCCTACGTCGTTCGTTGCTTTCCATTTAATCTAGGGATAAGGCATATACACGTATAGTAAAAAATTGAGGGTACGAAAATCACTTACTCGATAAGCTCATTTAAAGTCAATGTGTTTTTAAGATTATGATTTTATGGGCTTTTGTTTTATTTCTGTTTGATTTGTTTGTTTTTTAATCTTGAAAATAATTTAATATGGGCGTGAACTCACGCCCTAAAAAGACAAGTCAAGTCTTTATATCAATTGAAATCTTAGATAGTTGGTAGGTATAACTTAGGTAAGTCGCTTCGTGATGAACTGTACTAACAAGGGAGATAGCTGCTGAAGTCACTTAACTACATCTGAAGTAATTCATAGTAAGTCGAAGGTAAATGTGATCTCTCCCCAAGAATTTTGTTAGTGTTATAGTTCGACAAAAAGGGATTCCCGTCAGGCGAACTAGGCGACTTATTAAAATTGTGCCTTGCTCTCAAAATTGAAGGGCTTGATAGTGTCGTCAAGCCATTGAAAAGAATGTAATTAAACAAAAGTTCACGCTGATAACGTGAGCTTTTTTGTTTTTCAGTTCTACACAATTTCACAGGAATGGTGAAGCTTGAAGAATTACTACTCTTGCTTTCCTATAAATTACGCAATCGATAACGTGTAAATAATGTTATACGGGGTGTTTTAAATATAAAACACAAAAAAAATTGCGTTTATTTTCAATTAGTGATTGAAACTAGAGTTTTTACTAGTTAAGTTACAGGGAACAAGAAGATTAGTGCTGATAGAAAGTGACGTGAGACAACGTACATTCAGCTCAAGGATAGAAAAAAGGAAGAAGTAAGCAATGTTCCAGACTGATGATGTAAGAATTAACAAAGTAAAAGAGTTATTACCACCTGTTGCTGTTTTAGAAAAGTTTGCAGCGACAGAAATTGCTTCTTCTACAACCTTTGAAAGCCGTAAAGCGATTCACAATATTTTAGAAGATAGTGACGATCGCTTGCTTGTAATTGTTGGTCCATGTTCTATTCATGACACAGAAGCTGCTCTTGAGTACGGCAAGCGTTTAAAAGTGCTGCGTGACGAACTCGGCGATAAGCTTGAAATCGTAATGCGTGTTTACTTTGAAAAACCACGCACAACGGTAGGTTGGAAAGGTCTAATCAACGACCCGTACATGAACGATACGTTCAAACTAAATGATGGCCTTCGTTTAGGACGTAAGCTACTGCTTGACCTAACTGACATGGGCATGCCAACGGCAAGTGAATTCCTAGATATGATCACGCCTCAATACGTTGCTGACCTAATCAGTTGGGGTGCAATTGGCGCACGTACGACAGAATCTCAAGTTCACCGTGAGCTGGCTTCAGGCCTATCTTGCCCAGTTGGTTTTAAGAATGGTACTGATGGCAACATCAAGATCGCAACAGATGCTATTCGCTCTGCTAGCGCTTCTCACCACTTCTTATCGGTAACTAAGTACGGTCATTCAGCTATTGTTGAAACAGCAGGTAACCCTGATTGTCATATCATCCTACGTGGTGGTAAAGAGCCAAACTACAGCGCAGAACACGTTGGTAAGATCAAAGAAGAGCTAGCAGCTTCAGGTCTTCCACAAAAAGTAATGATCGATTTCAGCCACGCAAACAGTTCTAAGCAGTTTAAGCGTCAAATGAATGTATCTGATGACGTAAGTGCACAAATTTCTGGCGGCGACAAAGCTATCTTTGGTGTGATGATCGAGTCTCATCTAGTTGAAGGTCGTCAAGACCTTGTTGATGGTAAAGCAGCAACTTACGGTCAATCTGTTACTGACGCATGTATTGGTTGGGAAGATACTGAAACAGTACTTCGCCAGTTGGCAGACGCTGTTGAAGCTCGCCGTAACAAATAGACCAATTACAGTCAGCGACTAAGCTACTGAAAATTCAAAGCCCTTATTAGCAATCGTTAGTAAGGGCTTTTTTATGGTTTTTAGTTGAAAATTGGAAGCACCTTGTACTCTTAAATGAGAAAAGACAGTAGCTCGTTGACTTTAAATGATAACAAAGCTCTATCTTGTTTGGTTTCAACGTTAAGGCGTATTAATGGTTCTGTATTCGATTGTCTTAGGTTGAAGCGCCATGTTCCCATATCCATACTGATACCGTCTGTATGATCGATCTCAACGGCATTATCTCGGTAGTGCGATAACACGCAAGCCATGACCTGCTCGGGGTCTGAAACTTTGCGATTTATCTCTCCGGAAGAGGGGAATTTCTGCATACTGGTACTCGTCAATTGATGAAGAGATTGTTGAGTCTTCGACATCAGTTCGATAACCAGTAGCCAAGGAATCATCCCTGAGTCGCAATATCCAAAATCACGAAAATAATGGTGTGCGCTCATTTCTCCACCATACACTGCGTTTAACTCTCGCATTTTCTCTTTGATCAAAGCATGTCCAGCTTTTACGCCAACAGCGTTTCCACCTAGTCTTTCTGCGATCTCTATTGTATTCCATGTCATGCGCATGTCGTGCAGTACAGTTGCATTAGAGTCTTTTAGCAAGAAGGCTTCGGTTAGCAGACCAACGATGTAGTAACCTTCAATGTAATTGCCTTTTTCATCGAAGAAAAAGCAGCGGTCGAAGTCTCCATCCCATGCAATTCCAAGGTCTGCAGAATGTTCTAAAACGGCATCTCGAGTGGCTGCTTGACTCTCTCTAATCAAAGGGTTTGGAATACCATTGGGGAAGTCTCCATCGGGCGTATGATGAACCTTGACGAAAGTGATAGAGGCACTGAGTTTGTTAAATTTATTCTCTAAAGCATCAATGACATGTCCTGCGACGCCGTTTCCTGCATTAACTACAATCTTCATTGGCGAAAGCTTAGAAGGTGATATATAGGAGAGTAGGTGGTCTACATAAGGGGCGAGAATACTAGTCGGTCTACTAGAGTTACTTGGTTGCACATAAACGAGCGGTAAATTGCTGTTTAGCTCTTGTTCGAGTACTTCAATGCGTCGTTTGATTTCATCTAAACCACTGTTTTTACTAATAGGGCTAGCGTCTACACCGACCAATTTCATGCCGTTATAATTGATTGGGTTATGGCTAGCTGTAATTTGTATTCCGCCAATCGCTTTTAGGGAACGTGTCGCAAAGTAGACTTCTTCTGTGCCAGTCATACCTAGGTCTATCACGGTAATCCCTGACTCGATTAAGCCTTTGGTCATGGCTTCTTGTAATGAAAGAGACGTTTCGCGGTTATCACGACCAATCACCACTTGCGCCAAGTCATCGAATGAGGTTTCAGGCGTAGCGGACAGGACATATTCGCCAAATGCTCTACCAAGCAGGTAAGCAAGGCGCTCATTGATTTGTTTACCAATGATTCCTCGGATATCGTTATTTTTAAAGCAGCTGAGCTCTAAATTCTGTTTCATTCTATTGTGGCTGCTCTAGTTCGATTTGTTGATTTGAGGTGAGCTAGATTGTTTGCTCCGCCCGTAACTATCTTGATATCGAATAATGTCGTCTTCACTCAAATGGCTACCGGTTTGTACTTCGATCATTTCGAGTGGAGTGTCCCCTGGGTTCTCTAGGCTGTGAATATGGCCTAAAGGGATGTAAGTGGATTGATCTTCTTCAACCAGATAGGTTTTCTCATCGTTGGTCACTTTCGCAGTACCCGCCACGACTACCCAATGTTCCGCTCTATGGTGGTGCATTTGTAACGACAACTTGTGACCGGGTTTTACGGTGATACGTTTAACTTTGTCGCGCTGGCCTAGATCGATAACATCGTATTTACCCCAAGGTCTAAACACCTCACGATGATGCAAATGTTCTGTGCGACCGGCTTGATTCAGTTGACTGACAATCGATTTAACACCTTGAACCTTGTCTTTTTTCGCAACCAATATAGCGTCTTTGGTTTCGACAATAATGAGGTTCTCGACACCTACCGTCGCAACCAGCTTGTTTTCAGCGTGGATGTAGTTGTACTGAGAATCGACAGTTAACACATCGCCTTCAATCACATTGTTGTGTTCATCTTTATCACTGACATCCCAGATTGCAGACCATGAACCAATATCATTCCAACCAACATCCATCGGGATCACCGCAGCATCCGACGTTTTTTCCATCACGGCATAGTCGATAGAGTCGCTCGGGCTGCTTTGGAATGCTTCGGCGTCAATACGGATAAAATCGAGGTCGGTGTTTTGCGTTGTGAGAGCGAGTTTACAGGCCGTTAAGATCTCTGGACGATGTTCAGCAAGTTCTTCAAGGTAGCGTGATGCTCTAAACATGAACATACCGCTGTTCCAGAGGTATTGCCCTGAATTAACGTATTGTTCTGCGGTTGCTAGATCTGGTTTTTCAACGAAACATTCAATGGCAAAAGCATGATGGGAGAGTGGTTCTCCTTGTTTTATATAACCATAGCCAGTTTCTGGTACGTTTGGAGTAATACCAAAAGTAACCAGTTTACCTTGTTTTGCGTATTCAACGCCTCTTGCCACCGTTTGCTGAAATGCAGCTGTTTTTGCGATGTGATGATCTGCAGCCAGCACTAATAATATTGGGTCAGATTTATGTTGTTGGCTGCTGTTCGAGTGACCTAAAGCCTGTAACGCAGCTAGTGCGATGGCTGGGGCTGTATTTCTACCTACAGGTTCTAACAATATTCCACTGTGTTGGATATTGGATGCTCGAGCTTGTTCTGCGGCAATGAAGCGATGCTCTTCATTACAGATGATGAGCGGGGCATCGCAGTTACTATCCGTTAAGTACTCATCAAGACCTTGCAGTCGTTGAAGTGTTTGCTGAAGCATGGACTGCTTGCCGGCAATATTGAGAAATTGCTTAGGGTAAAGCTCGCGAGATAGTGGCCAGAGACGACTTCCGGAGCCGCCAGCTAGAATGACAGGTACAATCATAGAGTGGTAATTGGGTGCATTGGAAGACTGGCACCATGTTACCACGCTTCACCTTTTTTGCTTATCGCTAAGAAATTTACTTAACGATAAGCAATATAGGTGTGCTTATTGATGCGCTTCTGGATTGGACATGATCATAGCTTGAGCTTCGCTAAAACCTTGAGGATCAATTTTGAGTGTTTGTGTTGGGAATGCGATATCCGCATTGTGTTTATGGATGATCGCTAGCACCTGTAACAGAACATCTTGCTTAACTTCATGGTATCTCACCCAGTTGACCGTTTTTGTAAAGGTGTAGATAAAGAAATTAAGCGTTGATGGCCCAAATTTATCAAAGTTAACGATCAGCGTCTGTTTGGCATCAATATCTGGGTGCGTTTCAAGCATGGCTTTTACGTCATCCACAATAACAGCCAACTTGCTTGCGTCTTCGTAACGAAGCCCGAAGGTTTCATTAATTCGGCGGTTTAGCATTCGCGATGGATTCTCCACCACAATGTTACTGAATACCGAGTTTGGTACGTACAAAGGGCGTTTATCGAAGGTGCGAATGATGGTCATACGCCAGCCTATACGTTCGACTGTACCTTCAATTTGGCGGTCAGGTGAGCGAATCCAGTCTCCGACTTTAAAAGGGCGGTCGAAGTAGATCATCATGCCACCAAAGAAGTTCGATAGTAGATCTTTTGCTGCCAAACCAACGATTAAACCACCCACACCACCAAAGGTGAGTAAGCCTGACAGGCTGAGCCCAAATGCCTGCATGATCGTCAGGCCGCCCATAACCATAAAGAACAGACGAGCTACTTTTGCAATTGCTTGTACTGTGGTTTCATCTCTGTTTTTCTGCTCTAAGATGTACGCTTCAGCATTGGTGATCATTCGTAAGGTGAACCAAACGAAGGTACATATGATCAATATGTGCTTGAGCGTTTTTAACCAGTTGATTTCGTTGCCAAACTGGCCTTGAAGGATCAACCCGATAGATACGGTCGCGGGCCAACACCAAAGTAACGTACTGACAGGGGTTTTCAGTGCCTCTAGTAGCAGGTCATCCCAGTGAAAGTGGGTTCTCTGTGCCAGAACTTCCAAGCGATTATGGATAATTCGCCAAGCTACCCAAGCGAGAAAACTTGCAATAGTGATGAATAGGACGCTGTTTGCCCAATCACTATGGCTCTGGTTGATGTAGGTTTGTACTTGGGTTATGAATTCATTCATTGTGTGTGCTGCCGCAGAAATTATGAATTGGAAATTAGCAGAAACTCGAGTTGTTCTCTACCTTTATAAATCAAGCGATTATGACAATAGTATAACCTTATTATTACAGAACTAACTTTTTTTGAGATAGAAACTAATGTAGGTTTGGCTATCCAGTGTAATTAAAATTTCTAAACAGGATTTCAAATGAGCGACAAACAATATGCAGTTATCGGTTTAGGGCGTTTTGGTCTGTCAGTTTGCAAAGAGCTGCAAGGTTCAGGGGCGCAGGTATTAGCCGTCGATATTGATGAAGAGCGAGTGAAAGAAGCAGCGGCTTTCGTTTCACAAGCTATTGTTGCGAACTGTACGAGCGAAGAGACGGTTACAGAGCTAAGGCTCGATGATTACGACATGGTCATGGTGTCGATTGGCTCTGATGTTAACTCCAGTATTCTAACCACTCTGGTGGTGAAAGAGTCAGGCGCAAAAGCCGTCTGGGTGAAGGCGAACGATAAATTCCACGGCAAGATCCTCTCTAAGATTGGGGCTGACCATATCATCATGCCAGAGCGCGATATGGGTATTCGTGTTGCACGTAAGATGTTAGACAGGCGCGTTCTGGAGTTTATTGACCTTGGCAGTGATTTGGCCATGACTGAAATTGTTATTGGTTCAAAACTCTTGGGTAAGCAACTTCGTGACTTGAAGCTTTGCAAAGAGGTAGGTGTCGAAGTTCTTGGATTTAAGCGCGGACCTAATCTCACTAAAGCACCTGAACTGGATATTAGTTTAGAAATCGGAGATGTGGTGATCATCGCTGGGCCTAAAGAGACCCTATCTAGAAAGCTACGTAATTGGTAATGGGAACTTGTAATAGGGTAACAGTATGAATTCGTTTCAGCGAAAAGGTACTTTCTACACACTCACAAGAGATGAAAAGCCGCGTAAAGGCTCTGAACCTAAGATAATCCTGACCAGCTTTTTGGCGGTTCTTATTCCCTCGGCCATCTTACTTACGATGCCCGTATTTTCTGTCACAGGGCTCAGTTTCACAGATGCATTGTTTACTGCGACTTCTGCAATCAGCGTAACAGGGTTAGGAGTCGTTGATACGGGCGAACACTTTACTTTGGCCGGGAAAATCTTGCTGATGTTCTTGATGCAAGTGGGCGGGTTAGGGCAGATGACCTTATCTGCGGTTCTTCTGTACATGTTCGGTGTTCGGTTAAGTTTAAAGCAACAAGCATTGGCGAAAGAAGCATTAGGGCAAGATCGTAAGATTAACCTGCGTAAGCTAGTAAAGAAGATCATCATCTTTGCGTTAGTGGCGGAATTTATCGGCTTTGTATTGCTTTGTTTCCGCTGGGTTCCTGAAATGGGATGGGCAACAGGCAGCTTCTACGCACTGTTTCATGCGATATCAGCATTCAATAACGCGGGTTTCGCTCTGTTCTCAGATAGTATGATGAGCTTTGTTGACGATCCACTGGTGATTCTTACCTTAGCAGGCTTGTTTATTTTCGGCGGGCTAGGCTTTACAGTGGTCGGCGATTTGTCGAGTAACTGGCGTAAAGGCTTTCGACATCTGCATCTACACACCAAGATTATGCTAACAGCGACACCGACTCTATTGTTGGTCGGCACGGTGATGTTTTGGCTTTTGGAGAGGAATAACTCAGCAACCATGGAGGGGTTATCGACTCAAGGGCAGTGGCTGGCAGCGTTTTTCCAGTCGGCGAGTGCTCGTACTGCTGGCTTTAATAGTGTGGATTTGTCTCAATACACTCAGCCTGCATTGCTGGTGATGATTGTTTTGATGTTGATTGGTGCAGGTTCTACCTCAACGGGTGGTGGTATTAAGGTTTCGACCTTTGCGGTTGCCTTTGTCGCGACGTGGACGTTTTTACGTCAGAAAAAACATGTAGTGATGTTTAAGCGCACTGTCACATGGCAAGCGGTAACAAAGTCATTGGCCATTATTGTGGTAAGTGGGGCGTTATTAACCACCGCGATGTTTCTGTTAATGCTTACTGAAAAGGCTGCGTTTGATCGAGTGATGTTTGAGGTGATTTCAGCCTTTGCAACGGTAGGACTGACGGCTGGATTAACTGCGAATCTGACTGAGCCAGGTAAATACATCATGATTGTTGTTATGGTGATCGGGCGTATCGGTCCTTTAACGTTAGCTTATATGTTAGCTCGGCCAGAACCTTCTTTGTTGAAATACCCAGAAGATACGGTGTTAACGGGTTAATAATGCTAAGAGGCTAGAGTTAATCCTTCTTGTTAGAGCGTTAGAAAAACGAAAGCCAGCGATATGCTGGCTTTGTTGTTTATGAATAGAATTCTGTGGAATTGAGTCTTTAGCTAGCCCTCAAACATCTCAACGTATTCTTCGTAGCCTTCTTCCGCTAATTTATCCGCTGGGATAAAGCGCATCGCAGCTGAGTTCATGCAGTAACGCAAACCTGTCGGTTTAGGACCATCTTTAAATACATGACCTAGATGAGAATCTCCAAATTTACTACGGACCTCTGTTCTTGGGTAAAGCAGTTTGTAGTCAGTAGTGGTTACTACATAAGCTTCGCTGATTGGCTGTGTGAAGCTCGGCCAGCCTGTACCTGATTTGTATTTGTCTTTTGACGAGAACAAAGGCTCACCGGTGACGATATCAACGTAAATACCTTCTTGCTTGTTATCCCAGTATTTGTTGTCAAACGGGCGCTCTGTTGCATCGTCTTGTGTTACATCGTACTGCAGTGAGGTTAGTTTCGCCTTAATCTCAGCATCAGACGGTTTAACGTAGGTCTTAGCGTTTGCTGTCGCATTTTTGCTGTCGATGATCTGGCGGATAGTTTGTGGGTTTTCCTTTCTATCATCACCGAAGATTTTATCTAAATATTGATCACGACCGGAAGCGTAACGGTAATAGTTATAACGAACCTTGCTCTTTTTGTAATAATCTTGGTGGTAACCTTCGGCAGGCCAGAACTTTTCAAACTTAATCAGTTCTGTTTTTAGTGGTTCACCGAAGATCTGAGCCTTGTCGATCTCCATCATGAAGTTTTGAGCGACGTCTTTTTGGTCTTGGTTATGATAGAAGATAGCAGGTCGATATTGTGGACCACGGTCTACAAAAGACCCTTTGTCATCGGTTGGATCGATATGTCGGAAGAATTGGTCAAGAACCTGTTCATAGCTAACCACATCAGGATTATAGGTCACGTTGATTACTTCTATGTGACCAGATTTGCCCGAAGAGACCTGTTTGTAGGTTGGGTTTTCCAGTTCACCACCAGAGTATCCAGAGATAACGTCGGTCACGCCTTTTAGTTTCTCTAGATCGGACTCCGTACACCAAAAACAACCACCAGCCAGTGTCGCGATTTCACTTTTACCTGAATTAGCCGTTTTATCCATTGTATTGGCAGTGCCAGTCTGGCTTACAAACAGCGAAATCAGTGGTAGCGCAACCACGAGTGATACCAATATTTTAGATAATTTATTC
Source organism: Vibrio sp. T20 (assembly GCF_007858795.1). NCBI lineage: Bacteria > Pseudomonadati > Pseudomonadota > Gammaproteobacteria > Vibrionales > Vibrionaceae > Vibrio > Vibrio sp. T20. Next base: position 63,068 of record NZ_VFEB01000058.1, read on the forward strand.
ATAGATACCTCATCTTGACGTTCTTCTCATTCGATTTTGAATGTACGAATAGAGACAGGTTTTAGATGAAAAAAATTGCATCGTTCACAAAAAATATGTCGCCGAGAACATCTTGCTCATAAATGCCGCCAGTAGTAGGGTGTCAGTATTGATATCCAATAATAGATACTGATGGCGGTTATCGTACATCTAAGGAACAACATGCAAGCAGAAGTTAAATGGGTCGAAGGCTTTAAATTCCTAGGTCAATCTCAATCAGGTCACTCTGTCGTGATGGATGGAAGTGGCGGTGCTACTGCGCCAAGCCCGATGGAAATGGTGTTAATGGCTGCCGGTGGTTGTAGCTCTGTTGATGTGGTTGATGGTTTGAAATCTGCTGGCCAAAATATCACAGGCTGCAATGCAAAACTTGAAACCACACGTCGTGAAACCGCACCAAAAATCTTTACCGTGATTAACATTCATTTTGAAGTGTCTGGTGACAACCTAGATCCTGAGTTGGTGGCTAAAGTGTGTGCTGACTCTTTAGAAAAGTACTGCTCAGTGTGCTTAATGCTGGGTGCTGGCGTTGAAATGACGCACAGCTGGGAAATCGTTTAGTTTTCTGATTGTTGAGCTTGGCTCACAGCTTAGAGCAACAGCAGACAAAGAAAGGGGCGGAGCACTTTGAGTGCTCCGCCCTTATTATTTCGGCTAAGGTAGAGTGCTATTATTCAGTCGTTTCTACAATAACTTCTTCAATTTGAGCTTCTTCTTGGTATTCAAAGCTTGGGATCGTTGCGTCAACACGACGGTTTTGCGCACGGCCTTCAGCGGTAGCGTTTGATGCGATTGGGTTTTCTTCCCCTTCACCAGAAGCCGTAATACGCTCAGCTTCAATTCCTTGCTCTTCGATGTATGCAGCTACAGCGGCAGCACGTTTCTTAGAAATCATCATGTTGTATTCTGCCGCACCAGTTGAGTCAGTGTGGCCAACAATGTTAACGGTCGATTGAGGGTGCGCTTGTAAGACTTCAACAATTGGCTGTACAGCTGTTTTACCTTCTTCTGAAAGCTCTGTGCTGTTAGTCGCAAATGTACCTTGAGAGAAGCTCTCGGTTTGCGCTTTAGTAACAACTACCGCTGCTTCTTCTTCAATAACCACAGTTTCTGGCTCGGTGATTGGCTCAGAAGGTGCTTGAGTCACTGCCGCCGCAGAAGCTGCAGCCGCTGCTGATGCGGTTGTGTTACCTGTACCGAAGTTGTAGCTAAGGCCAACAGTCACAAGGTTGGAGTTAAGGTTTTGAATGATCTTATCATCAAAATCATCGAAGTATTGGTATTCAACTCTCAGCATCCAATCGTCTGAAAACTGTTTCTCAGCGCCGATACCTAAGGCTAATACAACGTCGTCTTCGTCGTCATGCATGATGTAAGCAGGACCTGCTTTGAAGAAGATATCAAACTCTTGTTTAATCGCTAGTCGATACATCGGGCTCAAAGAAATGGCTACGATAGAATCGCTATATGTTTTAGGCGTTCCGTTGTTGTTAAAGCTGGTATCATAATCACCTAAGTAATCTGCATTCAATTCAAGAGTAATGTTATCGGTAAAGTTGTAACCACCGTAAATACCACCCGCAACAGAATCATCTTCACACTTTTCACCGCTTACACAAGCGCTATCTAGCCAACCCATGCCAACTTTTGCGCCTACGTATGTCGTTGCGGCAATGGATGGAGCAGCAGCGAAACCTGAAGCTGCAATCACAGCACACATGATTTTTGAAAGTTTTTTCATAATCTTATCCTTGGATTAATTTTTATTGTTATCTGAACTGGCCATTAAATCGAAAACTTACCGTGTGGGACACTGCAACGGTAAGTAAATCAAGGCTTTAATTCAGTCAGGGCCTTTTCAGGAACTGTTAACACATTGTTAGTCTGATTGCTTATGAGAGTCAATGTGATTGTTGGGATTTATATTTTTCAAGGTGCCTATTTATAGCTTTTTTGTCGAAAAATTGTTGTCTCAAATGTTGGAAACGAAGAAACCTCGCATCATTTTTACGTGATACGAGGTTTCATTTTGCATGTGTGCGGATTATTGGGCTACAGACCCTGATTTGCAGAAGTGGCAGGAGTTATGGACGCTCACCTGCTAGTAAGCGCTTCTCGATATCAGCAATGATACCTGGCAGATCTGCAATAGTATCGATCAGGTAGTGTGGGTTTGATTTGTTTAGCTTCACGCTGGCTTTTTCACGTGCATCGGCGAGTGTTGCTTCATCTGCGTCTAAGTATTCTTGGTAGGTGAAGCCAGCTTCGTTGCCTGATAGTACAAGGCCTACTGTCCACATGCCTGCGTTGTGGCCTTCATCGATACCCGGCGCAGCGTCATCTACTTTCACACATGCAGCGACGTTTGTTACACCTAGATCTATCACGTTTTTAAGAGCCATAAATGGAGCTGGGCGGCCACCTTGAGGTAAGTCATCCGTTGCAACTACGTTGTCTGGTCGGTAACCGTAATCTGCCGCAGCAGGGATTAGCACATCCATCACTTCACGTGGGTAACCAGAACAAGAGCCAATTTTTACATTCTTTTCTTTTAGGTTATTTACAACTTCAATTGCGTTTAAAATTGGTGCTGCGTGGTCTGCTACTTTTGCTTTCTGAAGAGGCATGAATGCCGCGTAGATCGCATCAACGTCTTCACTTGTCATCGAGCGTCCGAACTGAGCCTTCCAACGAGCGTCAACAGCAGGAATTCGACCCACTGCTTGGATGTGGTCCCATTTGCCGATCCCCATAGGTTCACGCGCTTCTGCTAAGTCGATGTCAAAGTCGAAACCTTGTTTGAATGCTTCAACGAAGATGCTAGTCGGAGCAAACGATCCAAAATCAACGATAGTGCCAGCCCAGTCAAAGATAACCGCTTGGATAGGTGATGTTGTGTTCATAATAGTGTCCTATTTTTGTGTCACTCCCAGTTCAAAGTACTGGGAGAACAAATGATTGTTTGAGGTTATTGGTTTAAATGTTGATTTAGATAACGAATCAAAGGTATTCAAAGTCTTTGCAGACTTTTGCTATTGCGTTTTCGAAGACAGACATAGCGACTGCTAGTTCGCTGCGGCTGATGATCAATGGTGGGCTCAATTGAATCACGTTACCTTGTGATACCTTAAAGCTCAGACCATCGTTCAGACATTGGTAAAGTACTGCTTCTGCTTCATCGAACGCTCGGGTTTTGGTGATATGGTCGGTGACCAACTCCACGCCCCAGAGCAGGCCAATGCCGCGAATGTCACCAATGACTGGGTACTTCTCTTTCATTTGAAGTAGCTGTTCACGTACGAATGTGCTGTCTGCTTGTACTTTTTCAAGTAGGTTTTCTTGCTCAATCACTTCCATGGTGGCCAGTGCTGCCGCGCAGCCAATAGGGCTTTTCTCATGGGTGTAGTGACCCAGTGAAACTTGCGCTGCTGTGTTGTATTTGTCTTTGGTTACCATGGCTGCAATTGGAACCAAGCCGCCGCCAAAACCTTTACCAATACAGAGAATGTCAGGTTCGATATCAAACGCTTGGTGTGTGAACCATTCACCGCTACGACCCATGCCATTTGGGATGTCATCAATGATCAACATGACGTTGTGTTTGTCACAGATCTCACGGATGCGTTTCCAATAAGCCTTACTTGGGACTTGAACGTCAGTGTTACGCACTGCTTCTGCAATGAAGGCTCCAATACCTCCCTCTTTTTCAATGACATACTCTAAATAGTCGGCATAGTGAACGTCGCATGCAGTTTCGTTTGCATTGATTGCGCTATTCTCGTTAAGCGGGAAAGCACCACGATAAGAGACGGCTGGTGGGATACGTTCTACGCCAGCCATTAACGGGCCCATACCTTCGCGGAAACAAGCTTCACCACCCACTGAAATTGCATCCAGTGACGCGCCATGGAATGAGTCCCACAATGAAACGACTTTGAAGTTGTTGGTGACATGTCGAGCCAGTTTGAGTGCCATGCCGATAACAGAAGTACCACCTGGAGCAAACAACACGCGGTTCAATTCACCACCGCAGATCTGTGTCAGCTTTTCAGCACACTGAACGGCTGTTTCATTGGTAAAGCGACGCGGTGAAAACGGCAATGACGCCATTTGTTGAGTCACTTTATTAATGATGTGTGGGTGGCCATAACCTAGCTGATGAACATTGTTACCATGAAAGTCCATGTACTTCTTGCCAGTCGCATCTTGAATGTAGATGCCTTCTGCGGCTTCAAGTGTGTCTAGGCAAGGCGTTGACATCGCTTGATGAAGAAATACATCAGAGTCACGTTTTAACATCGCTTGAGTTGCATCATCGTTTAGCGACTCGTTCCATTTCTCACGCGCTAATGTGGTGTTCACATCGCCTTCGCTTCGAAAGTGTGTCGCCTTTAGAACTGGCTCTTGATTGGTCATAGTCATTATTTTATGTCCCAGTACATAGCGTTTTTCACAGCGCCAATGAGGGCTTCAATGTCAGAAGGGTAAACCTCACCGATGTTACCGATGCGGAAGCAGTCTGCGTTTGAAACTTTGCCCGGATAAATCACAAACCCTTGCTCTTTCAAACGGTCATAGAATTCCTTGAATTGGTAATCGCTATGAGCTGGAGAATAGAAAGAGGTGATGATCGGTGAATGAAGGTCATCATTTAACAGAGGTTCAAAACCAAGAGAGCGCATACCAGCAACCAATGTAGTTTGGTTGGTTCGGTAACGATTATGACGAGCTTCGATGCCGCCTTCCTGTTCCAGTTCAAGCAGAGCTTGGTAGAAAGCACGCACTGTGTGAGTCGGAGAGGTGAATCGCCATTTACCGTGATTGCTTTCCATGCAGTGCCATTGGTCAAACAGATCAAGGCTTAATGAGCGAGCTTGGCCTTTACACTTTTCAAGTTCCGATTGCTTGGCAATAACAAAGCCGAACCCCGGTACGCCTTGGATACATTTATTTGCCGAGCTGATCATGTAGTCGATGCCTAAGTCAGCAATATCCATCGGGATGCCACCAAAGCTCGACATTGCATCAAGAATGACGATTTTGTTGTGCTGCTTTGCCAATTTGGCAATGTCTTCAATTGGATTCAGCATGCCAGTCGTGGTTTCACAGTGCACAATCGCAACGTGAGTAATGTCTGAATCCATGGCCAATGCCGTTTCCATTTCGTTCAAGTCAGGCTGTGATGTTTCACCTGGGGAAACGACATGGCATGGAATGTTTAAATAGTCTGCGATTTGAGCAATACGAGCACCATACGCACCGTTATCAACAACCAGAAGCTTACCGCTGTTAGAGATAACACTGCCAATCGTAGCTTCAACTGAAGCGGTGCCGCTACCTTGCATTAATACGCTTGTGTATCCCGCTTGCTTAGTCGCCAAAGCCACTAGCTTGCTACGAATCACTTCAACAACGTCTTTGTTGTATTCATCATCCCAAGTACACCAGTCTTTTAGCATCGCTTGGCGAACGGTTTCAGAAGTAGATAGAGGACCTGGTGTCAGTAATAAGTATTCGTTTCTCATGTTCAATTCTCGTGATTTCTATTTTGGACTATACCAATTGTTGCGATTACTTTAACAACCAATTTAAACGGTCGTAAATAGCCCAAACGTTATTTTCACAAAAGCTTCATATTCAAATTTGTCACTTGTGTTGAGAAATTTTCCGATCTTTAAATTGCCATTTTTTGTTCATTTAATCGTCATAAAAGCCAATTAGCCTAACACTCGAAATCTGGTACATACCAATACGAAGGTGTGTGTTAACAACCTAACTGAATTTATGGATATAGAAGCATCTTGATGGGGCTTCTAACTTCTAACCTTGGCATCGGGCCTGACTGGAGAAAATGATGAAAAACCGTTTTATGAAAGGATCACTTGCAGCGTTAGTCACTCTACTCGCTGGTAATGCTTATGCAGCACAGGAAGTGACGGTTTACACCGCTTTTGAAACTGACATTTTAGCGAAATACAAAAACGCATTTGAAAGTGAAAACCCAGACATCAACATCAAATGGGTTCGTGATTCAACTGGGATCATGACGGCAAAATTATTGGCCGAGAAAAACAACCCTCGTGCAGAAGTAGTATGGGGTCTTGCGGGCTCTTCTATGGCTTTGCTTAAAGAAGAGGGCATTCTGAAACCTTATACGCCTCAAGGTGTAGAAGCATTACGCGCTAACCTTAACGACCCACAGTCTACTCAAGCTTGGTATGGCAATGACGCATTCTTTAATGCAGTTTGCTTTAACGAAGTGGTGGCTAAGCAATTGAATCTACCGGCACCTAAGTCTTGGGATGACCTAACGAAGCCTATCTACAAGGGCCATATTGCTATGCCAAACCCAGCGTCTTCTGGTACGGGCTACATGCAGGTTTCGGCTTGGCTACAAAACATGGGTGAAGACCAAGGTTGGAACTACATGCAGAAGCTAGACCAAAACATCGCTCACTACACGCACTCTGGTTCTAAGCCATGTGTTCAAGCGGGTATGGGTGAAGTCGCTATCGGTATTTCTATGGCGAGCCGTGGCGCTAAGCTGAAAACTCAAGGCGCGCCACTTTCTGTGATTACACCGGAAGGTATCGGTTGGGAATCTGAAGCGGTAGGTCTTGTTAAGCCTTCGGATGCTGCGCAGCGCGTTGTTGATTGGTCTATTTCTAAAGCGGCAAACGAGCTTTACATCGAAATGTACCCAGTTGTTGGTCACCAAGATGTGACAGGCAAAGCAGAGAACTTCCCTAATGTAGAAAATAACATGGCAAAAATGGACTTCGCTCGCATGGGTAGCGAACGTGCTGACGTTCTTAAAACATGGTCTGAGAAGTTTGACGCTAAATCAGAGCCAAAATCCTAATCTGCCGATCTATTCAGTTAATTAACTATTTAGTTCATTAGAAGTTAGAAATCAGTAAAGGAAGGCTTCGGTCTTCCTTTTTTAGTTTTACGCCTTTAGGTTTTTAGTAAGGTAAAACAAATGAAAAAGCACTACTCATATTGGTTCAAGCAAGCATTGGAACAGGAATTTGGCAGCATAGATGCAGGTTTAGAATCCGCGAAGCCACTTAAAAAAGATGTTAACTGCAACATCGCTATTGTTGGCGGCGGCTATACAGGTTTATGGACGGCGATTTTAATCAAACAACAGCAACCCGAAAAACATGTTGTCGTGATTGAAAAAGGCCTATGTGGTAGCGGCGCTTCTGGCGCAAACGGCGGCTGTATGCTGACGTGGTCGACTAAGTACCCAACGTTGAAAAAGCTCTATGGAAAAGAACAAGCGAAATGGTTGGTTAAGGAATCGGAAAAGGTTATATACGAGATCGAAGCCTTCTGTAACGAACACAACATTGACGCGCATCTATATCGCAGCGGAACTTACTACACGGCGACCAATGAAGATCAAAAGGGTGGAATGGAGCCTGTTGTTAATGAGCTGGTTAAGCAGGGTATCAATAGCTGGAAGAAGTGCGACAATTCTTTGGCTGATAAAGCGGGATCTGATCGCCATATTGAGGGTTACTACTCAGAAGCTGCTGGTAGCGTTCAGCCAGCGTTATTGGCGAGAGGCTTACGCCGCGTTGCGATCGAATTGGGTGTCGAAATTTACGAAAATACAGAGATGACTTCTCTTGATTACGGCTCGCCAGCTCGCGTCCAAACTAAGGGTGGGACGATAACTTCCGGTAAAGTGATCTTAGCGCTCAATGCATGGATGCTCGATCACTTTAAAGAGTTCAAACGCAGCATTGTGGTTGTCTCGTCTGACATGGTAGTGACTAAGCCTATTCCAGAAAAACTCAAGCAGTTTGGTCCCGAAAAAGGAGCGGCGGTAGTGGACTCACGTATCTTTGTTCATTACTACCGTGACACTGAGGATAGACGACTCATGTTAGGCAAAGGTGGCAATAAATTCTCGTTTGCGAATCAGGTTGAAAGCATGTTTAACCAAACGACTAACTACCTACCGATTCTCAATCAATCTTTCCAGAAATTGTTCCCTAAACTGGATCAGAATGAATTCGATTACAACTGGTCGGGCGGTTCTGACCGATCCGTCACAGGATTGCCATTTTTCGGTAATCTAAAAGGCCAAAACAACATCTATTATGGGCTCGGTTACTCAGGTAATGGTGTGGCTCAAACTCGCATGGGAGGCAAAATTTTGTCTTCAATGGTGTTAGGAGGTGATAACGAATGGACACGTAGTGGCTTAACTAGCGGTCCACGAGGCTATTTCCCACCAGAGCCATTTCGTTGGGTTGGGGCAATGATGGTTAGAGATGCTGTTCGAAGAAAAGAGAACGCGGAAGACTCTGGTAACACGCCATTGTGGTTGGATAAACAATTGGCAAAGCTCGCGGGTGCGGCAGGTAAAGCCGACAAGGTTGAATCGTAGATTAATCTAGCGTTTAAACTAGAAGTTTACATTTAGGCTCTCAGTGATTTATGGGCAAGTCACTGAGGGTTTTCAACGTTGAACTGACTTTTAATAGCAATCTTTAATGCTTATTATTTCTGCAATATAACTGTCATTTAGCTTCTATAAATTTGTCACTCAACTGCAATATTCAAAGTTTAAATTTGGTATATACCATTTAAAGAGTGCTGTAGTATGAGCAACCAAACTTATTTGAATATTGAAAACGTTGTAAAGCAATTTGGCCAATTTACAGCGTTAAAAGACATATCCCTATCGATCGAAAAAGGTGAGTTCGTCTGTTTCCTTGGCCCGTCTGGCTGCGGTAAAACGACACTACTACGTGCGATTGCAGGACTGGATTTACCGACCTCAGGCTCTATTGAGCAGAACGGTAATGATACGACGTTCCTACCTCCTGAGAAGCGCGATTTCGGCATCGTATTCCAATCTTATGCTCTATTTCCAAACCTGACTGTGGAAGAGAACATCGCAATTGGTTTGAAGAACCAAGGGATGTCGACCAAAGAAGCTTTGGAAGCGGTAGAATCTTGGTTAGAAACCATTGGTTTACCAACGTCTGGTCAGAAATACCCAAATCAGCTATCTGGTGGACAACAGCAGCGTGTTGCTCTGGCTCGCGCATTAGCGTTGTCTCCAGGCTTGTTGCTACTCGATGAACCGCTTTCTGCATTGGATGCGAAGGTAAGAACACACCTGCGTGATGAGATCTGTCAATTGCAGCGTAAGCTGGGCATTACCACCATCATGGTGACTCATGATCAAGATGAAGCCTTAACCATGGCCGATCGCATTGTGGTCATGAATCATGGTGTTATCGAGCAAGTGGGTGCTCCGCAAGAAATCTATCAAAACCCAGTCAGCCGCTTTGTCGCTGAATTCGTTGGTAGCATGAACTTCATTCAAGCTTCTGTTGCTGCGAAAGGCAAAATGCGCATTGCAGAGTCGATGTTAGCGTTGCCAGTTTTAGATAATTTGACACCAAAGCATGGCGATCGGTTTGATATCGCGGTGCGTCCAGAACAAATTCAGTTTGTTGATCGCTTTAACGAGTCTTTACCCGTCAGAATCATATCTAGCGAGTTCCTAGGGGCGTTCTATCGAGTTGAGTGTGAGCTGCAACATGACTCAACGGCTAAAGAGATCATCGTTGATGTGTCAGTCAAAGAGTTTAATCGATTGAAACTGCGTCGCAGCGATATTCGTTACGTAGCGTTTGATGAAGAAGGCCTTAGAGCTTACCCATCTGAAAGCCTGCAAGTGATGAAAGACGAGGCGGCGTAACAATCATGGAATCGACTCAAATGATGCAATCTAAGCTGCTAATTCAACGACGAGTAACGCCTTTTCTTGCTCGGTTAAGTAAAGACAACGTAATCCTATTCGGGCTTCTGGCTTTTTTGTCAGTGGTCATGACGCTATTCATTCTGATGCCACTGTGGGCAATGTTGAAAAAAAGTGTACAGAACGCAGACGGTGAATTTGTAGGATTACAGAATTTCGCAACGTATTTTGCTTCTCAAAGCCTGTGGCAGTCGGTAGGTAACACGTTTACGCTTGGGCTGTTAGTAACGATTGTCGTGGGTGTATTAGCGTTTGGTTATGCCTATGCGTTGACTCGTTCATGTATGCCTTTCAAGGGGCTTTTTCAGGTGTTGGGTTCAGCGCCGATTCTAGCTCCATCGTTGCTTCCTGCGATCAGTTTGATCTTCTTATTTGGTAACCAAGGTATCGCCAAAGAAGTCTTAGGGGGAAATTCGGTATACGGTTTGATTGGTATATCACTAGGCTTAATATTTTGGACTTTTCCACACGCCTTGATGATTCTGACTACCTCGTTAAGAACTTCTGATGCTCGTCTGTATGAGGCGGCACGTGCACTCAATACTTCATCATTCAAAACCTTTTTCATGGTGACGCTACCTGCGGCAAAGTATGGTTTGATCAGCACTCTGATCGTTGTATTTACGCTAGTGGTTTGTGACTTTGGTGTGCCAAAGGTGATTGGTGGCAGTTATAACGTTCTATCGACTGACATCTTTAAACAAGTGGTAGGGCAACAGAATTTCTCTATGGGTGCAGTAACCAGTATTTTATTGCTATTGCCGGCACTGCTTGCGTTTACAGTGGATCGCTGGGTTCAAAAGAAACAGAAGAGCTTGTTTGATACTCGCTCCGTCGCTTACCAACCTGAACCAAATACTCTACGTGATGGCGTGTGTTTGCTCTATTGCACCATCATCTCTGCTGCTGTTGTTATCGTGCTAGGCATGGCGATATACGGTTCTATGGTCACGTTCTGGCCTTGGAACAAAGCACTCACCTTGAATAACTATAACTTCGCAGAAATGAGTACTTATGGTTGGACGCCGTTCTTCAACTCTTTAACGCTGGGCGCATGGACTGCTATTATCGGTACCGTGTTGATTTTCCTTGGTGCATATTGCATTGAGAAAGGCAGAGCATTTGGTCCTGTTCGTCAGGCAATGCAGATGCTTAGTGTTGTGCCAATGGCGGTTCCGGGCATGGTGTTGGGTTTGGGCTATATCTTCTACTTCAATGATTTGAGCAATCCATTCAACTTCTTGTATGGCACGATGGCGTTCTTGGTGATAAACACCGTGGTTCACTACTACACAGTCGGGCACATGACAGCGTTAACTGCATTAAAACAGCTGCCTGAAGAAATAGAAGCGACAGCGGCTTCGGTTAACTTACCGCAATACAAGCTGTTCTTTAAGGTGACGGTACCCGTTTGTCTGCCGGCGATTTTAGATATTGCGACATACCTGTTTATTAATGCACTTACCACGACATCTGCGGTAGTATTCTTGTATTCTACCAATACGATCCCAGCATCAGTTTCAGTATTGAATATGGATGATGCGGGGCAAACGGGTGCAGCAGCTGCTATGGCGGTGATGATCATGATATCGGCAGCGAGCGCGAAGTTGATTCATATGTTAATCAACAAGTTATTCGAGAAGCGAACCCAAGCTTGGCGTAAACGCTAGCGAACCATTTTATATTGCAGTTGGCCAAGGAGTGGCTGACGACAAGAACAAGAATAAAAGGAAATGAAGTGCAGTACGTAAAAATCAAAGATGTCATCGTAGAGCAGATAGAGTCGGGGATGTTAACACCACGACAGAAGTTGCCTGCGGAGCGCAAACTGGCTGAATCGTTTGATACGACTCGAGTTACCTTACGTGAAGCCTTGTCTTCACTTGAAGCGGAAGGGCGTATTTATCGAGAAGACCGACGTGGTTGGTTTATCTCTCCCGAGCCGCTTCGTTATGACCCAACACAAACACTAAACTTCACCAATATGGCTCTGTCGCAGAACCGTAAGCCGAAAACAGAGTTGGTGGCAGCGAAAGGGATGTTGGCAACCAAGGAGGCGACTAAGCTTCTTGAGTTACAACCGTTCTCAGATGTTTATCGAGTCGACAGAGTTCGCTACCTTGAAGACAGGCCTGTTGTGTATGTGACTAACTACATTCGACCAGAGCTGTTTCCTAACTTGCTCGATTATGATCTGTCTAAATCACTGACGGACATCTACCGCGAGCACTTTGGCATGGTGTATCAGAAGATCCGTTATCGTGTGAGCACAACGTCTTTGCTTGGCGAAACCGCGCAAGCACTGCGTGCAACTTCTGGCTCTCCTGCAATGGTGGTTGAGCGTGTTAACTACAATCAAAACGGCGATTTGATTGATTGCGATATTGAGTATTGGCGTCATGACGCGATCAGTATTGAGTCGATAGCGCAGTTAGAGCGTTAGTCGTACGTTAGAACGCTGGCACATCTCACTTTAGGGATTTGCCCAACTGGAATGATCAAAGGTCTCTTATCTGGAGGCCTTTTTTATCCCCTGTTTTCAGCGACCGCTTTTATCAGTCAATAAGTTAGGAATGAAATGGAATTCTCTGCCATCATCATCGTGATTATTTCGGCTCTGCTGCATGCGGGTTGGAATGTCCTAGGTAAATCAAATCAAGGATCGGGCTCGTCTTTCTTCTTAGCCTCTGGGGTTGCTGCCGCAGCGATATTGACGCCATATTTGATTTGGTATGTTCACAGTGTAGGGCTATCAAATATCTCACTTCCATTTTGGCAGTTGGTTTTCTTGAGTGGGATTTGCCAAATCGTCTATTTGATTGGGTTGGGTGCTGCCTATAAACAAGCTGATATCGGTGTGATCTATCCAATGGCACGAGCACTACCTGTGTTAATGGTTGGCTTGGGTACAGTGTTGATTGGTTATGAGCTGTCACCTAATCAATGGATGGGATTTGCACTGATTACATTGGGTTGTTTGTTTGTACCACTTAAGCAATTCTCTGAGTTGAGGCTCAAGGCTTACCTTAATCTTGGTGTGTTGTGGGCGTTAATCGCCGCCATTGGAACGACGGGTTACTCCATTATTGATAAAGAGGCGCTTCTATTATTAGAGCCTCTAAGTACACCCACCATTACTAACAAGCACACAGCAGTTTTTTACCTGGGTATTCAATTTTGGGCGATCGTGATTCCGCTTAGTATTTGGTTATTCGCAACCAACCAAAGAATCGAGTTTACTAATGCATGGATATTGCGCAGAAAAGCAACCATTGCTGGCATCATGATGGCATCGACCTATGGTCTGGTGTTGTTTGCAATGACCATGACAGAGAACGTCAGCTTGGTTGTGGCACTTAGGCAAGTAAGCATCATCTTCGGCGTAGTGATGGGGATCTACTTTTTGAAGGAAAAGTGGCACATGACTCGCGGTGTAGGCGTCGTTTTTATTATTGCTGGTTTAGTTATCTCATTGACTTAAAACTAAATTAATCTACACCTCCGACCTATAATGTGACTTTTCAGTCACATTTCTCTTATTGATAGCAAACGTTTTACTAATGTTAAAGATGTGATCCTTCTCATAGACAAGGCTGTAAGGTTACCGGTAACATCTGCCTCAACGTTACCGGTAACATATAACAACAAACCGGACTCTGTGAAACTCATAAGGATACCCAAATGAAAGCTCTGACTAAAACGCTGATTGCTGCTTCCCTCACTGGCCTATTTGCTACATCAGCAATGGCTGCAGACTTTAAACTTAAGATTCAATCTTCAGATCCATCTGGTGATTTGAACTTCAAGGTTCAGCAGAAGTGGGCTGAGCGTGTAGAGACGATGTCTAACGGACGTATCGACATCGACCTTCTGCCTGTAGGCGCTGTGGTTAAACACACTGAAACGCTGGGCGCGATCAAGATGGGCATTCTTGATGGTCATATCACAGCAACAGGTTACTTCTCTGGTAAAGATCCAGCATTTGGTCTTATCGGTAATATGGTTGGTGCATGGTCAGACACAACACAACTGCTTCAGTACATGAACTACGGTGGCGGTAACGAGCTAATGACTGAGCTTTACAAGCCTTACGGTGTTCAGTTCGTTGGTGCCTCAACAACAGGTGTTGAGTCTTTCATCTCTAAAAAGCCAATTGACGGTGTCGCGGATCTTAAAGGTCTTAAATTGCGTGCGCCTGAAGGCCTAGTACAACAAGTGTTTGCAGCAGCGGGTGCGACTCCAGTAAACCTTCCGGGTTCTGAAGTATTTACCGGTCTAAGCAAGGGCGTAATTGATGCTGCGGACTACACAGTGTTCTCTACTAACCAAAAAGCGGGCATGAACGATATTGCGACGCATCCAGTTCAACCGGGCTTCCACTCACTGCCGCTTATCGATATCTCAGTATCTCAGAAGAAATGGGACAAGATGCCTGCTGATCTACAAACAATCTTACAAACATCCGTGCGTGACTTCTCTTACGACATGACGACTCAGTTAAAAATGGCTGACCAAGCAGCAGTTAAAGAAGCACAAGCGAACCCAGAAATTACGATTCATGATTGGTCTCAAGAAGAGCGTAAGAAGTTCCGTGAGATCGCAAAAGGTCAATGGAAAGTATTTGCAGAGCGCTCTGATAACGCACAGAAAGTTTACACCTCAGTTACCGTGTTCCTAGAAGAAAACGGCTTACTGTAACTTAAACTTAGCTTACTGACGTGGGAGGGCATTGCTCTCCCGTATTTTCCCAGGAAATTTGGCCCATGACAGACAAAATCCCCCACGCCCCAGCTGAAAACGACGAACAACCAAGAAACACACTTGACCGTCTTATTATAAAGTTCAGTAACCTCGTTAGCTGGTTGTTTATTTTTACAGTATTGATTTCATTTTACGAAGTTGTGATGCGTTATGCATTTGATGCCCCGACCACATGGGTACATGAAACGGCTTCTTTCATCGGTGGTTCTTTATTCATTATTGGTGGCATCTACGCTTTTGCTGCGAATAAGCACGTACGTGTGGTTCTTATCTACGATTCAGTCTCTAACCAAGCACGTAAATATCTTAATCTTGTTCACCATATTGTTGGTTTAGCCTTTGCTGGCATGCTTGCTTACGCGGCTTATTTCACCGCAGAAGAAGCGTGGTTTGCACCATGGGGTGAATTCCGCCTTGAAACATCAGGCTCAGTGTTAAACGCGCCTTATCCAGCGCTGCTGAAAGGCCTGATTTTTGTCGTTTTGTGTGTTCTTGTTGTCCAGTTTGTATTGCACCTAATCCAAGAGTTGATGGGTCTAAGGAAGAATGACGATGTTTGATTTATCTTCTATTGGTATTGCATGGGGCAGTTTGCTCATGCTGGTTATGATGATTGGCTTGCTACTAACGGGTATGCAGCTTGCGTTCGTAACAGGCTTCGTCGCGATCTTCTTCACTCTATGCTGGTTTGGCCCAGATGCATTACCTTTGATTGCAAGTCGTACTTACAGCTTTGCTTCTGGTTATGTGTTCCTAGCAGTACCCATGTTTGTATTGATGGCTGCTTTACTAGACCGTTCGGGCATTGCTCGTGATTTGTTTGATGCAATGAAATCTGTTGGCCGTAAGGTTCGCGGTGGTGTTGCGGTACAAACATTATTAGTTGCGGTTCTATTGGCTTCAATGTCGGGCGTTATCGGCGGCGAAACCGTTCTTCTTGGTATTCTTGCTCTGCCACAGATGCTTCGCTTAGGGTATGACCGTAAGCTTGCGATCGGTACAACCTGTGCGGGTGGTGCTCTCGGCACTATGCTTCCACCAAGTATCGTACTGATCATCTATGGTATGACAGCCAGCGTATCAATCGGTGACTTGTTCAAAGCTTCTTTCTTACCAGCGTTTATCCTCGCAGGCTGTTACATCGGCTACGTATTGATTCGTTGTAAGTTGAACCCTTCTCTTGCGCCTATTCCTAGTGATGATGAAACAGAGGAAGACATCGCGAATCAGCCTAGCTACTTCAAGGCCCTGTTTTTCCCACTGCTATCAGTCGCAACGGTTCTAGGCAGTATCTACACGGGTATCGCATCAGTAACAGAAGCGTCTGCTTTAGGTGTGGTTGGTATCATGATCAGTGCACTAATCCGTGGCGAGTTGAACTACAACATGTTGAAAGAGAGTGCCATCGCAACAATGCGTACCTGCGGCATGATCATGTGGATCGGTATCGGTGCGAGTGCTCTGGTTGGTATCTACAACCTGATGGGTGGTATTGATTTTGTTGAAGAAACCATCCTTGCACTCAGTGGCGGCAACGCAACAGTAACACTGCTAATCATGATGGCTATCTTGCTGGTTCTAGGTATGTTCCTTGACTGGGTAGGAGTGGCACTTCTAACAATGCCAATCTTTGTTCCAATCATCACTGGCCTTGGTTTCGACCCAGTTTGGTTTGGTGTTGTGTTCTGTCTAAACATGCAGGTGTCTTTCTTGTCACCTCCATTTGGTCCGGCGGCGTTCTACTTAAAATCAGTAGCACCGAAAGACATCAGCTTAGGTGAGATTTTCTCTTCACTACTGCCGTTCATTGCACTTCAAGTATTGGTTCTAGCACTGGTTATTATCTTCCCTCAGCTCGCGCTTTGGTGGCAATAACAATGAAGGTTCCCGAGCAAACTTAACGTTCAGTAACCGACCAGCAGTAACACAAGTTTAACTATTAGATTCGATTGTCAGCTCCAGTATTAGTTGGAGCTTAGGGAAGGCTTGCCTTATGAAAAGTAAAAAAATACTCGTGATGGGCGTATCTGGATGCGGAAAAAGCCTGATTGGTAGCCGTATCGCACTGGCTTTAGATCTTCAATTCTTTGATGGGGATGACTTCCATCCGCAAAGCAATGTAGAAAAAATGCGCCAAGGTATTCCGCTGACTGACGAAGATCGTCAAGGATGGCTAGAAACACTTAATAAGCAATATATCGAACAACCAAGCGCTGTGATCGCTTGCTCGGCACTAAAGCCGCAATACCGCGATATTCTGCGCAACAACAATGAAGATTTGGTGATTGTATACCTACAGGGCAGTTTCGATACGATTTGGAATCGTCATAAAGCTCGTGAAAATCATTATTTTAACGGTCAAGAGATGTTGAAAAGCCAGTTTGAAACCTTGGTTGAACCTGAGCTAGGTGAAGCGTTATTTGTCGATATCTCGCAAGATGTTGAGCAAGTCGTAGAAAGTGCACTTAAACAAATTAAGCAGATAGGCTAAACCATGACTCAGATAAAAAATGACATCGCGATGATTGGTTTAGGTGTAATGGGCAAAAGCTTAGCGCTTAACCTACTCGACAATGGGTTCAATGTTTCGGGTTTTGATTTAAACGCTGACAACATTGAACGTGCAAACTCAGAAGCGAAGCAGCTTAATGAATCCTTTGACGGCAAAGGTCAGTTCATTAAAGGCACTAGCCTTGAACATGTATTACAGAGCTTAGCAAAACCACGTGTTATAGCGTTATCGGTTCCTGCAGGAAAACCTGTCGATATCGTCGTGAATAATCTACTTGATGCAGGTTTGGAGAGCGACGATATTGTTATCGATACGGGTAACAGTTTATGGACTGATACCGAGGCGCGTGAACAGGATTACAAAGGTAAACTTCGTTTCTTCAGTACCGCAGTGTCTGGTGGTGAAGAGGGAGCGCGTGTTGGCCCTGCGCTGATGGCGAGTGGTGACCAGTCTGCTTGGCAATATGTGAAGCCAATGTGGGAAGCGATTGCTGCAAAAGTGGATGCGAACGGTTTACCTGTTGCTCAATTTGAAGCGGGTGAGGCGTGCGCTGCGTATGTTGGCCCTTCTGGCACAGGTCATTACGTTAAGATGGTGCACAACGGCATTGAATACGCCGATATGCAGCTCATCTGCGAAGTGTACCATTTCATGCGTGATGTTCTGGAAATGCCAGCTCAAGAGATTGGTCAAGTCTTTGAACAATGGAATAACGGTGTTCTAAATAGTTACCTGATGGAAATCAGCGCGGATATTCTTCAGCAAGACGACATTGTTACTGGGAAGCCTTTTGTTGATGTCGTGTTGGATAAAGCCGGGCAGAAAGGCACTGGGTTGTGGACTGCGGTGAATAGTCTACAAGAGGGTTGTCCAACGCCAACCATTGCACAGGCGGTCTATGCACGTGCGATGAGCGGTCAAAAATCACAACGTATTCAAGGTCGCCAGCTTCTAAAAGGCAATATTGCGGATGCCAGCCAATTGGACAAAGCGGAGGTTGTCTCTGAGCTTCATGACGCTCTCTACTGCGCCAAGCTATCTGTTTATGCTCAAGGCTTTGACTTGTTGAAAACAGCGTCAGACAAAGAAGGTTGGAACCTAGATTTCACCCAAATCGCTAAGATTTGGCGAGCAGGTTGTATTATCCGTGCTGCTTTTTTGCAAAATATCACTTCGGCTTACCAGCAAAATAGTGAGCTAGCGAACCTGTTGTTTGATGAGGCTTTCATCAAACAAGTGGAAGAACGTGAATTGGCTTGGCGTATCGTCGTGGCTAATTCTGCTTTATATGGTGTGCCGATGCCGGGCATCAGCTCTGCATTAAGTTACTTTGATTCTTTGCGCTGTGAAGTGTTGCCAGCGAATTTACTGCAGGCACAACGGGATTACTTCGGTTCTCACACTTATTCGCGAGTCGATAAAGATGAGGCTGAAAAGTTTCACGTGACTTGGAGTCAGTCTCCAAGAACGGAAGTTAAAGTTAACGCTTAATCAATGTATAACGCCCTCGCTATGAGGGCGTTTGTAATTGTGATGCTATATCAACCTTTTAGTAAATTAGACTTCAAATTCCAAGTCAGTTGGATACACTGTTACCAGTAACATAACTCAAAAATAATAATTATTAATTATGTCGAATAAGAAAAAACGTCCTACATTACAAGATGTTGCCAATTTAGTTGGTGTCACCAAGATGACCGTGAGTCGCTGTCTGAGAGATTCATCTCAAGTATCAGAAGCGCTACGAGACAAGATCAACGCCGCAGTCGATGAACTGGGCTACATCCCTAACCGCGCACCAGATATTCTTTCCAATGCAAAGAGCAACGCGATAGGCGTGCTGGTTCCCTCGCTAACCAACCAAGTTTTTGCTGAAGTGATCCGAGGTATCGAGCAAGTCACCGCGCCAGCAGGCTATCAAACCATGATTGCCCACTACGGCTATAGCGCAGAACTGGAAGAACAGAGTATTGCTTCGCTGCTCTCATACAATGTGGATGCGATCATTCTGTCTGAGAATGTGCATACCGATAGAGCGCGTAAGATGCTGCAGACCGCTTCTATCCCAGTCATTGAGATTATGGACTCGGTATCACCAAGAATTGAACAAGCTGTCGGCTTTGATAACTTCGAGGCGGCTAGAGCGATGACCAAAACCATGCTCGACAGAGGACGCACCAATATCGCTTACTTAGCAGCACGTATGGATGAACGAACTCGCTTAAAAATGGCCGGCTATGAACATGCGATGCAGGAAGCTGACAAAACGCCTGTAACACTGCAAACGGAAGACGCTTCCTCATTTACTCTCGGCGCTAAACTGATTGGTGAGTTACTTGAGAAGCACCCTGAAGTGAATGGCATTTTCTGCACGAACGATGACTTGGCAATCGGTGCTTTCTATGAATGTGTACGCCGTGGTATTCAAGTACCAGAACAGATGGCGATTGCAGGTTTCCACGGGCACGACATCACAGTGGCGATGACACCTCGATTAGCCACTGTGGTTACACCTAGGGAGCAAATTGGTAAAGTCGCTGCAGAGCAAGTTGTGGCGCGTTTAAAAGGGAACAAAGAGTGGGTTGCCAAGCTTGATCTTGGTTACGAGATTGAAGTGGGTGAGAGTATTTAATCTGACAGGTCGGTTTTGCTTTTCATTGGATTCATACCAAAACGCCCTGAACTTCGTTAAGGGCGTTTTCAATTTGTCTTTCTCTGCTTTTAGTATCAAGGCTTGTCTAACAACGATCTTTAGCTCGCTAAGGCCTGAGCATCCTGCTGTTTCAACACTTTGTGACCATCTTCAGTGACGCCACGCTTCCAATAACTGCTGATGTAGATGTTCTCTTTCGCGACTTCTTTTTCGTTTCGGAAGTATTGTCTCAGCTCGCGCATGCTTTCAAACTCACACGCTGTCCAAATTGAAACCTGACCGTCTAACCATTCTGAATTGCGAACTGTTTGTGAAAGGGATTCTGAGGTTTCATCTTCAATTAACCAAGTGATTTTGATGCCTTGAGGCGCTTCAAGTGTTTGCTTATCTGCTGCTGAATTGATCTGAATAACAGCGTGACCTGTTGCGTGCTCTGGAAGTGTTTTTACTTTTGCAGAAAGCGCAGGCAGTGACGTCATATCTGCGACTAAGAAGAACCAATTAGACTCCAGATTCAGCCCTTGAATCAAACCAGGTCCCGCCACTGAAATTGTGTCACCCACTTCTGCGTTCATTGCCCATCGTGCAGCGAAGCCGCATTGTAGATCTGTGGTGATGTGGCGAACGAAATCAACCTCAATCCAGTTTTCTACAGGGTTGTACTGACGAATGGTGTAAGTGCGCATGGTTGGGCGCTCACCGTCATTCAGTTGGCTTAAATCGGTTATGCCCAATGGCGAGAATAAAAGCTTGATGTAGCCGCCGGCACATTCAGTTGGGTATTTACTTAACCCTTCACCGCTCAGCGTTATACGCTGCATGTTTGGTGTGATAGTTGAGGTTTGAGTAACAGTTAATGTGATAGGGCTAGGCTTGCTCATATAAGGCTCTCTTAGATTTTGATTTCCATATCATAATCCTGAACAAGAAAACACTCAATAATAATAATTATCATTTACTTTTATTTGCACATGTACAGTCTAACTGATGAGATAGATTCTATTAAGAAGCAGAACCTACGAAAAAGAGCCCTTTAGAAAACTAAAGGGCTCTAGGATAGGTTTGACTCAATGAGCAGAGTTAGCCGTTTGCTTGCTCTAGTTCAATCGTTTCGTCAGCGGCTTTTGCAGCTTCTAGCATCTTACGAATAATGAACGATGCAGCCATTGCGATACCAACCATCACGACAGCTAAAACGGTCAGCATTTGGAAGTAGTCACCGTAAACCGTTTGCACGATTTCTTGTGTGATTTCTTGACCTTTCTCTAGTGCAATAGACGTTGAGAATACGGCACCAACAATGCCTGATAGTGCGATAGCAACAGAGAACAAACTTACAGAGAAGTTCTCGATGTGCTTAGGTGCAACAGACAGGATGAAGGCTACAACCATTGAACCTACAATCACTTCACCAAACGCTAGGAAGAAGTGGATCGCTAGGAAGACTTCTGGGCGGATCAGAACATCATCACCAACTGTCGTTACTGCCATCGTAAGGATACCGAAAGCGATAGCCGTAAGGATGAACGAGAAACCTACTTTGGTTGCAGTAGAGAAGTTAATGTTTTTCTTTTCTAGGTTAGAGAAGATACCCGCAATGATTGGGCCTGCAACCATACACCATAATGGGTTCATTGCCATCGAAGCTTCAGGTGCGACAGGGATGAAGCCGAATAGGTCACCACGCATTGTGTTGATCGCTACCATTGTCATCGATGTCATCATCTGGCCGTAGTACACGAAGAAACATGTCGTCAGGAATGTGATGATTAAGATTGTGCCCATTTTAAGCATGTCTGATTTCTTCGCTTTCATCATCAAAGAAACAAAATAGATGATCGCTGCACCGCCAATTGCGTATACGATGTTTTGGCCAATATCCATGTTAGAGAACATGAAGAATACCAAGCCAATCATAGCGGCAGAAAGACCAAGGAAGGCTGCCCAGTTTTTCGTACTTACTGGTTGTTGATCGATTTCTGCACTTGCTTCAACAAGGCCTTTGCGAACAAAGATCATCATCAGAAGCGCCGCACCCGCTAGAACAGCAGAAAGAAGGAAACCACCGTGGAAACCAACAACAAGCACTAGCATTGGGAATAAGTATTGACCTAGCAGAGCACCAATATTGTTTACTGAGTAGTTGATTGGGTAGCAGTTCTCAAAGTCTTCTTGAGTTTTGAACGTGCGTTTGTAAAGACTTGGGTAAGAAGGGGACATCAAACCACGTGCATAACTTGCTAACGCAATACCACACAATGCCATAGGCACATTGGTTGCTGCAGCGCCTAGTACTAGTAAAACGTAACCACTCGCGAATCCCAGAAAAGCGATGGTTAAAGAACGATAAGCACCTAAGAATTTGTCGGCGATAAAGCCACCTGCGATAGCAAATAGCGGTCCGATTGCAGAGAAAGCACCAACAACCATCATGGTGTCGGCTTCATTGTAGTTCAGATCTTCAAGAAAGAAACGAGTCAAGATCACCATGACGCCATAGAACGAAAGTCCGAACATCATTTGGCAGTACATCATTGATTTGTTTAATCTATTCCACATTATTTTATTCTCACATTTGTATTAATATGTAGTGTAATTACCCAATTATAATATCATTGGTAGTAATACATAAACTGAAACATCTATCCCAAACCGAACTTTACTCGATATATCTTTTCTTATGAGTGCATTCATATTTCTCATGAATGAAATTTGCAACGTTAGATTTTGCTAGTGGATGCATAGCGGTTTGAAATTTAGCCGCCATCATTTGCGGCTAAGTAATGAACTAATAAAGGGAAAGTTAGAGGCATCTATCTGGTAAAGTGTTTTGAGTGAGTAGTACTTTCAATTGGCTGCTGGGCTTTAGCCAATAAAAAAGCCAGCTTAGTGGCTGGCTTTGTTGAGATATTGAAACCTAAGTTTACAAGAATGCCGTCTCTATAGAGGCTTTCTCCAATCGTGTTCTTGTCTGTTATTCACACGGTGGTGCCATGTGGATCACGGCTAGGCCTCCTAGAGAAGTTTCACGGTACTTCTTGTTCATGTCTTTACCTGTTTGATACATGGTTTCGATAACCTTGTCTAACGAGATAAGACACTTGCTGGTACGTTTCAGTGCCATGCGTGATGCATTGATCGCTTTCATTGCACCCATTGCGTTACGTTCGATGCATGGTACTTGTACAAGACCGCCGATAGGGTCACATGTCATGCCCAGTGAGTGTTCCATCGCGATCTCAGCTGCAATACAAATTTGTTCGTTGCTACCGCCACGCAGGGCAGTTAGGCCTGCAGCGGCCATTGATGAAGATACGCCGACTTCACCCTGACAACCTACCTCTGCGCCAGAAATTGAAGCATTGGTTTTGTAAAGGATGCCGATAGCGCCAGAGACTGCCAAGAAGTCTTTAAGCTGCTTAGTGTCTAGCTCTTTGATGAAACGGTGGTAGTACATCAATACCGCAGGGATTACGCCGGCAGCACCATTGGTTGGTGATGTCACGACCTGACCACCTGCTGCATTTTCTTCACTCACGGCAAAGGCAAACAGGTTAATCCAATCCATGATCTCCATTGGATCGTTTTCAATCGAGGCATTCGCTTCCAGCTTTTTCAAAAGCGCAGGAGCTCGACGCGTTACTTCTAGGCCGCCATCAAGAATGCCTTCAGTGTCAAAGCCACGTTGCATACACAGAGACATCACCTTCCAGATTTGGTCGGCTTTCTGGTCAATTACATCCATATCTTGGAATGAAACTTCGTTGCGCAGGATTAAACCACCAAGGCTAAGCCCTTGTTGCTCCGATAGTTCAAGTAACTGATCAGCTGAAGAGAAAGGGAACTCAACTTGTGTTTCTGCTTCTTGCTTGCCGTTTTGTAGCTCATCAGCGGTTGCGATAAAGCCACCACCAATTGAGTAGTACGTTTCCATATCCAGAAGGCTGCCGCTTGCGTCAAAGGCAGAGATAGTCATGCCATTTTCATGCAATGGAAGGTTGGCTTTGTGGAAGAGTAGGTCGCTTTCTACATCGAAATGAATTTCATGGTTACCGCTAACCAATAGAGATTTGTCTTCAATCGCTTTACGCATTGCTTGGTTAGCACTGGTAATTTTAATGGTGTCAGGGCGGTTACCTAGCAAACCTAATAAGGTCGCTCTGTCTGTGTGGTGACCAATACCCGTCAATGATAACGAGCCGTATAAGTCGATTTGAATACGCTTCACTTGCTTAAGTTGAGCATCAATTTTTTTGGTAAAATTAAACCCAGCGATCATTGGTCCATTTGTGTGGGAGCTGGACGGCCCAACTCCAATTTTGTAGATATCAAAAATAGACAGCATAGTAACTTCCTGTGAAGACGGTTCGATGAACGAACTCTGTGTAAAATTTATATTTAGTTAGTTCCACTTCTTTGAGTGAACCTATTCGTGATTGAGCCTAATCATTGATTGAAACGGCTCTTTTATCGACTCATGCTAACAAGCATAGAGCGATGAAATACAAGAGCGTGCTATGTTTGCTTTAAAGCGACACGTCTATTCTTGTATGACCTAAAGTGTTGCTATCAATAGTGAGCGTTATTGCGAGCAACATATAAGAATTTCAAAATACTTTTGTTAACAAGTATTGTATACATAATTCACTTCATCTAATCCCCAAAACGAGACTTGAACATAAAATGAGCATTAATCACCTCCTTATTGTGCTGGGTAAGCGACTTAATGAGAATAAATTGACTGATGAAGGAATCAGTCGAGTTGATGCTTTAGTTAAGTATCTGGTGGAGCCTTTGGTCGAAGAGTCGAATCAGCAAACTGCCGTTGCATTCTGTGGTGGGATCACAAAAGGGCAAACCCTCTCTGAAGCCGATGCGATGCACCAGTATTTTAGAAAGCTTGAAAATCAGCGTGCACATCCGTTCCCGTTAGGGGCGATTTTGCTTGAGCAGCATTCGACCAACACTGTCGAGAACATTCAGAACTTGGCCTCAGAGATGGTTGCAAGCGGGCTGTTTACTTGCGGGCAGAGTGTGAAGGTGACATTCGTTTCTAATGACTACCACTTACAGCGTATATTCGAGATTCAATCGCTCATGGATGAGCAAGGTTTGCTTAAAGTTCTCGTTGAGAAGTGTTCCGCACTTGGGGTAGAGCTGCAAATAGATCGCAAGTTGGATGCTCATGTTGCGGTGCCATACCCACATCAAAGTGCTCAAGGGCAATTGTTTCTGTTGATGGATGTAGTGACGACCTATCGAGTCTATCTTGAAGGTGTCTATGCGGGCGTATTTAAGCGAGATTTGGAGTTGGTTAGACGAGAGCCCGAAAGGCTGTCTTTGGAAGCACTGATAACTGCCAAGGAGCTCGTCGGACGTTCATCTCACTTTGAAATTGTAGACAGTTTAATCCCAGTATTGGAGAGCTGTATCCAGCAGACGTCAGTGGGTACAGACATAAAAAAAGTCAGGGGATACCTAGCTCTACTAGATACTAACCTGACTTTATTGAATCGTTATTTAGATCCGGAATCGGATCGCACGCATCGCTGGTGGCGATAGGTGATTATTTCTTTCTCGTGATGCCAATAACGGTTTTTAAACTCGCAAACGCAATCAGACAGTACGCTAGAAGCTCTGTGCCTTCTTCTGCGATGTTTTTAACCGCTCGAACGTAATCATCGCCCATAACATTGTGCCAGAAGCTACCCATGCCAAATAGGCGGGAGAATACCAACAGTAGCATCACGCCAGTCACTAGCAAATTCATGTGTGGGGATGCAAGAATAAGTGCAAGCTGATCAATGGTTCGTTTACCATTTTTAATCGCATAGAAAATTGCGCTACCAGCAACCAAGAGGGCAGGGACAACCCAAGCGCCATGTACAATCTTGTCGAACCAAAAATCCATTTCACGAATAAACATCACACTGAAGAATGCACAGATGAGCATAGCTGCGTGCTTAACTTCACGGGTCTCTCTTGCTAGATAAGCAAAAGACCCAGACGCGATAATAAGCAGTAACTGTTGCAGCATCTCGGTCACCGAGATCTCACCAACATTGCCATTCAACAATACGAAATCAATTCGAAGCGCAAGGTTTGCGACAATACCAATCGCTAAAACAACGAGAGCGGTTTGGCAGCGTTTGAAGATCACTTGAGATGTCGACTGGGAAAGGGTGAACTCTGGTAGTTCAAATGACATTTGAGTTTGTTCTTTCGTTTTTGATTGGCTTTTCATAATAATTCTATGTGTAAAATTTTGTAACAGGCGGGCATTCTATCGGCCTAGGTTAGGCTAATGTCAGAGCTATGTCAGGAATAAAACACTGTTCAATTGGTGTGTGTGTACGGTAAACCGCTGCCTTATGGCAGGCAGTTTACGTAACTTAATTGAATTTTTAGGGGTAGGGTTTTAAAGCTTTGAGATTGGAAACTTGTAAGATAAGTGATTACTTTTCAGTTTCTTGCTCATGGTTATTGCGGTAGTACTCCCATTGTTCAATACGCTCACCGTCATCGAATACACAGTAAGTTGTACGTTGATTGTTTTCAGTCACCGTGTCTAATTCACCGTCCTGTTGAACACAATAAACCGCTGCTGGGTTAGCGACTGAAACACGTTGGCCTTCGCCATATTCTGCATAGTCGTTTGCACAACCGCCCAATACAACGGCACATACAGCCATCAAACCAATTTTTTTCATGTTTATCTCCTACGTGATAACTCTATAATCGAATGCGTTAAGTTCTACAGAACCCAATGAGAAGCTCTATGAAATGAGTATATTTTAGATTTCAGAAAAGGTTGTCCTAATTTGGTCAAGATATTGAAATAGGTTGATATTTCTCCATCTTTAACTACTTTTTGAGTGTTGGATCAAGCTAAGTGGATTTAAGTTAGCGTTGGAATATCTCCGTCCGATAAGTTCTTGTTGACGATTGTGAACCTCGAATCTATTGATGATTATGATATGATGCCGCCAAATTCAGTAGAGCAGTCACAATCATGAGACACCTAAAAACAACCATCCACCCTGATATCGACCATCTAGATAATAAAACGGTCTATAAGCGCAACGCTGCCCGTGCCATTGTGTTAGATGGTGAAGACATTCTGATGCTCTATACAGAGCGTTATCACGACTACACCATTCCTGGTGGTGGTTTGGATGAAGGGGAAGATGTGATTGCTGGTATGGTCCGTGAACTCGAAGAAGAGACAGGCGCGAAGAATATCCATAGCATCAAGCCGTTCGGTATTTTTGAAGAGTTTCGTCCTTGGTATAAAGACGATGCGGATCTGATGCACATGATCTCTTACTGTTACTCATGCAAGATTGATCGCGAGCTTGGTGAAACAGCTTACGAAGACTACGAAGTGAAAAATGGGATGAAGCCAGTGTGGATGAATATCCATGAAGCGATCGCACACAACGAAAAGACGATGGCCGAGAGCCCTAAGAAGGGGATGAGTATTGAACGTGAAACCTTTTTGCTGCATTTGATTGCCAAAGAGATGCTTTAGCTTTTATCAATACAAGCCTGTTAAGCTATTTATTTGCCGCCATTTTTGGCGGCAAAGTTGTTTCTAGCAATGCTAAAATGTAATAACGGTAACCAATTACTGAATGTGGTTGATATTGTCAACTAGGTGTTTTTGATGTATCTTTACTCAGCGATGGCCCTATTTAGTTTAACTGCCCGGTCATATCGCTAAATCTCGCTGTGAGCCTGCCCCAAACAAAGAATACTATGAATAAAAGACAGTTTATTGCCTATTATCTGCGCATGAATCGCACCTCGTACTTGTTGGCGATTGTGTTCATCTTTCTCGTCAACTGGTTACAAGTAGAGATCCCTCGTTATATCCAATTGGCGATAGATTTGATTGATGATGCCTCTTCAACTGGCCACCAACAGCTTCAAACCTATGTTTGGATTGTGGTCGGTATGTCGGTTGCCATGGTTGTGGTGAGAATTTTGTCTCGTATTTATGCGCTTAATCCGGGGCGAATTACAGAGGCTGCACTTAAAAGTACCCTTTTACAAAAGCTGAACCGCTTACCAAGTAGCTTTCACGAACACTTTGCTTCTGGTCGCTTGATCTCAATCATCAACAATGACCTGAGCGGTATTCGTTTAATGTTTGGTGTCGGCTTCCTGCAGTTCTTTAATGCGTTGTTAGCTCTGTCGCTGACGCCTCTGTACATGTGGCGTATTTCACCAGAATTAACGCTTTATTCGATTATTCCTATCTCAATCGCTTTTGTGATTTTCCGTGTGGGCTTCAAGCGTATGAAAACGCTGCATTTAGAGCACATGAAGCGACTGCAAAATCTATCTGCTCAGTTGATGAGTTACCTATCAGGGATTGATCTGATTAAGAGCCAACAGATGTCACCTTGGGTGAAGGCGGAAACTGAAAAGCTCAATCAACTGTTGCTTGAATGTCGTCTTAAGATCACTCGTATTCAAGTCTTCTTCATGCCGGTGCTCGATTACGCCAATGATCTGATGAAAATCATCATTCTTGGTCTGGGTGGTTTCATGTTGATGAGACAGGAACTCACACTTGGTGAGATAACCGCTTTCTTAACTTACTCGGTTTTGCTCGCTATGCCATTGATGCAGCTTGGCAGAATCGCGACCATTTATCAGCGTGGTATGGTAGGCATTCAAAGTGCACAAACCATTCTTAACGCCAAAGTCCCAGAGTTGGATGAAGATAGGCTCACTGAGTTAGATGTTGAATCGCTAAAAGGAAAAACGTTTTCCGTTCGCAATCTCAGCTTTAGTTATTCAGGTGAAGAGCGTCTGATTCTCGATGACATCAGCTTTGATATCCCAGTAGGCAAGAAAGTCGGTGTACTTGGTGGAATAGGGGCGGGTAAAACGACATTAGTGAACTGCTTGAACCATCATTTGGACGTTCCAGAAGCGGCGATTTTCCTTGGGGAAAAGGACATCACTAGCTTCTCACGCAGTGACTTGCGCCGTTATATTAAAACCGTGACTCAAGACCCTTACCTGTTTTCAGCAACCGTCGAAGACAATATCCGTTTTGGTAGCTTAGATACTGATTTGGCAAAGAGTCAGGTTGATGAAGTGCTAAAGCTCAGCCAGTTGGCCAGTGACGTGACGCGTTTTGAGCATGGCGATCAAACCTTAGTTGGTGAGAAAGGGATCATGTTGTCAGGTGGTCAGAAGCAGCGCCTGAGTATTGCTCGGGCTTTACTACAACCCACCGATTTGATCATCATGGATAATGTTCTGTCTGCGGTCGATTATGAAACCGAAAGAAAGATCTTAGAAGGCTTGTTTAAACGATTGGAAAATCAGTCGGTTCTTGTGGTTTCACACCGCGTTAATGCCCTTGAATATATGGATGAAATCATCGTGTTGAATGAAGGTAAAGTGATCGCGAAGGGCGACCACGCCACGTTATTGAAAACGTGCGATTACTATTACGATACATGGCAACTACAGCAGAATGAAACGGAGGCAGCAGCATGTTAAAAGGTGTTGATCTCAAGTACCTCAAGCACTTTTTTAAGTTTGCTAAGAAATACAAAGGCTCTGCGATTCTGGGCATCGCTATGCTTCCTCTTTCTGTCATCACGAGTTTGTTGTTCCCTTGGCTGATCATTCAAGTGATCGATGTTCACCTGAGCCACGGTGATATGGATGGTTTGCTCGAATACGTCTTCTATCTCGTTGCCGTGTTGGTAGCGAGCTATGTTGTGGATACCACCTATTCGTACAACCTGCGTAAAACCGGACAATACACGATAACTGACATGCGATCAGTGCTGTTCGATCGCGTGCTTAAACTGCCACGTAGCTATTTTGATAACACACCGATTGGCGTAACGCTTTCGCGACTAACCAGTGACTTGGAAACCATCGGCGAGACGTTTGTTCAATCGGTTGTAGGGCTAGTTAAAGACAGCATTAATACCATTGCTCTGTTGGTGATGATGTTCTTTATTGACTGGCAGTTAACTATGATTGTGTTGATAATCATGCCGCCGGTGATGTACTTGACGGTGTATGTGAGAAACCGACTTCGTGCTTTATATAAGGTGACCCGTTCTTCGCTCGCTCGCGGTATTGGCTTCCTACAAGAAGTCTTATTTGGCATGAAAACCGTTCAGATGTACCGAGCAGAAGAGCAAGTAGAACAACGCTACCAAGGCTATACTGATGAGTTTCTAAGAGCGCAGAAGAAGATCAATAAATACGATGCGATTTTATTCTCGTTTATCTCTGGCATTACCTCGATCACCATCGCGATTATGATCTGGTATGGCTCTGAGCAAGTGATAGAAGGGGCGCTTACTTTGGGGGTGCTGATTGCGTTCATCAACACCTTAGAAAAAGTGTTCGTGCCGATCCGCGATTTTACTTCTCAAATTGCATCAATTCAGAGCTCATTTGCAGCGTTCGATCATATTGAAGAGCTGTTTGTTGAGCCAACGGAAGAGGAAGGACGCAACCTTTTGCCGTCTAACGAGTTAGAGAAACAGCTTGAACAGTTTGTGAGCCTTGAGTTTAAGAAAGTGAGCTTCCGTTACAAAGATGACTCTCCCTATGTTCTAAAGAATGTTTCGTTTGTATTGGAGAAAGGACATCAAATCGCGCTTGTGGGGTCGACGGGGTCGGGTAAGTCGACGATTCTGCGTTTGATCTCTAAAACCTACCAAGACTATGAAGGTAGCATTTTGTTGAATGGAATAGAGTTGTCGCAGATCTCAAGCGAAGACTCTGCTCATTTGTTCTCAATGATGATGCAAGACGTACACTTATTTGAAGAAACAATTCAGTTCAATATTGCACTGGGTAAAACACATTTATCTAGAACAGAGGTTGAACAGGCGGCGCGCTATGTTTATGCCGATAGGTTTATTGAACAACTCCCTAAAGGTTATGATTTCCATCTGGAAAAGAATGGCTCCAATTTGTCTGTGGGGCAAACGCAGCTTATTTCGTTCGCACGAGCGGTTGCACAGGGGGGGCAATTGATGATGCTTGATGAGGCGACCAGTTCGGTAGATTCAATCACCGAAGACCTTATCCAAAAAGCGATGCAGCGTCTGTTTAAGGAAAAAACCGTGATTGCGATTGCACACCGCTTGAGCACCGTTCGCCACTCGGACACCATTCTCGTGTTGGAAAAGGGTGAAATTGTTGAGCAAGGTAGTCATCAACAGTTAGTGGTTCACAATGGAGTTTATGCTGGGTTGTTGAAGGAATCGATTGTAGAAATGAGTGATTCTCACGTTACAGTAGCCTGATGGCTCTAATTTAGGTTCTGATTTTTCGATAGGTGGTATGTTGCGCTAATGTCTATTGCTTGCCAATACCTCTTGGGTCAAAGGAAAATAAAACATAATTTACGATCATTAATATGTTATGATCTCTCTACTACTAAAGGGGTGTCTTCGGGCATCGGGGTGTATGCGAGCAAACAGGCGTGCTTGTGTCAGTCACTTTCTGGCGAATATGGAATCGAAAATGTTGTTGGAAGAAGTTGTAGAAATTATTGAATTAACCGATTCAGACCATTTATCTCAAGCAATGGAACTGTTTAACGAGCATGGCTTTGTTGACGCAGAGCACTTACCTTTTATGACGGTTGTTTTTGAAACAGCACCAGAGCACCTTGCGAAAAAGTTGTCGCAAATAGGCTTTAAAGGTTTAGTACAAGTAGAGAAGAGCGAAGACGCAACTGGCTTTATGATTGTTGATGCTGAACGAATCCAGCTTAGCAAAAGCGCGTAACTGGAATTGCTCCGTAACATCCATTATGACTATTTGAGGTTAACACAGTGACAACAGCTACCGTTTCATCAACAGAGCAACACGTATCCAATGAACATGCACTTTTGGGGGCGTCGTTATTAGCATCACAAAAAGTAGAACTGGCGCTGTTTACTGTGATCTTTAAATTAGCTAAAGCCTTATCAAAAGAGCAGCAACAGTCATTAGGTTTGGATCTGGATACCTTTTTAAGGGAGAAGCCAAGTGAACAAGCCTCTACGTTGAGCCTATACGAACAGACGTTTGGTGAGCAGCTTCCTTTGACGAAAAATGAACTCAACGATTTTATTTATCATCGAAACTTGGTAACTCGTTGCTTTTGGCGAGTGACTGGCGCCGATGTTAAAGGCGGCGAGAAGCTTGCTAACCCAGAACTTTATTTAAAAGAGTTCTTGGCAAAATGTGAATACTGGCAAGTGATGCTTGATACCCAAGCCAAGTAAGCGAATTGAAATAAGAAAGCCATAGCGAACATGTTATGGCTTTTTTGTTTGTGCAAACAACATTAAGTTTCTTAATGTTATATGGTCGCCTCGAATACTTTGGACAACACTTTTAGTGCTTAAAGCTCGCCCCCAATTCCTAAAGCATCATCTTCAAAACATAGTTCTTAGAGACAAAGTGGTGTTTAAGTGCAGCGCTGACATGCAGCACAATTAAACAGGCTAGGGCAATACAACTGGCACGATGTAAATAAAAAAAGAAGCCATTGATTGCAGAGTCAGTAATTAGATTATTTACGCTCACTAGCCAAAATAAAGAGTACGGTTCTTTTAGCATTAAGTAACCAGTACTGAAGACCATAAACATCGTAAGGTACATCAAAGAGTGTGCAAGCTTCGCTACACATTTTTGCCCTTCAGGCACAGAAGTTGGCATGGTTGGCGATGACCGGAAGTGACTCCAGACATAACGAACCACGAACAATGGTGTTGCCACTGTCGCCAATGACATATTGAGTACCGACAGAAAAGAAAACAGCTCTGGATGACTGGTAACATAGTGCATCACATACCCTGCAATTGTTGCATAGATGATTACAGAAGCCATTACCCAGTGCAGTACACGGCTTACTAAATCGTATCGTGGATTATTCAAATTAACCTCGTTCTGATCGTTATTAATATAAAATTCATCTCGATGCAATAAATCAACTCTTGGTATATTCGCATCGCGAATTAATTATATAGAACAGTATTACGCTGTATTTTTATAATTTAGAAATTAATGATGTTGCTTCAGGTGTTTTATAATTATCAATGATGTTTTAGAGTGTTAATTCCAATGCGGACAAGCCAAGTTTGTCGACTTCCTGGCTTGTATACCTATTACAAGATACAGTTAGCTTAAAGATGAAACATATAAGGAATGTATAATGCTTCGAATCTTATTGGTTGTGGTTATCTCGGTGTTCAGCTCGATGAGTTTTGCAAGCGAAGAGGATAAATACTCTGAACAGGAATATTTGGATAGACCGCTGATGGAACGCTATATCTTGGATGAGTTGAAGCAACTACGAATGGAACAGCAGGATCTTGAAAGGCGTCTCACCATTCAGATGACAGATCGTGAATTGGCAGTAGCGGATAAATCGTTGAACTATGCCAATGTGACCGTGACGTATTTCTTCTACATTATTGCTGGTGTAGCTTCTCTTATTGCATTGGTGGGTTGGCAATCACTCAAAGAATTGAAACACACCACCAAAGAGATGGCTGACCGACGACTCAACGACATTGCCCAAGATTATGAGAAGAAGTTTAACGTTCTTGAAAGGGATCTGAAGCGTAAGACTCGAATCATCTCTGAGAACAACCGAGAAATCGAAATCATCAATGAAATTCATAATTTATGGTTGAGGGCTCAGAATGCTCAAACTGCCGAGCAAAAAATTGAAATCTACGATGAGATCTTAAAAGTTCGCCCGGGTGATTTGGAAGCACTAACTTACAAAGCCGATGCCGCAATGGACATGCAGGAATACCACTGGGCGATGAGCTTATGTAATCGCGTGTTGGAAGTGGACGATCAAAACGCTCACGCCTTGTATCAACGTGCTTGTGCTTACGCAAGGTTAGGTGCTGAAGGTCAAGCGATCGATGACTTAGAGCGCTCAGTTGAAGCAAGTGGCTCAATGAGAGAGCTATTGGCTGATGAACCTGACTTTGAAATGCTGCGCGGCTTAGAACGCTTCGAAGCACTTCGTGAAGAGTAATGTGAGGTAAAGATCCGTGTTAACTAAGGTGGTGGGCTTTGCACGCTCACCATACTTTCACACCTATCGCGCTATGGTTTCTTACATTCCATTTATTTTCTTGATTGAATTGTTATGTTATAACACTTTTTAAGTTCCTCGTTATAACCGCTAAGTATTTTATGAAGTTCCTCCGTATTGGCCTGATCGTTATTGCTATCAGTGCATTTTTCCTTGCTTCTTTGCTCTCTTTTCACTCCGAACCAGAACCAGAAATCTCTATCAAAATCACACCTTATCAAGGCTCTCAACCGAATGATGAGGGAGGTGTCGATTTGCAACCGACTCCCAACTCTTTGGTCAAAGTTCATTATTTTGTGAAAGTTGGTGACACGCTAAGCAATATATTTTTGTCATGGAAACTGCCTTATGGAACGGTTCAAAAGGTAATGGAGGCGGATCTGGAGTCTTTGAAACTCGACACAATAAAGCCTGGTGATCATCTAGAGTTGCTGTTGGATAGTGACTCTAAACAACTCGTTGAGCTGATTTTCCATGAAAGCCTCGTAGAGCAAGCTGTCTTTACGAAAAATGATGATGGAAGCTTTAACTACCAATTCCATGAAATGCCTGGTGAATGGAAGGAAAAGCTTTATAAGGGCAGCGTTCATGGCAGCTTTTCAACGTCAGCCTATAAAGCGGGGTTAACTACTAACCAGATAGCCAATATCACCCGCACACTAAAAGACAAAGTCAACTTCGCTAGAGAGCTCAGAGCCGGTGATAGCTTTAATGTGCTGGTTAATGAGCAGTACACAGACGATCACCTTACAGGAAAAACGGAAGTTCAAGGGATCTCCATTAAGTTGAGAAACCGAGAAGTGGCGGCTTTTCTAGCACCTGATGGGCGCTTCTACGACAGAGAGGGAAATAGTCTAGAGCAAGCCTTTGATCGATACCCGGTCGACAGAAAATTCCGAAGAATCACTTCTTCGTTCAATCCGACACGAAGACACCCCGTAACTGGGCGAATCTCACCGCACAATGGTACCGATTTTGCGACCCCTGTGGGCTCACCTATCTATTCAACAGGTGATGGTCGTGTGGTGGCACTTCGTGACCACCCGTATGCTGGTAAATATTTGGTGATTGAACACAACAGCGTATATACGACCCGTTATCTTCACTTGAGCCGCTTCTTAGTTAAGAAAGGGCAGCAGATTAAGCGTGGCCAGAAAATAGCGCTCTCTGGCGCAACAGGCCGTATAACAGGGCCTCACTTACACTTTGAAGTGTTGGTGCGTGGTAGGGCGGTCGATGCGATGAAGGCTAAACTTCCAATGGCGAGTTCTATTCTTCCTCAAAATAAGAAAGAGTTCCTTACCCGAATTGCTGCATTTGATGGTTTGATTACAGATCAACAGAGCAGTGCAAGCTGATTTATGGTGGCCATTACACATATAGCCGATAGCTAATGACCGTTGATTTTCCCTTCCCGCTTAATGGGAAGGGAATAGCAGACAAGTTATTTACTCGACTGTTTTAGCAGCTTGGCTTTTGGCTATTTGTCTTTTTATTACTTAGTTAAGCGACGACAACCGCTGTGCCGCTTGCGGATACCATCAACATGCCATTACCTGTTCCTAAAACTTCGTAATCGATGTCGACACCGACCACCGCGTTAGCACCTGCTTCAATCGCTTTCTGTTCTAACTCTTTGAATGCGTAGTTACGTGCTTTTTCCAATTCCTTCTCGTAAGTGCCAGAACGTCCACCCACAAAGTCACGAATCCCCGAAAACATATCTTTGAAAACGTTAACCCCTAGGATAGCTTCTCCAGCAATAACCCCTTTGTAATCGACAATGCGCTTGCCTTCGATTGATTGTGTGGTGGTAATAATCATAATGGCCTCTTGTAAGCTTGCTGAGTTGTTACTCGCTTATTGATTGATAGTTCGGTCTTGTTCTTGAATGTCATTGCTCCGTGTTGTCTCTGAGCGCGTGAATTCATGCCTCAACCATGTTCTCAGTTTTAGCACACTTTCTTGTTTTAATTTGTTTTTTGGGCAAACAAAGTAGAAATCTTGGTGTGGGTTAGCGACTGGCTCGCCAAGCTCAACCAGCATGCCATGACTGATGTCATCTTTCACAAACAAGTGGGGGCTGATTAATACCCCAAGTGAGTGAATCGTAGCTAAAAGCGAGATCTTAAGATTAAAATAATGAGCGTATGTGCTCTTTTACTCGGTCGATGTGTTGGTTTGGTTCAATCTCACAACGCTGCTTAGTCTCTAGGAATCGCTCAGCGTATTTGTCGTAGATTTTGTTTTCTAAGAACAGCAAATACAGCTTGGGATCGATATGACCGCTGGTGGCCATGTCGGTCATGATGTTGAGTGATTCGCTTAGGAGTTTGCCTTTCTTATACGGGCGATCACTAGAGGTGAGCGCTTCGAATACATCGGCAATGGCCATCGCTCTGGACGGCAGAGGTAACTGGTCTTCGTTTAAGCCTCTCGGGTAACCCTTACCATCGATACGTTCGTGGTGTCCGCTAGCAATATCCGGAATATTCTGGAGGTAAGGCGGATAAGGCAGCTTGTTAAGCATGGTGAAGGTTTGAATAATATGATCGTTGATCATGAAACGTTCTTCATCGTTTAACGTGCCACGACGAACTTTCAAGTTGTGCAGTTCACCTTGGTTGTATTTGACCTCTCCTGGCTTAAGCACAAACGCTTCTTGCCATACATCAGCAGGGCTAAAGCCATTGTCCCACGGTATTTTATGCTCAGGCTTATCGGCAAGTAGCGGTTCCATCACCGGTAGTATTTTGTCTTTTCTTGCTGGCTCAGCTCCACTCTCCTCTGTCGTGTCTTGTTGTTCATTGAATCTCTCTTTTTCAGACCAAGATAACCCTAGCTGATCGTCGAGTGTTCGTTTCCATTGGCGCTTGGCTATTCGGTCTAAGCGTTCTAGTTGTTCGTCCGTCATCGACTCTCCACCAAGGTTGCACTCAGCAACGAAGGCAAATTCTTCATCCAATTCTGACAAGCTTTGTTCGAGGGTCTTAAGCTGATCCTCTTGAAGCGCTCCGTTCGCTATGGCTTTCCAATAGTCGGTTTCAGCCTGTTGTTTTAACAGTTCGAAACGCATTCGCACTTCGTGGATTCGGTCGTAAATGGTTTCAAGTTTTGTAGCTTTGTCTACGACATACTCAGGTGTGGTTACCTTGCCGCAGTCATGAAGCCAAGCGGCGAGCATTAACTCTTCCCACTGTTTACTATCCAATGAGAATTTCGGGTAATAACGGTCATCATCAATGGTTGCTTGAGTCAGCCATTTGGTCAGTTCAGGCACTCGTTGGCAGTGCCCGCCCGTGTAAGGTGATTTGGTATCAATCGCTGATGCAATCAACTCGATAAAGGCATTCAGCATGTCTTTCTGTTGCTGCATTTGGTCAATGTTATCTTTGGCTATTTCCGCAAAGCTGAGCAGTTCTCGTAAGAAGGCGTGCTTGTCTGCCTGCATCTTGGTAATCGGTCTTTCATAACCAATTGCGACGATACCCACCAACAACTTCTCACGGTTTAATAGTGGAAACAGGTACAGATCTGAATTGAAGATCGAATCTTGGTAATAGTTGAGAACATTGTCTTCTCGGTTTAAGTGGATGGTTTCCCCAGATTTAAGTTGGCACAACAACCAAGGGGTATGTTTGATGAAGTCATTAATGTCGGCTTTAAAGGGAATAATGGCGAGGTTAGCCGCAGTATCAAACACGTCTTTCTCTTTTGATTGGGTGAAAAGGACGATGGTTTCTGCTTTGGTAATTAAATAGCTTTGGTGAGCAATATTCTTGGCTAAGATCGAAAATTCCTGATTACCTGCAGTGTCTCGAAGTAGTGTTATCAGATCATGAAGCGTGTGTTCCATCAGCTCAATCGAATGGGCGAGGTTAGCCACTTCTTGAATCATGCTTTTGGGATAATGAGTACGCCTGAAGTCAAATCGAGCGATGTTGTCGGTGAGTTGCATCAGCGTATTAAGCGGCTGAGACAGTCGATTAGCAACAAACCATACGATAGCGAAGCAGATGAACAACATCCCAATCGCGACCGCAACTTGCTTGTCTCGCATTGAGATAAGATCAGCGAGCAGCTCATTGTGTGGCGTCGCTTCTGCCAAGTATAAGGTGACGTTTTGAGTGAGTTGAACCGGCGTTAGCGTTAATGCCCAAGTGTTTAAGTTATATTCAACGTTTTTTAGGTTGAGGTTAAACTTCTCTTCATCAGAGATAAGCGGCGCTATGACGGAAGCTTTCAATGCTTCCATCTGTTCACGTTTGGGCACATTAAAGAAGCTTAGGTCTTGCTCACTACCAGAGAGTTTTCCCGTCGCTTGGTTATTCGTTTTCTCAATTTCACTTGTGTCATTAGGCTGGGAGGTAAGCTTGGGAATTGATAGATCAAGTTGATGCTGACCGAGAAGATTAAAATGTTGGTCGAACAAGGCGAGTCGAGTTTGCGGAGAGTAGGCCAATTCACTGATCTGGGAAGAGAGAGATTTCAACGTGAAGTCGGCACCAACGACATGCTTGCCATCCAAAGAACGTCTAGAAAGCGTAATGCCATTGGTTTGCAGGAAATAGAACAGGTAGGGCTCAGAAAGTTGTATTGAGCCGTCAGGCTTTGCATTACGAAACCAAGGTCGAGTCGTAGGGTTGAACTTACTCTCGTCTTGTCGGGTACTGATCACTTGGTGTGCGCCATCGAGAAAGCTAATAAAGTTTTCACCATCTAGGTTGGTGCTGCTGACCATCATTGTCGCTTTGGCGGGAGCGTTGTTGTCGGCTCTCTGTTTAATGGAACTCAGAGGCCGAAAGATTCTAAAATTACCATCTTCAGAGCCATAGAACAGAGCGACTAAATTGGTATTTTGTTTGAAGATGATATCGACCGAAGCAAGCCAAGATTCTTTTTCGACGGAGGAGGTTTGATGAGTAACAAACGGGCTTACTGCCATCACGTTTAAGGTTGTGATGACTGGGGCAATAGCTTGTTTAAATACCGATTCCAGCTTATCGCGATGTTCATTACTGACTTCGCGCACGGTGCCTAAAAGCAGTTCTTGAGAGTGCCGATAACTTATCGAAATCAGTACGGTACCGACAAGAGTGGTCAAAATTAAGAAAAGGCTAGTGATGTGGATACTCAGCGGATATCGTCTTCTTCTCATCTAACACTCCAACTTGTGAACTGGTTTAAGTATTGACGAACTTGGGTAGGTTGCAAAAAATTGGCGTAATTACTGAGTTCATTGCGGATAAGTTCGGGCTCTCCGCGTTATTTTGAGTTGTCTAAAGGAATGAATAATAAACCTTTATGTTTGGGTGCTAATTGTCACTTTCAGCTGATAAACTGGTCGCATTGCTGCCATTAGGTATTTCTTTTCAGAAAAAGATGCAGACACTCCTTTCCAGAAAGAAGTTCAGAGTCACTTTCTGAAAAACGTTTTTTGACCAAGCGAAGAGGGCATTGATTCATGGAACTCAAAGTAGATACTCACACTCATACATACGCAAGTGGTCATGCTTACAGCACATTGATCGAAAATGCCAAGTCGGCAAAGCAAAATGGTTTAGCCATGTTTTGTACCACCGACCATTCAGAATCAATGCCTGGTGCTCCACACTATTGGTTCTTCAGCAACCAACGTGTCCTTCCTCGTTTTATCGAAGAGGTTGCCATCATCCGTGGTGTTGAGTCGAATATCATGAACACTCAAGGAGAAATCGATATCCATCCGAGTGTAGATAAGAACTTGGATTGGGTGATTGCTAGCTTCCACGAGCCAGTATTTCGTCCATCGGATGTCGCAACTCATACAGAGGCATTGTTGAATGTGATTAAGGGCGGTCGAATCGATGCACTTGGCCACTTAGGGAACCCAAATTTTGATTTCGATTTTGAAGCTGTGATTGAATGCGCAGTTCAATATAACGTAGCAATCGAGATTAATAACACCACACTCAAAGGTAATAGCCGAGTTGGCAGCGTTGACCGCTGTTATGAGATTGCAAGAATAGCGAAAGCGAAGGGTGCGTTTATTACTACAGGCAGCGACGCGCATTTCTGTTTAGATGTCGGTGGCTTGGACTTAGTCGCTGCATTGTTAGATGAAGTGGGTGTAGATTCGAGTAAAGTGATCACTCATTCACCACAGCAATTCTTAGAATTTTTAGCTATACGTGGGCGTGAATCTATCGTTGAGTTTTCGGGGTTTGAGTGATTGATCGTCTGTTATTAGTTAGCTAGTTTGCATTTCGACACAATCAATTTTTGTGCGTGACGGATTTTTGTATACACTAGCCGGAAAATAATAAAGTCGAAGTGCCACAGTAATGATGGCTCTAACTTCAAAGAGACCGCTTCACTTGGAGAAACAATGAAAACTCGCTCAATCCTTTTATCTGGTTTAATCGCTGCTTCAGTATTGTCTGGCAACGCATTTGCTAATGTAGACCTTAAGAAAAACATGCAAGAAATGAAGCTTGCGTTCAAACAAGCGGCAGAAGCTCAAAGCATTGAAGAGATGCAAAAGCCTATTGTTCGTTTAGATACGTTAGTGGCAGAGCTGAAAACGGGTGTTTACCCAATAGAGAAAGAAGATAACTTCATGGAAGGCTTCAAAAAGATCAGTGCATCATTGGATAGCATTGAGCAGAAGCTAGACCAAGGGGACTTCGAGTCGGCACAGCAAGAACTTCGTACTATTGACGGCCTTCGTGAAGAGTACCATGAGAAGCGTAACCCAAGTATTTGGAGCAAAATCTTCGGTTAATTTGCTAATCAATTGAGTTTGCTTATCTATCACTGCCGATAGCTATCTTGTTCGCTAGAGTTACCAAAACAAGTTAGTAGATAACAAAATTCAACTTCTAAAACGCCGCTTATATTTCCTTTTTCAGGGAAAATATAAGCGGCGTTTTTAATTGTCTTTTTTCCAATCAGTTTGATGCACTGAGGTGTGTAATATTTTATTAGTGTTTCTGTTGTAACCAGTTTTTAACTAAATAGAGTGTGCGTTAGCTTCAATTTTTTAACCTGATGCTAATCTTTACGTTTACCTATATAACAAGTGCCTCATAATAAGGGAAATTTATAAAGATTAGGAATAATGCGCCGAACTTCGTTCAATTTCTCCATGTTACTTGCTACAGCATTAAGCTGGGTGCTAGTGACATTAATGCCTGTTATCAATGCTCATGGTAATAGTGCGGGAGTATGGGCGTCGTTATGTACGGTCAACGGTTTTGAACTGGTTCAAATTGAGGAAGGCGAACCAAACACACACAAAGGAAAACCGTGTCCGTTTAGCCATTTTTCCACGTTTCACCAAGATGAACTTCCAACTACACTACTGACAACTCGACTGAGTTCTATTGTCTCCGACAGCTACGCTTTTTTGGCTCTAAGCGAACGCTACACGAGGCAAGTTCCACGCGGCCCTCCCTTTGATATTGCTTAAACCTAACCCATTAAAACAATTAAAAAATATAGTATTAAGTAAAGTTAAACATGCTCCGATTACTTTCTGATTTTTCAGAAGGTATGTTTGCGCGTGTCAAAGGAAATAATAATGTTGAGAAATGAATCTCAAGCCTCTGCGAAAGCACAAACTAATTCGCAGTCAGCAAGCAGTGTAAAAACGAAAGACCGCAATAAATTCCTCTACTTCCTCACATGGCGCTGGCACTTCTATGCTGGGCTATTCGTTATCCCATTCATGTTAATGCTGAGCATTACTGGTTTGGTGATGTTGTTTGATGATGAAATTGAATTGGCTTTCCATCGCGATGCGATTGAAGTTGCTGCATCGGGTAAACCCGTCAAGGCTTCACTGCAGTTAGCCGCAGTGCAGGAGCAATACCCACAAGGCTCGGTGACGCAGTTTGTTC
This sequence comes from Vibrio sp. T20, assembly GCF_007858795.1. Classification (NCBI taxonomy): domain Bacteria; kingdom Pseudomonadati; phylum Pseudomonadota; class Gammaproteobacteria; order Vibrionales; family Vibrionaceae; genus Vibrio; species Vibrio sp. T20. The sequence goes on from NZ_VFEB01000058.1 coordinate 104,804, forward strand.
CAAGCAAAGCACCTAATCTCGCTAACCGTTTTTCAGTATCACTTGAAGACGGAACGTCCGTTTTCGCCACCGTGAATCAATACACTGGCGAAGTGGTCGGAGAGATTCCGCGCAGCGATAGCCTTTATCAACTCATGAATGATATTCATGGCACCTTACTAATCGGTGATTGGGGCGATTACCTTATTGAAGTGGCGATTAGCTTATCGATTCTGCTTCTTATCAGCGGTATCTACTTATGGCTACCGAGAGACAACGCTAGCCGTGCTGGTTTTCTTAAGCTAAGAGTGTCATCAGGGTCACGTGTACTGATGCGTGACCTGCATGCGAATATTGGCGGCACGTTATCTCTTATCCTGCTGTTGTTTATTCTTTCAGGATTGGCGTGGACGGGCTTCTGGGGCGGCAAGTTAGTCCAAGCATGGAGCACTTTCCCTGCTCAAATGTGGGATGATATACCGCTGTCTGATAAGACGCACGCATCGCTTAACCACGGTTCAGAAGAAGAACTGCCGTGGAACTTAGAACAAACACCACTGCCGTTGTCTCAAGATAAGCCTGCAGAGCATGTACACCACGTGGAAGAGGCATCTGAACCTCATGATCACTCTAAGATGGGGGAAGACCACTCTCAACATGTGATTGCAGCAGGCAGCTTTGGTATTGATGATGTCATCGAAAAAGCACGATCTCTCGGTTTCACGCAATACAAGGTGAACTTCCCACGCTCAGAAACGGGTGTTTACACAGTGACAGCGAATACTATGGGCGGTGACATCATCGATCCAACTCAGGATCGCACCACGCATCTAGACCGATACTCAGGTCGTATCCTTGGTGAAGTGATCTGGCAAGATTACAACTTCATCGCCAAGACGTTAGCGGTTGGTATTTCATTGCACCAAGGTGACATCAGTATCATCAATAAGCTTCTAAATGCTTTGTTTTGCTTGGCGTTCATTGTTGTGTCAGTGACTGGCGGTGTAATGTGGTGGATGCGCAGGCCTTCAGGTCAAAGAAAGCTTGGCACGCCACCGAAGTTTGGTGACGAAGGCCTATGGAAAGTAGGCTTAGTAACTGTCGTTGTTATTTCAGTGCTGTTTCCACTCGCGGGTGTGACTATCGTGACAGCAATGCTATCGGATTGGTTGTTGTTTTCACGCGTTGAGAAACTGAAGATGGCGTTAAGCTAATCAATATCTATACAGATCCTCTCAGTTTGAGAGGATCTGTATCATTCACACAATGCTTGCAGCGTTATGTATTTCTTTCAGTATCAGTTTATTTCTCCTGCCAGCTTGTCACCCAAGTGTTCCATCGCGTAATCAATGAATACACGCAATCGGGCTGGCATGTACTTGGTTTGAGCAAACTGCATTGCGATAGCACCATGGTAATTACTCTTGATAGTCCAATCTTCCAATACCTGTACAACAGAGCCTTCAGCCAATGCATCTTGAATCACGAAGTCATGGAAAATACCGACACCTAGACCTTCTTTCACACCTTTTAGTCGCATCTGCGAGTGGTTAACTGCGTAACGGCCACTGACGGATACAGTGTGAAACTCATCGTCTTTCAAGAAGTCCCAAATGTGGTCTTTGTCTGTCTCTGCAAGGTATAAACAGTCATGTTCAGAAAGGTCTGTTGGGTGGCTTGGAACTCCTTTGGCTTTCAGATAGTAGGGGCTCGCACATAACACGAGGTTTGTCTTTCCAAGCTCTTTCAAAACCAAGCTTTCATCGGGCTTATCGGTAAGGCGAAACGCAATGTCGATACCTTGGCGCAATATGTCGATGTCGCCGTCAGCCGCTCTTAACTTGAGCTGGATCTCTGGATATTGACTTAAGAATGGAACAACAAAAGGCTGTAGCACTGAGTTTAAGAACGCCTCAGGCGCCGCTACCGTTATAGAGCCCGCAGGTTCAGTATGGTCGGAGGTTGAAAGCTCAACGGCTTGTTGCGCCGCGTTGATCATCACCACGCTCTGATCGTATACCAATTGGCCTGCTTGGGTGATGATAAGGGTACGAGTGGTTCGTTCAAACAGTTTCACCGACAGTGCTTTTTCCAAGCGAGTGATGAGCTTACTCAAGGCTGAAGGTGTCACCCCTAACTGTTTTGCTGCCGCAGTAAAGCTCCCTTCATTTACCACTAAAATGAATGAGGCTAGATCTGGAAGTAGGGCGATGAGTTTAGGGTTGACCATAAGTATCCACGAGTTTCGGCGATGAGCGTAAAGTGATTGTGAGCGATTTACTTTGATTTGTGAATCAATTTCATTAATTGCTTAGTGTGATTGCTCTGATAGATTGATGTGTTTGAAGCTTATCTGTATAGCGGCGTTGCTGGTGCTCATTATGAGATAAGCCGGTTTTGATCACTATATCGTTTTGATATTAAAAATTGAGATTTGATATGAAAGCGAAATTATAGGGAAATTAGAGGAGATTTGGCGTTTAAAAGAGAAAGCTAAGGGCGTTAATGTGCCCTGTGTCACTGGGATGAATAATGATTAATGCCTGTGATTCATTAATGTTTTTCCAACTAAAGGGATAATCGGATCCGGCATGTTCAACTAGAATATAGGCATAAGTTTTACAGTGTAAATGATCGTGTTGAGATCGTTTATATCCCTACATAATGCGGCGCGCGATGCTGCTGAATAATAACTAGGAAGGAATGAGACAATGTCTTCTGCATTTTACCAACAGATTCAAACTCAAATCGAAGAAGTTAAAGAAGAAGGTCTTTACAAGTCTGAGCGCATTATTACTTCTGCACAAAAAGCAGCGGTTTCTATCTCGACTGGTGAAGAAGTACTAAACTTCTGTGCAAACAACTACTTAGGTCTTGCTAACCACCCGGCTCTTATCGAAGCGGCTAAAGATGGCATGGATCAGCACGGTTTTGGTATGGCTTCAGTACGTTTCATCTGTGGTACTCAAGATTCTCACAAAGAACTAGAGCAAAAGCTTTCTACGTTCCTAGGTAAAGAAGACACTATCCTTTACACATCTTGTTTTGATGCAAACGCTGGTTTGTTCGAAACGATTCTAGGTAAAGAAGACGCAATCATTTCTGATGCTCTAAACCACGCATCTATCATTGATGGTGTTCGTCTATGTAAAGCAATGCGCTTCCGTTACTCGAACAACAACATGGAAGAGCTAGAGCAGCAACTTATCGCAGCTAAAGAAGCTGGCGCTCGTCACACGCTTATCGTAACTGACGGCGTGTTCTCAATGGACGGCGTAGTCGCTAACCTTCCTGCTATCTGCGACCTTGCAGACAAGTACGATGCACTAGTTATGGTTGATGATTCTCACGCTGTGGGCTTCATGGGCGAAAACGGCGCGGGTACTCACGAGTTCCACAACGTTGTAGACCGTATCGACATCATCACTGGTACACTTGGTAAAGCAATGGGCGGCGCTTCAGGCGGTTACACTTCAGGTAAGAAAGAAGTGATCGACTGGCTACGTCAGCGTTCTCGTCCATACCTATTCTCTAACTCTGTTGCACCTGCAATCGTATCTGCGTCTATTCGCGTTCTAGACCTTCTTGCGGAATCTGGCGACCTACGCACTCAACTATGGGATAACTCTGCTCACTTCCGTACTCGCATGGAAGAAGCGGGTTTCACTATGGGCGGTGCTGATCACGCAATCATCCCAATCATGCTTGGTGATGCAAAAGTTGCGGCTGAATTCGCAGAGCGCGCACTAGAGAAAGGCATCTACGTTGTAGGTTTCTCTTTCCCTGTAGTACCAAAAGGCCAAGCTCGTATCCGTACGCAAATGTCTGCTGCACACTCTCGTGAGCAGCTAGACCGCGCAATTGATGCGTTCATCCAAGTTGGTAAAGACATGGGCATCATCTAATTTTAAAGGGGTGCCACGGCATCCTTTAATTAGGTAGAGCAACACCCAATAGAACATATAGATTTTTGATTCTCGCCTTACAGTTAGGCGAGATGAACTAGGTAACATTATGAAAATTAAAGCACTTTCTAAGCTTAAGCCTGAAGAAGGCATCTGGATGACCGAGGTTGAAAAACCTGAAATGGGTCATAATGATCTTCTTATCCGTATTAAGAAAACCGCAATTTGTGGTACAGACGTACATATCTACAACTGGGATGAGTGGTCACAAAACACAATCCCAGTACCTATGGTAGTAGGTCACGAATACGTGGGTGAAGTTGTTGGCATCGGTCAAGAAGTTCGTGGTTTTGAAATTGGCGATCGTGTATCTGGTGAAGGTCACATCACATGTGGTCACTGTCGTAACTGTCGTGGCGGCCGTACTCACCTTTGTCGTAACACAACAGGTGTTGGTGTTAACCGCACTGGTGCATTCTCTGAATACCTTGTGATCCCTGCGTTCAACGCATTTAAGATCCCTGCAGAAATCTCTGACGATCTAGCATCAATCTTTGACCCGTTTGGTAACGCAGTACACACAGCGCTTTCTTTCGACCTAGTAGGCGAAGACGTGCTAATTACCGGTGCTGGTCCAATCGGTATCATGGCTGCTGCTGTTGCTAAGCACGTTGGTGCTCGTCACGTTGTAATCACTGACGTAAACGAATACCGCCTAGATCTTGCTAAGAAAATGGGTGTGACTCGCGCAGTAAACGTGATGGAAGAGAAGCTAGAAGACGTAATGTCTGATCTTGGCATGACTGAAGGCTTCGATGTAGGCCTAGAAATGTCTGGTAACCCATCTGCGTTCAACAGCATGCTGACTAACATGAACCATGGCGGTAAGATCTCTCTACTAGGTATTCCACCATCAGACATGGCAGTAGACTGGAACCAAGTAATCTTCAAAGGCTTGGTTATCAAAGGTATCTACGGTCGTGAGATGTTCGAAACTTGGTACAAGATGGCTTCACTAATCCAATCTGGCTTAGATCTAACACCAATCATTACTCACCACTACAAAGTGGACGACTTCCAGAAAGGCTTCGACATGATGCGCTCTGGTATGTCTGGTAAAGTAATCCTTGATTGGGAATAAGCTGATAGGGGAAACCCTGAGTTAATTCCAAAATCTAAATGCCTCAAAGAAATTTGAGGCATTTTTGTATCTAAATTCTACTTACGATCAACTCACCTCTCTGTCACTTAATGGCCATTTTGCTGCGCAGTAATCTCTAAAATACTTAATAAGCAGTTTCACCTTATTGTTTTACTATTGAAGAGAGGACTCATGGCTTGTAAACCACTTGCACTGATAATAACTGGAATATTATTAACGCCGAATTTTGCTAGCGCTAAGGTCGACATTTCGAAATCCGAAAACGATCAAGCAGCAGAGCAGGCAGCAAAGGAACTTGCAAACCCAAACACAGCTTACGCTAGCCTCAATTTAAAACTCCAGTATTCAGGTGGATACGATGGTGGAGGAGATACTTTCGCAACCGTATTGCAGCCGACACTGCCTTTTCCTATGGATAATGGAGATAAAGTAATCTTCCGTCCGGCTATCTCTTATGTTCAGAATGATTTCCATGTAGATACACCAGCAAGCTCGCAGCGTATGGATCAGTCTGGCGTTACCGACATCTCATTTGATTTAGCTTATGCACCTAAAATGGAGGGCGGTACTATTGTCGCTTTCGGTCTCTTTGCTTCGTTGCCTACGGGCAGCGGTGACTTAACGGCGGATCAATTTGCTATCGGGCCTGAGTTCATGTTCGGGAAGGCGAGTAGTGAGCGAGTTGTAGGCATATTCCCAAACCACTTATATGGCGTGTCTGGAGACGGAGCCGATCATTCTGATACTCGAATCAACAGGACGTCGACACAAGTGTTTTGGGTGGAGATCTTAGGAGGCGGTTGGACGGTAGGCTCTGCGCCGACATTCTCGTATGACTGGAATAAGGATCAGGCGGAAATTCCGTTAAATATCAGCGTTAGTAAAACTGCTGTCCTGAACGGACGCCCTTGGAAGTTGGGCATTGAAGCGAATTACTATATCGAGAAAGATGAAAAGACGCGTCCAGACTTTATGTTGAGCTTTAATATTAGCCCTGTGGTGGAAAATAAACTGGCGTCTTTACTTGATTAATTTAAGTGTGAAAGAGTAGAAATGAAAAAGGCAGAACGATCATCGTTCTGCCTTTGTGTTATTGGGTTAGTGAGCTTCAATTAACCCGCAGCAGCCTGCATGATGAGGCCACAGATGTAAGCACCGTATGTACCAAGTGCGTAACCCAGTACCGCCATCAAGATACCTACCGGAGCTAATGCAGGGTGGAATGCAGCTGCAACCACAGGAGCTGATGCTGCGCCACCTACGTTAGCTTGGCTACCTACAGCCATGAAGAACAATGGTGCACGAATTAGCTTCGCCATCATAATCATCAGAAGGGCATGGATAGTTAACCATGTGATACCAATGAAGAAGTAACCAGGGTTGTCAAAGATGGCTGTAACATCCATTTGCATGCCAATGGTAGCAACTAGGATATAGATGAACGCTGAACCAATTTTCGATGCGCCACTGTGCTCAAGGCTACGTGTCGATTTGAAGCACGAAGCGATCAACGCGAACGTTGTTACCATAACGATTAGCCAGAAGAAGCCAGATGTAAGGCTGTATTTCGCAAGTTCTGGAGCATTCGTTGAGATCCATGGTGCGATTAGGTCACTGAAGAAGTGAGCAAGGCCTGTTAGACCAAAGGCAATTGCAGCGATCTTCATTAGATCGGTAGTAGTTGTTGGTCGAGCGTTCTCTTCTTGGTATTTAGAAACCGTCTCTTTTAGCTCTTCGATAGCTGATGTGTCTGCTTTTAGCCATGCATCAATCTTCTTCTGACGACCTGCCATGACAAGTAATACGGCCATCCAAATGTTTGCACAGATAACATCAACTGTAATCATTGCAGAGAAGAGTTGGTCATCAACCTCGAACACTTCTTTCATGGCGGCTTGGTTTGCACCGCCGCCGATCCAAGAGCCAGCTACTGTTGTAAGGCCACGCCATACATCGCCAGATACAAGGTCAGGGTTGACTTGGTCGATAATCAGAATCGCCAAAGGCCCACCAATGATGATGCCGACAGTACCCGTTAGGAACATGATGACGGCTTTAGAGCCAAGACCAAAAATTTTGCGTAGGTCTGCTGATATGATCAGAAGAACTAGTGCACTTGGTAATAGGTAACGACTCGCAACGAAGTATAGCTTAGAGTTTGATGCGTCGATGATGCCTAAACTGTTCAATAGAGAAGGAACAAAGTAACAGAGCAATAGACCCGGAACGAACGAGTAGAATTTTTTCAGTGCGCTATTTTGGCTACTTTCCGTGATAAATACACCGCCAAGAATAACAGCTAACATGCCCATTATTACAGCATCGTTAGTAATCATTATTATATCTCCTTTAAGGTGAGCGCAAAGGTCTCACTTTTTGAATTGCAGGACTATACCGATAACTGCTAATCGTTACAAATTGTAACGATAGACATACTTTGAAATATTTGTGTTAATTTTAATGGTTTAAGTGTGTGAATTCAGTGGGTTATTTATTTGTCTTGTGAATGGTTTTATTGGATCTTTTGCGACGTATTTAGATATATGCAATGTAATTCAAGCCTTAGAGAGTGGTCGCTATGAATTGGGTGGATGCTTGAATGGCAGGAATGAGTGCATATATAGCCATGTTTATGGTGTGGTTTATGCAGGGTTGGAATGTTTCAATAATGTAAAAATTGAATCCACTTTTGCTATGTGGTCAGAAATTAAAAATTTTAGCTAGATCACACAAATCTCTCGGATTACGAGTTTCAGCAGCTGATACTTATGCTCATTTGACGTTTTGTAGGGGGGAGATGAAAGAAAAAGCGGCCTAAATAGCCGCTTTTGATGGTTGCCTAGTATGGTTATCTAGCGCCGTTATTTAGAGTTCTGCTTAGGACTCTTCTTCCTCAAAGCCATCTGCATAACCTTTCGGTGGCGGTGTCCAACCTCGTTCAGATCGAGAGTGCTTGTCTGAACGGTCTTTTTTCATATCTTCTTTCATTGCTTCTTCAAGGTGAATGAAGATTTGTCGATAGTTGTTGTCGTAGCGCGGGTTCTCTTCCGCTTCAGACCAAGCTTGGTAAAGCTTTTCAGACTTACGGCTCTCAACACGTTGATACGTCGATTTTTGCTGCTCGACGAAGAATGGGTGGTGCCCTAAAGAGCGCAAGGCTTCTGCTCCCATTTCAAGTGCAGAGTGGTAAGTTTCGGACACTACAGAATCTGCACCTGCTTCTCGTAAGCGATAACTATGACCACGGTCGAATGCGCGGGCTAAGATTTTCACTTTAGGGTAGGTGTGTTTAACGTACTTCACTAATTCAACACTTGAGTCTTGGTTATCGATCGCTACTACTAGCATTGCGGCTTCTTCGATTCCGGCGGTATGCAATAAGTCGTGACGAGTCGCATCACCAAAGTAAGATTTGATATTGATGGAGCGTAACAAATCTACTTGGTTCGCTTGGTGATCCAGAACCACAGTATTGACATCATTCGACACCAATAAGCGGTTAACGATTTGGCCGAAGCGACCAATGCCCGCAATGATAACGGTGCCTTTCTCTTCAATAGTATCTTCTTCGCGGTCGTTCGATTTTTGTTCGTAACGCGGCAGAATCACTTTATCAAATAGAATGAACAGCCCTGGTGTTAGGAACATTGAAAGTGCCACAACCAGCGACAATGTTTGGACAATGTCAGCAGGTAGTACGTGGTTTTGAGCAGAGAAGCTCAGTAGTACAAAACCAAACTCACCGGCTTGCGCCAAGCTCAATGTAAACAGCCAACGGTCACTGTTTTTGATTTTGAAGATCAACGCCAACGTAAATAGTACTAAGGCTTTAAGAAGCATAACGCCAAGGGTGAGGCCAATGATCAAACCAAAGTCGTTGAATAGAACATCAAAGTTGATGCCAGCACCTACGGTAATGAAGAACAAGCCAAGAAGCAGCCCTTTAAACGGGTCGATATTAGACTCAAGTTCGTGGCGGAATTCACTGTTGGCCAATACCACACCAGCAAGGAAAGTACCTAAAGCCGGTGATAGGCCGACTAGGCTCATTAATGCAGCAATACCAATCACCAACATTAGTGCGGTTGCAGTAAAGATTTCACGCAGGCCTGAGCTTGCCACAAAGCGGAACAGTGGACGACTCAAAAAGTGCCCGCCGACAACAACTATCGCGATAGATGCCGTGATCACAAGGCCATAAGCCCAGCCGGGTAGGCCAGCAACAAGGCTTAACTCTTCATGGTGATCAGAAGCCGAAGCAACCGCGCTTTGTGCTGCTTCGATTAACTTTGGCAACGCCAATAGAGGGATAAACGCCAACATAGGGATGACGGCAATATCTTGGAACAGTAGAACTGAGAAAGCGTTCTTGCCGCCTTCTGTCTTAGATAGCCCTTTTTCATTGAACGTTTGTAGAACAATCGCGGTTGATGACAGTGCGAAGATCAAACCGATGGTGAGTGCAATCGTCCAAGGTTGCCCGAAGAATAGGGCAATACCCATAACAATCGCGGTAGTGCCGCCAACTTGCAGGCCACCCAGTCCCATAAGACGGTTTCTCATCGCCCAAAGCATCTTAGGCTCAAGTTCAAGGCCGACTAAGAACAGCATCATGACCACCCCGAACTCGGCAAAGTGTTGAATGGTTGTGGTCTCTTCACCCACTAGGCCAATGATCGGACCAATCACAACACCAGCAATGAGATAACCTAATACAGAGCCAAGGCCAAGCCTTTTGGCAATAGGTACGGCAATGACAGCTGCTACTAAGTAGATAAACGCTTGTAGAAAATATCCCGTCATTATTTAACCTCTGCCATTAGTTCTTCTACGTAGTGGTTTAGCTTTTCTGCATTGCTGGCTTTTTTGATATTAATGTCGCCGGCAACCAGCGCCTCTAACAGCACTTTATAGCTATCGACATGCTCTTGAATGCGGTTTTCTTCCAAAGCGGTACGTGAACCAAACAGAGCAAATGGTGCGAGGTAGGTTATCCCACACAAAGACGCCGTTTGTTCAATTGGGTGAAGCAGTTCACGGATGGTGAAGTGGTTATAACCGTCAGTTTGATAAGCCTCTTTTTTGCCGCCAGCGGTGATACTACATAACAAGCTTTTGCCTTGCAGTTCATTACCGTCGGTGCCGTAAGCAAATCCGTATTCTAGGACGAGGTCTTGCCATTCTTTAAGAATCGCGGGTGTTGAGTACCAATATAGTGGGAACTGAAAAATGATGATGTCATGGTCCAACAGGCGTTTCTGCTCACGATCGATATTGATCTTGAAGGTTGGGTATTCAGCATAAAGGTCGACACAGGTGACGCCTTCAATACGCTTGGCTTGCTCAAATAAGGGTTTGTTAGCTTCAGAGCGATGCTGAGAAGGGTGGGCGAATAGCACCAAGACTCGATTTTTCGACATATAGCCCTCTTTGTCCATTAACGAATAATATTTATTGGAATTATAGATATACAATAATAGAAGAATGGTTGAACAACAACGAATTAGCCCATACTTATCTGGTTAGATGCGTGTGTTTTTAGGTACTTAATTATATAAAACATCCGTCCACTTGAGTATGTCCGGCATACGCAGCCGATGACTAAGTAAAACTAATTATTCGCTAATAATAAAAGCGAATAGGTGCACTTTATGTCACCGTTGAAGGCTAACGTAAATAATTCAATCACCCTACATAGAACGACAATGAATAAAGGAAAAGGTATGAGCACGGACTTGCGTCAACAATGTAATTTGCTGCTTTCTGGCCACTTCGATCCAACACCAGCCCAAACCTTCGCGCAAATGGCTGAATGGTGCGAAACACATGATGTGGCGCACGACACCTATGGTGATGGCGATTTTATTGAGAGTTTTGAAAACAAAGTGGCTGATTTGCTCGGCTATGAGGCCGCCGTGTTTGTGATTACTGGCACAATGAATCAACCGACAGCGTTAGAGATTGCTTGCCAAGAAAAAAGAAACCCAGTAGTGGCGATGCACGAATCCAGCCATATTATGCGCCATGAACGCCAAGGGTATCAGCTCCAAAATCGCTTCAACGTGCTTCCAGTCGGCAACGTTTTTCGCACTTGGACTGTTGATGACCTGAAGGCGTGGCCAGATGAAATCGCGGCGGCGCTGTATGAGTTGCCCATGCGAGAAATTGGCGGTCAATTACCTGAATGGGAAGAGCTTGAAGCGATCAAGCAGTACTGCAAAGAACAATCGATCCACCTTCATATGGATGGTGCGCGTTTGTGGCGCGTATTATCAAAAGTCATACAGTGAGATTTCTAAGGGTTTCGGTAGTGCTTACGTTTCACTGTATAAAGGTCTCAATGGTCTTGGCGGTTCGTTGCTGCTAGGCGATAAAGCCTTTGTAGCGAAAGCATCTGCGTGGATGAAGCGTCAAGGTGGCAATGTTTATCATCGAACGCCTTATGTGGTTTCAGCTGCAATGCAGTTTGATGAGCGATTAGAACTGATGCCTGCTTTATACGAACGCACCAAACAGGTTTATCAAATCCTACAAGATTACCCTCAGTTCAAAGTGAACCCGCAGCAACCCCAAGTAAACATGCTTCACCTCTATTTACCCGTGAGTTTTGAGGATGGCATTATCCTGCGCGACAATATAGCTAAGAAGCATAAGATTTGGATAGGAAATCCAGCGATTAGCGAATTGCCAAACCAATGTAAAATTGAGTGGTATGTAGGGGATAACTTATTAAATCTGCCTGATCATGAGTTGATCGACATTCTTGATTTGATTAACGAAGAGCTGATTTGATTACAGAAGAGCTGACTGCGGAAGAAATGATCTAGTGGAAATGGATACAGACCGTTGGTCCGGTATCCATTTATGCAGCTAGGATGACGGTTCTGTTACATATACTGGTTGATGTAGACGTCGACTAGGAACATGAATACTGGAACTGTGCTTAGAAGTCCGAAGAAGACGATAGGCACCCAATTCTTCATTTTCTTTTTAGGTTGCTCTGTATTGTTCATAGATTCGGCCTTAAATTCGTTGTTGAGTCGGTGCTTAGGTGATAACTGAATGGTATCAAATAAATTCAAATTGCCCTATGCGGATTTGGCGTTTCGTGGCGTGTATCAATCACATAAAATGTAAGTGATTCATAAACGGTTCATAAAGGTTCAACAATAATGAACCTATTACAACAATCAATGCCTTACTCGGCATATTAAATAAACAGCATTCAAAGATTTGGAGAATACAGAATGAAAACAATAGGAAACATCATTTGGTTTCTGTTCGGTGGCGTATTTATGGGGCTAGCTTGGTGGTTCTTCGGACTGCTCGCATTCCTAACCATCGTTGGTATTCCATGGGGCAGAGCATGTTTTGTTATGGGTAACTTCTCATTCTTCCCATTTGGTCAGGAAGCAATTTCTCGTGATGAGCTGACCAATGAAATGGACATTGGCACGAGTCCGCTAGGTGTGATTGGTAACATTATTTGGTTCTTGTTTGCGGGTATCTGGCTGGCTATTGGTCACATCATGTCAGCTGTGGCTTGTTTCATTACCATCATCGGTATTCCGTTCGCGATTCAACACCTTAAACTAGCGGTTATCTCGTTGGCGCCAATCGGTAAGACGGTTGTCGATAAACGTGAAGCAGAAGCGGCACGAGTGAGAAACTATAAAGGTTAAGGCTTCAATTTGAGCTTTATAGAATTGAAAAGCACATCGCATGATGTGCTTTTTTTGTGCTTCTGTTTTTATCTCTCGATGCTCATATCACAAACAATAACTAAACGTGCTTGAGCTAGACATTGTTAAACAGGACTTCAAGCCGAAGGGTGATGTTCGCTTCTTCGGTATGTTTCTCATTGGGCTCTCGTTCCCATTGATAACGAGGAATGAGTTCGTAGAACAGCCACTCTTTCCATACATTTTGTCGGTAGGTAATCGAAACTTGAGCGTATTCGTAATGATTATAAGGCTCATCTGTTGCATTAATCGTGGCGCTATATTGCAGCGCCTGGTCTTGAGAAAGGTAGTGATACAAGGTTAATCCCGTACCATAGTTCCAACCTTTAAGATCGTCGTTGTACCCCGCAAAGCTTGACCATCGAGCCAAGAAATCATCACTTAAGGAAAGATCAAAATCGATGTCAGTGATTTCGCCAGTCTCTTGTTTTTCTTGATATACACGCTGGGTAAGTCTGAATACCGCATCGGTTGTGAGAGGGTAGGTAAAACGATAGCGAGCTTCGATACGCGGTCGTAATGTTGCCTTAATATTGAAGCTGCTATATCCCTTGGCATAGGCGTCGTAACGCAGACCAAGTGCACTTTCTAATTCCTCAGAATCTTGTGGGAAGAAATCCAAGAACTCTTCATCGCTAACCGATTCATAAATCAATTTGAGGCGTTTGCTAACAAAGGGTAAATGCAAGCGTGCGTTGAGCTTGGTTGAGTAATCTACATCACCACCTTCTGAATAGATGAAATCATTGTACCAACGCACCGAGGTCCCAGCTCTAGCATCTTCCGTAATACGGTCATCAACAAAGAAGCTATCGAACCAGATTGCGGGCTGACAAAACCTGCTGTTTAGGAAGTGATAGGCTTTCTCGACACGTGTGTCTTCCAGCGGCTGGCTGTGACACTCGTCCTTTTCCTCCGCGAGGGCAGAGTGGGTAGCGAGTGATGCCAATAATGAAGTGCTAACTATCCAACGACTCAATGGAACCTATATGTCATTTATATATCAATAGGTTGACTATAACCAAGCAATTTAAACAATGCGAACTTTTCATCACGAGATGTCGCCGTTAAATCTTGTGAGGCCAAATAGGAAAGGTGGTATTAGTTAGTAGGGTCTGGTTGACCTAAATTAGCAGGGAAGGTTTAGTTTAGGATGAGAAAACGGGCTCTTAAAGAGCCCGTTGTACGTATCGTTTTTGTATATATTTCTAGATTACATTGCTGCTTCGAAAATCGCAGAAATTTCTTCGTGAGTCGCTTGTTTAGGGTTTGTGAAACCACAAGCGTCTTTCAGTGCGTTGTCAGACAGAGTTGGGATGTCTTCGAGCTTAGCACCAAGTTGCGCGATACCCGTTGGGATGTTCACGTCGTTTGCAAGTTGAACAATCGCATTGATAGCCGCTTCTGCACCTTGCTCTGCTGTCATGCCTTCCACATTCACACCCATTGCTTTTGCAACATCACGAAGACGCTCAGGACAAACTTGCGCATTGTAGCGTTGAACGTGTGGTAGCAAGATAGCGTTACATACACCGTGTGGAAGGTCGTAGAAACCACCCAGTTGGTGCGCCATTGCATGAACGTAACCCAGTGACGCGTTGTTGAACGCCATGCCAGCCATGAATTGTGCGTAAGCCATTTGCTCACGCGCTTCAATGTCTTCGCCGTGTGACACTGCAGTTCTTAGGTGCGCTTGGACAAGTTCAATCGCTTTAATCGCTACAGCGTCTGTGATTGGTGTTGCTGCGATAGAAACGTAAGCCTCGATTGCGTGGGTTAGCGCATCCATACCGGTTGCAGCTGTTAGTGACGCAGGCTTAGCAAGCATCAACTCAGGATCGTTTACTGAGATAAGTGGTGTTGTGTGCTTGTCAACGATTGCCATTTTAATGTGACGTTCCTCATCAGTGATGATGCAGAAGCGTGTCATTTCTGATGCTGTACCAGCCGTAGTGTTGATTGCGATAAGAGGCATCATTGGCTTTTCAGATTGGTCTACGCCTTCATAGTCTGCAATCTTGCCGCCGTTAGAAGCAACCAGAGCAATGCCTTTTGCACAGTCGTGTGGAGAACCGCCACCTAGAGAAACAACGAAATCACAATCGTTGTCAGTTAGTAATTCAAGACCATCGTTAACGTTCGTGATGGTTGGGTTTGGTTGAGTGCCATCGAATACAACTGCGTCTACGCCGCGCTGGCTAAGAAGGTCTTGTACCTGCTTAACTACACCAATTTGATTCAAGATCTTATCAGTTACGATCAGACCTTTTTTAAAGCCTTGAGACTGAATACTATCAGCAGCATCCTTCAGACAGCCAGTACCCATGAAGTTGATTGTAGGGATGTAAAATGCAGTAGACATTGGAAAACTCCGTTAATTATGATTTTTAATTTCCTACATGTTGTCGGCATTCAAGTGGTCGACCATTGATCTGGAACAACTTTGAATTCGAACTACCACTTTGTGGCTAGTCGTTGTGATAGGGCTCATATAGCAATCGTTTTCATGGTTTTTGGCTGTGTTGATTGTCAGTAATAGATCGCGATAAATCGACTAAATTAGAGACAGTATGGAGCTCTATAACAATGAAAAATAAGGTTTTTCATTGAAAACTCTTCTAGTTAGGCTGGTGTCGACGTTTTATCTGAGTCATCGCTGCATTCAATTTCAGGTTCTTGTGACTCTTCAGAATCAAGCGTGTCTTCTGACTCCTCGTCATAGTATTTGACAAGAAAAGGGGTAAGCATGACAGACGATGGTAAAAAGTGCTTCATAGTACCTCCCGGTACCTAAGTGTATTTATTGTATGGTATTGGTTTAATATGTGGCAAAATTTGCGATACATCATGACTTGTGGCTTGTTTTCTATAAATTATTAGAACTATATTCAGGCTCACAAAATTGGTAGTAGAATGAACATCTGGTCTTTGAGCCAATGAACAACTAAAGATAAACGCAGCTCAACAGCGTGATTAATAGGAAATAAAATGAAGTACGACTGGATATTCTTTGATGCAGATGAAACCTTGTTCCATTTTGATGCTTATCAGGGAATGAAGCTGATGTTTTCTCGTTTTGGTGTGGACTTCAACGAACAGGATTATTCCTTTTATCAAGAAGTTAACCTACCACTATGGGTAGACTATCAAGATGGTCGCATTACGGCCGATCAACTGAAACACACGCGCTTCGAAAGCTGGGCTGAGAAATTAGAGACAACAACCGCTGCTTTAAACAGTGCATTCTTAACAGCGATGGCGGATATCTGCTCTTTATTACCGGGTGCACAAGAGTTGATGGAGTCTTTAAAAGGCAAAGTGAACATGGGCATCATCACTAACGGTTTTACAGAGCTGCAGTCAATTCGTTTAGAGCGTACAGGAATGACGGATTACTTTGAGCACGTGATAATTTCTGAAGAGGTTGGGGTAGCCAAACCGGATGCACAAATTTTTGAATATGCCCATAAGCTGATCGGGTTACCATCTAAGCAACGAGTATTGATAGTCGGAGATAACCCACATTCCGATATTCTAGGCGGATTAGATTTTGGTATTGAAACCTGTTGGTTAAATAGTCAAGAAAAGGCAGCGCCAGCCGGAATTAACCCTCATTATCAGGTTAAGTCTCTGGCTGACCTGCAAGCTCTTTTACTAGCATAATTGCTAATTGCTAATTGCTTTTAGATTTTTGAGTGAATGATTGATAGCCGAGTACAGTTATGTGCTCGGCTACTTATTTTTACTTACTGCAACTTATCGATAGTGGCGTTTAAGCCTACCTTTGCTTTAAGCTCGCTTTGATTACCCCATTACAATAAAAATAAGGAAGAGGCGTGCTGAAATCTCATCGCCATAGCTGCTACGGCATTGCTGCCATTTTACTTTGGAGCTGCTTAATCGCGCTGTCTCGTAGCGTATCAGAACAACTGGGCCCAATTGGTGGCGCCGCCAGTCTTTATACAGTGAGCTCACTGTTGTTGGTCTGTGTTATGGGGTTACCTAAGCTGTCGCGCTTTTCTAAGTCATACCTGTTGATTGGTGGTGCTCTGTTCGTTTGTTATGAGATCTTCTTAGCTCTGGCTTTAGGGATGGCAAACAACCGACATCAAGCCTTGGAAATGGCCGTTATCAACTACTTATGGCCTGCATTGACGGTGTTGTTCGCGGTATTGCTCAGTGATAAAAAGATTAACTGGTTGGTTTACCCAAGTATTTTCTTAGCCTTCTTTGGTGTGGCTTGGAGTATCAGTGGCGATCAGGGGCTTTCTGTTGATCAAATCGCTGCCAATATTGCCACCAACCCTAAAACCTATTCAATGGCGTTTTTCGGCGCGATTATTTGGGCGGTCTACTGTAATTACACTCAGAAAGTGGCGAAAGGACAGAATGCGATCGTGCTGTTCTTTATCGCGACTGCAATCACCTTGTGGATCAAATACGCAGTGAGTAACGAAACCGGCATGGTGATGACAACCAGTGCTGCAATTGACTTAGTGTTAGCCGGTGTGTGTATGGGCGCAGGTTACGCACTTTGGAATACCGCGATACTTGGCGGCAATATGGTCTTCCTAGCGACCATGTCCTATTTCACGCCTATTTTTGCGACCTTACTGTCTTCTATGATTTTGGGGTTGTCACTGAGCATGACGTTTTGGCAAGGCGTTTGTATGGTGACGATTGGCTCTTTAGCTTGCTGGTGGGTAACCAGAGACAAAAAGCCGACGGTTACGGCGTCGGCTTCTAAAAAGGTTCAATCAGAGTCTTAGTTAACCAGAGGTTGATGGGTTAACTCTTGTTTTTTTTAACTCTCGATTCTTAACTCGCGATATTGAGATTCAATTGAAGCTCATAAGGCATCTTCGATAAGCGTCGCTTTAGTTGGCGGCGCGTACGTTCAATATCATCAACCGCAATTGCATCTTGGTCATTGGTATGAATATCAACGTTGATTCTTAGCTCAGGACCAACCTTAGTTACGCCCATTAGCTCTAAATCTTGATCCGCTTCTTTGTCTACCGCGACAACGTTTTTATCTACCGCATCACAAATGTCTTTGGTTGCCGACATCATCAGTAGTTCACGCATCGCTTCTCGTAACATGTCGAATGGCACTTTGATGAAGTAGAAAGACATCAGCAACATCATCATTGGGTCGGCATATACTGCGTATGATGCAAGAGGTGAGAATGTCATTGCCCACGCTACGACGAAACCAGCCGTTACCGCGACACTCAATAGTGTATCCATCTGCCACTGTTTAGATTCCGCTTGAATAAGACCTGAAGAGATACGTTTGCTCTTATTCGCGATGTACCACCAAGCATAACCACAGCCCAACACGTTGAAAATACCAAACAGAGTTGCGATAGAAGCATCGACCTCACGACCGCCTGTCATCAAGGCACCAATCGCAGAGTAAAGCGAATAACCAACCACAAGTAGAATCACCACGGCTTTAATCGCAATCACAATCGGTTCGATGATAGCTCGACCGAACGGAAACTCTCTATCTGAAGGGCGGTTAATGTATTTTGAAGCAGCTAGTGACAATAAAGTTAACAGTAAGCTGATAAGAGAATAGACACCGTCAAATACTATGACCAGAGAGCCAACGATAAGACCCAACACCAATCCGCCAATAGCGAAGCCTGATGCTAAAAGGGCTGAGAACAATAGTACTCGGTTTTCGTTTTGGCTTTTCCTGTCACACATAATATTTTCCAGATGTTTTTGATAACTTCATTGTTCTAATAATGAGCTAACTTTACAAACCTTATCTGATGACGTTTATATGTACTATTTAATTAGTTCATTTAAATCATTGTAATTCAGTGGTTTAGGTTGATTTTTAGGTGTCAATAAAGTTGACGATGACTGTTTTCTAAGGGATGTGTGCAACTGAGAATAGATGGTTTATGATTAATGAAATATATCAGTCATCAGTGTCGCACAGCTTTGTGAGCTCAATGTTTACATAAACTTAAGCATATCGATAAAGGGAACGCTAGCATTCGAATACGTCGCGTAAATCGTTCAGTTGTAACTGTATGACATCTGGGTCAAGGAGTGGATAAATATGAAGTTTGATAACCTCAATGACAGCGAGTTATGGGAGGTTGCTACGCCTATCATGGATAACTTGATGGAAGGTTCAACCAAGGTTGACCATGCTCAACACTGCCGAGATTTTACGCAGCGAATGAAGGATATCGTTACGCCAGAATATTTAGAAAAGGTGTGTCACCATTATCAGCACAGTAATGGTTTTTTTGCTGAACGGGAGCAAGTTGCGCTATTTAGACGCTCAGATTCCATCGCCTTTGTATGGAAACAAGCGTACACCATTGCAAAAGGCGAGTTTGTAGCCGAAATGGTGTTGGTTGAAGAAGACGGGCGTTACTTGGTTGATCACGTGATGGTTTTCTAGAGCAAGACTTAGGTATGGAGTAAAAGTCGTCCGTCTAGAAATCAAACAAGTAATCACTAAGCTGGTCGGCCAACCAATTCATTCCAGGGTGTTCTGCCATGCCCGCTGCAGTGAACATACAGTAGTCTTCTTGCGTTAAGCCGTAGGTGTGTTTGATCACGGCTAGCTCTTGTTCACGCAATAAATGGCGAATCAATGGCTCTGGCATTACACCCCACGCCTCTTCACGTAAAATTGTATCCAACATAAAGTCGAAGCTAGAGAAGCCGATGTAACGGCGAGAGAAGGGCTCAAGCTCAGGGTTGTCCTTTTCATTTAAATAAACCATGGTAGCTTGCATAGAATTTCTTAACACCTCATCAGAGACACGTCGCATCGCGCTCAGATCATGCCCTTTTTTGCACACAGACATCATTCGAATCTTACCAAGAGGGTTGTAGATAATTCTAGGGTCATCGACACGTTCATAATCTACACCAAATGCAAAATCGACTTGCTGAGTTTCGACCAGGTTGGCTAAGTCACCACTAGATGCGAGAACAAAATTGAATGAGGTAGAAGGGTACTTGTTATTTAAGGTGTGAGATAAGTCCTGCCACATTTCGTCAGGTAGGGAGTCGTCTCGTGCAATCCAAATTTCCGCGTTAAACTCCCCCGAAACATGCAAGCAGGTTTGCTTAATACGAGCAGCAGTCACCAATAGGCCTTCGCAATCCTTGTAAATCGCTTTGCCTGCTTCAGAAAGTTCAACGTGGTTTCCGCTACGTACAAACAACTCGACATCTAACTCTTTTTCCAAGGCTTTAATCGACATGCTGAGTTTGGTTCGGTTGCATTCTAACTGGCGTGCGGCTTCAGAAACTGATCCTAAATCAGCAACGGAACAAAAGGCTTGGACTTGAGAAAGGTTCATTTCATTTCCATATTAAGCGGGGGTTGGTGCATATTATCTGAATATTGTGCTGACTATCTTAGAAATAGTCCATCTTTGCATGATAACTCTATGACGAATTGACTAATTTGGTTTACTCTGTGGGGGTTCCGAACCTACAAGAAGTAAAGATGGAGGCCATGATGGCGAAACAATGGGACGAGTACGCCGTTGATTGGGATAAAGATCCCGCGACCGCAGTATTCGCACAGTCCGTATTTGACCAGTTAACACAGCTCGTTGATTTAAACGGAACCCGTGTCCTTGATTTTGGTTGTGGTACAGGACTACTCAGCCAGAAGATATCTCCTTTAGCAAAAGAGATCATTGCACTTGATATCTCCGAAGGGATGATTGAAGAGTTAGATAAGAAAGAGCTACCTAACGTTGAACCGGTTGTTGATATTTTATCGCGCGGACTTGCAGCGCAGCATCCAGCATTCAGAAACCAGTTTGATCTAGTGGTAGCCTCTTCGGTGTGTGGTTTTATCCCTAATCTACAAGACACAGTCAGTCTTATTTACACGCTGCTTGAGAATGACGGCACGTTTGTACACTGGGATTGGTACTTAGAAAACGATAGTGAAGACTATGGCGTAAGCCGACAGCGCTCAGAGAATGTATTGAGTGCAGCGGGCTTTGCAGTGGTTGAAGTCTCTACACCGTTCTCGATTGACACTCCACAAGGAGCGTTAAAGGTGTTGATGGGTGTTGGACGCAAGCAAGCGCTTCCTCACCTGTAATCGTTCGTAGCTTGAGTTAGCATTTAGAATACTCATTTAAAAGACTAAACCCACATTAACGACTTTAAGGTCAGTTATGTGGGTTTTGTCTTTTAGGCGGTATACTTTCCACTAATGCTAAATCTTTATTAACTCTTCTTGTCCTTTATTCTTTATCTTTCGTGTACATCCCATATATTTCCATTTTGGAAATATATCATTGCATACATTTCACTAGTGGAAATCTAATGGCCAGATATAGAATAAGCCCATAACAATATCAAGGGTTTAATCATGAGCCACCAATCTGCTTCTCCACAACTTTCAGAGCAACAACAACGCTTTAGCAATATCATTTCAGATGCCAACCTGTCACCAAAACAGAAGTCGAGCTATCTTGCCCTAGAAGCTGAAGCTAGCCTGCCGTATATGTCGGTAAGCAATGAAGTAGAGCAAGCCTTACAACAAGGTGTGCTGTGTGACATGTTCGAAGGCCATGCACCATTTAAGCCGCGCTATGTGCTTCCCGATTATTCTAAATACTTACATCAAGGCTCAAAGTATTTAGAGCTTAGCGCGGCAACTAATTTCGATGAAGCATTGAACATGCTCACCATCCTCTACCACCACGTGCCATCCGTAACATCAATTCCGGTTTATTTAGGTCAGTTGGATGATGTGTTGATGCCTTTCGTTGCCGAGTTAACGGAAGGTCAGCTTTATCAAAAGCTTAAGCTGTTCTGGATCATGCTGGACCGCACACTACCAGATGCGTTTATGCATGTGAATATCGGGCCAACAGACAATGTTATCTGCCGTACTATTTTACGTGTCGATGCTGAACTTAAGCAGATTGCCCCTAACTTGACCTTTATGTATGACCCCGCCGTGACGCCTGATGATCTGCTTCGTCATGCGGCGAGCAACATCTGTGAATGCAGTAAGCCACACATTGCCAACTACCCAGCGCATGCTGCGGCTTATGGTGATAAACGATTTGGTATTGTGAGTTGCTACAACTCACTGCCTTTAGCTGGTGGTTCTAACACTTTAGTACGTATGAACCTTAAGCAGGTAGCATTGAAGTCTGAAGACAGTGCTGATTTTTTGCAGCAAGTGCTACCAAACTACAGCGCTATCATGGTTGAGCTTATGAATGCGCGTAGCCGATTCTTACATGAAGAATCTAACTTTTTTGAGGGTTTCTTAACCCAAGAAGGCTTGATTGAAGAAGACCGTTTTGCGCCAATGTTCGGCATCTACGGTATGGCTGAAGCCGTGAACATCTTGATGGAGAAAGAAGGCCAAGCAGGACGCTATGGTCACGATGAACAGGCTAATCAGCTTGGCCATCGTATCTCTGAAAAGCTGGCTGAGATCGTTGAAAGATCTGAAGTGAAGTATGGGTTAGAAGGTAAAGCTCTGCTGCATGCTCAAGGCGGTATTAGCTTAGATGAAGATGCGACGCCGGGTGTTCGTATTCCTTATGGTACCGAACCGGATCCAGTCTCTTACGTTCGTGCTACCGCTGGTCACCATAAGTTCTACACCTCGGGCATCAGTGACATTCTGACCATCGACGAAACAGTGAAATCTAACCCTGAAGCGATGTTTAACTTGTGTAAAGGTGCGATTCAAGCGGGTTACCGTGAGTTCACGGCTAACGTGGCATCAAACGATTTGGTTCGTGTGACGGGTTACATGATTAAGCTGTCTGACATTGCAAAATACGACGAGCAAGGCTCACGCACCAATACCACCTTCTTAGGTGCTGAAGCTGCGAAGAACACGGGCATACTAGAGCGTAAACCACGCGTGGTGAGCTTAGAGATGTCGCCGACATACGAATAGCTTTAACGTGCGTGCGTGCGTTATGTGTATGGTGCGTTTCGAATGCGAACAATGTGAATTATGAAAATTTCTGATCTAACAACTCAAATGGCTAGGGTTAAAAATAATAAGACAGAAAAACAAGCGAAGGTCAGCCGTGTGCTGACCTTTTCTTGTGTTGATGGCCCGGGAAACCGCTTAGTGCTGTTTCTTCAGGGCTGTAACTTTGACTGTATTACTTGCCACAACCCCCACACAATCAATCACTGTAACCATTGTGGTGACTGCGTTAGCGGCTGTCCTAGTGGCGCTTTGAGCAGTGTTGAAGGCAAAGTAAAATGGGATCCAGTTGCTTGCACCAATTGCGACCAATGCATCGATATCTGCGATCATAAATCGAGCCCGAAAATTACCACAATGACGGTCTCAGAGGTGCTTGAACTCGTTAGACATAATCAGTTTTTCTTAAGTGGCATTACTGTTTCTGGCGGTGAAGCGACCATGCAGTTGCCGTTTATCATCGAACTGTTTCAAGCGATTAAACGTGATCCGCAGTTAGCGTATCTCACGTGTTTTATTGATAGTAATGGCTCGCTGTCACTTCAAGGGTGGGGCAAGGTATTGCCTTATCTTGATGGCGCGATGATAGACCTAAAATCATGGCAATCGGAAACACATCAATGGTTAGTAGGCAGAGGTAATCATAGGGTGTTTGAGACCATCAAATACTTAGCTGATAAAGGGAGGTTACACGAGGTTAGGTTGCTGCATATACCGAACAAAAGCGACCTTGAGGACGAAATTGAACAGGTGGGGCGTTATTTAAAGGTGCTGCCAAGTGATGTTCGAATTCGACTCAATGCGTTTCAACATCACGGCGTGATTGGCGAAGCGCTAGATTGGCGAAAGTGTACAGAGCAACAAATGCAGAGCTTTTACGATAAGCTCTACGCCATAGTTCAAAGACCGATGCAAACCCCTGAGGTTTATACCTAATATCTTTAGATAATCAATTATGAAAAGACTTAGGTTTCTACTAAGAGCATTCAGTTTCCAAAAACAGGTCACACAACCATTTGATCGCCTGATCATTCATGTTCGGCTTGTTCCACACTAAGCTATAAGCCACTTTACCGTAATCAAAGGGAAGTGGCTTGCTCACTAAACCATGCGCTTGTTTTGCATGTTCGGCCCACTGTTTAGAGCAGGTGAATAGGAAAGGGGTGTGATGACACAACACTGCCGCTGCGCCGAAATCCGCTACTGATATTGCCATCTCTCTTGGCTTATAGCATTGAACCAAGTTTTGCTCAAAATAAGGCTGAGACAGTTCGTTATCTAAAATTCCAATGTGCTTGTAATCTAAGTAGCCTTCAATCGTCAGCTCTTGCTGAGCAAGAGGGTGGTGTGCACCCATTAAACAAACCATCTCATCTGGAAGAATCGTCTCCCAAACCAGCTCTTTATTATCGGTCGGCGGTTGAGATATATCATGGGGTAATAAGATCAAGTTGACCTTGCCGCTGAGCAAAGCATCGAAGCCGAGCTGTTGCTTTGAATAGATGTTGAGTTTGGCTTTTGGCGCGAGTTTAGTGGTGATTTTGCTTATCTTAGACGCGAACACCTCGAAGGTACTTTCACGCATCGAAAGTGAAAAGCTGCCTTGATACTCATCAGGAGCAAAACTCTTCTGATGAAGCAATCCATTCATACTAGAAAGAATTGCGTGAACCGTTGGAGCGACTTGCAGTGCAAAGGGCGTTGGGATGAGCTTAGTACCATCTCGATAGAACAGCTCATCGTTAAGGATCTCACGAAGTTGAGACAGAGTCTTACTCACACTTGAAGGACTGACACAGAGCTGCTCAGAGGTTTGAGTCACGCTATGAGTGTTCAGCATAATATGCAGCGCAGTGAGGTGCTTAAGGCTCACCCTCGATAAGTGTAAGTAATCCATTTATGACTCACGTATTGAGATTGGCTTGTGATTTTGCATGAACGACAAAACCGAACAAGCCAAATTGTATAAAGGTTATTTACGAGCTAGCTTATGGTGCGCTCGTGAAAAGTGGCCTGCGCAAAATGCGCCTACGATTGATAGCTCACCCGCCAAACACAGTGCAGCACAAACTTCAGCGAGAGCTTGTGATTTACCGTTGCCATGCAGGCCAAGTAAATCTAAACAGGCTTTTTGACTTGGTAAGCCGGTACCACCGCCGACAGTCCCTACCATTAAGTTAGGCAGTGTCACGCTAGCGTATAAACCGCCTTCTTTGTTGAGTTCCATACGCGTCATACCAATCGCTGACTCAGCGACACAGGCCGCGTCTTGGCCGCAAGCGATATAAAGTGCCGCCAGCGCATTCGCATAATGAGCATTGATACCGATAGTACCACTCAAAGCGCCACCGACTGTGGTCATTTGACCAAATTGGACCATCTTCTCTGGCGTCGTATGTAGGTATTTCGCGACAAGCTCTGCAGGAATATTCACTTCTGCCGTTACCTTTTTACCACGAACGCTGCGTAAGGTTTGGGTATTGGCTTTCTTATCGCCTGACAAGTTGCCATCAAGGAACGCATGGTCGGGCTTCACTGGAGTATTTTCTATGATGTACTCAAATACAGCATTGGTAGCAATGGTCACCATGTTCTGACCAGAAGCGTCTCCGGTTAGAAATTCAAACACCAAGTAAACGTGGTTACCTTCGATGTTGATGTTGATGTCGGTAAGTTTGCCGTGCGAAGTTGTCGATTCTGCCAAGATCTTGAACTGGTCATACTGGGTAACTGCCCAAGCCACAAACTGTCCGGCTTCAACTAAGCCTTGGAATGCAAACCCAGGAGTGCGTGTTACCCCTTCATTGAGCAACATTGCACTTGCCCCACCACATGCGGTGATCAGTTTTGAGCCGCGGTTATAAGATGCGACAAGCGCTGCTTCGGTGGTTGCAAGTGGTACGAGGTAATCACCCGTAGCAAACAGGCCATTAACTCTTAGTGGGCCAGATACACCAACAGGGACTTTAACCGTGCCAATAAAGTGCTCAATGTTTTTCTCATAAGCTTGGATCTGGCTTTGTGTATGAGGGTCGAGCAGTTCTTGCTGTGAATCTGCATTATCGAGAGCTGTCCAACGACGTGTGAGATTCTTTTCTGTCAGGTAGGGGCTAGGTGTCAGCTTATTTGCTGGCTTTTCAAAATGAGGCTGAAGCTTTTTTTCTAATTCGTCTGCGGAGATGTCGCCTCCTAAAATAGAAACATAGTCACGGCGATGCAGATTTAGTTTTGGCATAAATAGTATGAAGTAAAGTTTGTGCAGCAAATTGGTTTGCGCTGATTCTACCGAGTAATAAACCAGAAACAAGCGCCTGATATAATGAGTTACAGTTTGTGTGGTTGTTGAAGCAAAAAGCAGCGAAGTTTCACGAAATATAGGCTGTATTTGAGTGAAATTTAGATATGAATGTCGAGAAGGCTACCGATAGCTTCGTTTTGACGATCAACCACACTCGCACCAATGCGGTTATAACTTGCGCTCTGTGTCAGTTTTATTAGGGCATCAGTTGAGGATGAAGTAGGCTCAGGTTCTTTGTCTTTAAACGAAATGGATTGCTCTGGCTCTATTTGATTAAAGCTGAAATCACTAGTTTGGAAAGCGTCGTCGGATTCTAAGGAGTGTTTAGAGGCTTGATTAAGCTCGATTGCGGCTTCTTCAGCCATGTTGGTTGACTGCTGAATAATGGCGTAACCAGATTGAATACCAGATATCGACATAACAGAACCTTTTATTGACGTATGAAATGAGTCTAGGTGGACGATATTTTGAGCGCAATGGTGAACAGATGAAATTTACGGTGAAAATGTGAACTTAAGCTAAAATAGTGACGTCTGTCTATTAACTGAACAGGTCATTTAGTGCGTTTAACTCTTCATCAGTTAGCACAGAAGGTTGGTCTGTTTCAAGATTACCGTCGATCGCGCCTTGAAGCGCTTTCAATTGCTGTGGACTAAGAAGCTGTATTTGTTGCTTAAATGCTTCAAATTGCTGTGTATTCATATTGTGACCTTAGTTCAAATTTATATGCTCTATAGAGCATAGCCTACTGATACAGGAAATCAAACAAGATTAAGTGAATATTAAATGATGTTTGAAGTTTCCTAAAACTAGGACAACTATAAATTTATGTGGTCGTTTTTTGTCCGAGAAATGTTAGGCAAAGTTATGGCTTGGTCAATCAAAGTCAGAAAATTCCTACAATGTAAAATCTCTTTAACCCTTATGGAGTAAGGCTAAGCAAGTAGTTGCTCTATCAAGGTTGGGGTTTTGATAGAGCAATATATAAAAACATCTAGCGATCAAAATCTGAGCAGTTCCTCTATCTTTTTGTTTTTACGGTATTTTGTTTGTTACTCAAGATACTTCCGTTTCAAACGGTTTATCTATCTTAACCTTAACCGCAAATTTGGTCGCTAAGGTATGCAGTTCTGGTAGCATTCTATAGATCAAATGTAGCTGCTGTAGGACCATTCTGACAGAGCTCTCATCTTCTTCACGCCATTCACTCAAACGTTTATCAAGCTCAGGGTCGTAAGCATTTTTCACTTCACATTGTTCTTGGTGGGAGTAGAGCTGATCATTTAGAGCATCTAGGTGCTCGTGTATTACTCTGTGTGCATCAAGAACTAGCTTATGCGTGGCTTCGTCATCGATACGCGTTCTGTGTGCTCCCAAAGCTGAGATATAGCTAAGTAGGGCATGATTGAGTGTTAGGAATCGGAAGCTCTCATCTTCAGATGTACGGTACTTGCCTGGCTCAACCAACATGCTACTGATCGCGGCAGTCAGATTTGCATCGTTATTGTGTGCACTACGACGAGCGATACGATAGTTGAGGCTGTCTTTCTTGCCTACGCGGTATTGGCCAATGATCTGAGCGAGATAGTTTTTATTGGAATCGAGCGCATCCGCCATTACTTTGTGCAGTCGCTTCGATTGCCAATCCGGCAATACATAAATGACAGCAAGTACGGCGAGGGCACAGCCAATAAAGGTATCCGCTAGTCTTGGTAGAACGACTGCGTAGCCTTCTCCTAACTGGTTAAAGCAGAAGAGCACAAGCAGTGTGATAAAACCGGTCGCGAAGCCGTAGTTATTGATTCTGAACGCAAAGAACATCACGCCACTGATCACAATGAACACCAACTGGCTCTCTTGGGAAGGGAAGAAAGTCAGTAGCGGTACGCCAATCAATAGGCCTGCAACCGTGCCTATAACACGGGCAGTTAGCTTTTGGCGGGTAGCGCTATAGTTAGGTTGGCAAACAAACAGTGTTGTTAGCAGGATCCAATAACCACGCTCAATATTAAACCCTTGGATGATTCCGTAGCCGAGTGTCAGCGTGATCGCCATACGAATCGCATGACGAAACAGCATGGAGTCGGTATGCAGGTTGGCTTTGATTTTATGCCACATTGCCGTCAACGTGTGTGGGTTTGTGTCGTCTAATACACCTTCTTCAATCTTCTCTGCATCTGGGTTACTGATATTTGAGAGCTGTTTTTCAACCGTTGCCAGGTTATTGAATAAGTAATCCAATTGGTTTAACAGCGATTTCCACTCGGGCTTGTTCTGTTGGTGTAGATGGTTAAGTGAAGACATAAGCTCATCAAGTGCCAGTACAGATTTATCACCATGTTGGTATTCCGCACCAACCTTTAATGAGCTCGCCACTTCTTTACAGGCTGTGGCTTGGGCTTCGAGTAGGTATTTAAAACGGAACAACACGTCAGAGCGTTCAAAGTGTTTTGCCAGCTCTTGATAGCGATAATGGCTTGAGCTTACGCGTTCATGAATATCTTGTGCGATGAAGTAAGTATTTAGGAATCGGTCACTTGGTCCATCAATGTGCCCGCGTTTAGAGCGATTAAGCAGCGTCGCTTTACACATGTTGAGTGCGTTAACAGTACTAGCGTTGAGCTTGGCTTCAATGATTCGGTGTGGTTGAGGAATTAAATCTGAAACGGGATAAAATAGTTCCGCTTTTGAATCAATGTAATTGCCGATTTGATCAAATACCGTAGCTAGGTTTTGCTGCACGGGCTGCATTGGCCATACTATCTGCCAAATCATCGACATAAAGTAGTACCAAGCGGCGCCAGTTAACAGTAAAAGTGGCTGAAACCAAAGGTTGGTACTCTCGTGGGCACCGAGCATGGTATAGATAGCAACTAAGAGAGAACCAAACGCGATACTCGCGTATTTGGGGCCAATTGCCCCGAGTATGATAAAAGAGAAGGTTGAAACGAAAAGCCCTAACGCGAATAACCAAGGCGTATCGAAGAGAATCTCGATAGAGAAAGCCGCAACGGCGAAACAGATAAAGGTCAGTGTGAGTGCTTTTAAACGCCCAGTAAAGCTGTCATCACTTTCAGCAAGAGCCGCAGCAATAACACCTAAAATCAAAGGAGTGATCAGTGTGTTTTGTTCATAATACCAAGCAGGAACCACAACACCGAGCAGAGTGATGAGAATTAATACGCTGTAATTTATGGTTTTGTTCGCCCAATAGAGGCGTAATTTGGCTGAGAAGTCCACAGTTGCTCGCTTGACACACTAAAAACCATAATCCTAACAGAAATCAAGCACAAGAATTTGATACTTATCCATAATTGCCCTTAGGTGGTCATGAATGCGTCGATAAGATGTGAGATATTATTAATTCTCATTGCATCATGATATAAATTCAATATTCCTAATTAAGAGCACACTCCAATGCAGCTAAGCGCTAACAAGACTGCACAATTTTTTATTCAAAATGAATATCATCAGGTTGAACTTGATGGCCCACGCTTGCTGTTATCTTCAGTAGGCAGTGAAGAGCGTATTCCGTTTACTATTTGGAGTGGCAAGATCGCGATCAAACGCGGATTGTTTTGGGGATCGCTGCAATTCTTTGCTAATCAACAAGATGGAAAACAGCGCAGTTGGTTGGTACAAGGCCTACCTTGGGATCAATGTCGTCAATTTGCACGTGCGTCAGTTGCCGCTTATCAGAAGTGGCATGACACCCAATGTGAACAATTGGCTGAACACGTTCCTCAATGGGAAGCTGAATTAACTCGTTTAGAGCAATTGCCAGCTTTCCTCCCGCATTCTAAGGTCAACACTTGGGTCGATATGGTCAACGCTGGTTTAGAAAGCATGACTATGACTCTGGATGAAGCCGCGCAGCGTATGCCAAACCGCATCGCGAGAATACAGCCATGGTTATCTGAAACGGAAATCAAGCAAGCTGAAAGAAACCAGCAATGGCTAGAGACCGAGCGAAAAAACTGGGAAGTGTTGTTTGCACAATGTGAATCGTCACCACTAAACTTATCACAGCAATATGCGGTGTTGATGAATGATGATCACAACCTTATTTTAGCAGGCGCAGGCTCGGGTAAAACCAGTGTTCTGACGGCTCGCGTCGCGTATTTACTGCAAAGCCATCAAGCTCAAGCTGAAGAGTTGTTATTGCTCGCCTTTGGTCGAGAAGCAGCTGAAGAGATGAAGCAGCGCCTCGACAGTAAAATTGGTTTATCAGCAGAGAAGGTACAAGTCAGCACCTTCCACCAGTTGGGTTTAAAGATCCTCAATCAGGTAGAGCCTGAACGCGTGGTTATTTCTCCGTTAGCACTTGATGATAACCAACGTCAGGCGTGGTGTATTGATTGGTTGAAAAAGCACTGGATGACGCCGACTAACTTCAAACGTTGGCAGAAGCACTTGTCTAAATGGCCAATTGCTTACTTAACCGGTGACGATGAGCTAGGTAGTCATGTTTCAAACCTCAAACTGATTGGTTGGCTTGAAAAGCAGCTTGAACAGTTGAATGCATCGGGTTTATCGAAGAAAGAAGTACAACAACAGCTGATTGATCACCGAGACTATACGCGCCTCAACAGCGAGCTTTCACTGTGTTGGCCATGTGTGACGGCTTGGCAAAAAGAACTGAAAGAACAGAATCATATCGACTTCTCAATCATGATCAGTCGAGCGACTCAGTATGTCGAGAAAGGCAAATTTATTTCTCCTTGGAAATTCATCATGATCGATGAGTACCAAGACATCTCTCCAGATCGCCTTGCCTTGGTTGAAGCACTTTGTAATCAGTCGAAAGCTGAGCATCAAGCCTCTATTTTTGCGGTAGGCGATGACTGGCAGTCTATTTATCAGTTTGCGGGGGCGGATGTTGATTTGACCACCGGCTTTAAAGGTCGATTTGAAAGCTCGACCATTCATCACCTCGATACCACTTACCGCTTTAACAATCAGTTAGGTGCGGTTGCCAATCGCTTTGTACAAGAAAACCCGATTCAGATTCCGAAAGAACTTAACAGCTTCAAGCAACAGAAACAGAAGGCGGTGTACAGTGCGCCAAGCAAAGAAGTTGAGAAGATCCTTGATCAATTGAACCGCCAAGCTAAAGGCAAAACCAACAAGTCTGTGCTGCTACTTGGACGTAACCATTACCACAAACCAGAGTTGTTGGAAGACTGGAAGAAGATCTTCACCTCCATTGATATCAAGTTCATGACTTGCCACGGCAGTAAAGGTAAAGAGGCGGACTTTGTCATTATTCTTTGTGTTGACGAAGGACAGTTCCCGACCAAGAAGAAACAGCTGCATGTTGATGGCGCATTGACCGAATCATCAGACGCGTTCCCTTATGCGGAAGAGCGTCGTTTGTTTTACGTAGCAATGACGCGAGCGAAAGAGAAAGTGTGGATTACGCACAGTGGCGACGGGTCTGGCTTTGTGCAAGAGCTGCATGGTTCTGATTACCCAGTGGTTCGTAAGAAGTAACCGCTTAGATTAGGTGTAGACTAAGGGCTCAAGTTGCTTTCGCTGTATTTTATTCGCAGACATAAAGTAGAAGGACATACATATGGAACATGGCTCAATCAATTACATCGAATTTGCCGCGAAGGATATCGCAGCGACCAAGGCGTTTTTCAGCCAAGTGTTTGCTTGGAAATTTGAAGATTATGGGCCTGAGTATTCTGCTTTTGAAGGGAAAGGCTTAATGGGCGGCTTCTATTTAGCAGATCTGGCGTCGAATACAGATAACGGCGCTGCGCTGATGGTTTTCTATAGCGAAGATCTTGAGCAAACTGAGCGCGATGTGATTGATGCTGGTGGGCAGATAAACCGCGAGGTCTTTAGCTTTCCCGGTGGCAGACGTTTCCATTTTAGAGAGCCAAGTGGTAACGAAATGGCGGTGTGGAGTGACAAATAGCCTTTACTAAGAATTTCTATATTTAGATAAACAAAAGCCTGCGATTAAGCAGGCTTTTTAGTCTGTTCTGTAGAGATAACATTTAACGTGCGATTACGTGCGCTCTGCTAGGTACGCTTCGTAGTCAGGGATCTCAATGATCACTTCTTCTTCAAGCAGTGAAGAGTTAAACAGAAAGTTTGCTGTAGCGCGGTTAGTCGCTACAGGAATGTTCCAAACACTTGCGATACGAAGCAGTGCTTTTACGTCCGGGTCGTGTGGAACGGCATTCAGTGGATCCCAGAAGAAAATCAGCATATCGATTTTGCCTTCTGAAATAAGCGCGCCAAGCTGTTGGTCACCACCCATAGGGCCGCTGATCATGCTCTTAATCGCTAAGCCTGTCTCTTTACTCAGTAGAGAACCCGTAGTGCCCGTTGCATAAAGGAAATGTTTTTGTAGTTTTTCTTTGTTCTCTTTGACCCATCTTAGTAGCTCAGGTTTGAAATGGTCATGAGCGACCAAAGCGATATTCTTATGCGTTGGCATAGTACGCGTCGTTTTTTGCATGAATGTTCCCTAAATTATTGTTTCGTTTTTATTGTTTTGAGTTCTTCAGCCAATATAGCACTATGGATTCACACTGAATACCGGTCGAAACTCAGAAGGTGACAATGAGTCGGCGATAATTTGATCTTTGAGTGTTGCCGGTGTTAGCGTTTCGATAGTTGGTGCGCTATGTTCTTCATAAGGTTGTCCGCGCAAGTAATTCGCGGCTTGTTTTACCGATAGGCGACCTTGCTCAACCATTTTATCTGTTGGCGCAAAAAGAACCTTGTTACGAAGTAAGCCACGGTAAGTTCCGTGACTTAAGTAACTCGAAACCAATCCAATTTCTTTGGTTTTACCTGCCGCTCTCAGCTCACTTATCGCGGCTTCAATAGCAACAGCGCTTCCAACAATATATTGAATATCCGGTTGCTCAATGACTTGCTGTACTAAGTTTCTTTGTAGTTCTTTATCGTTATCTGCCCAATAGCTGATCGCGATTTTGATATCGCTCGACTTGATAGCATCATAAAAGCCAAGTGCAACAGGCTTAGTGCCACCACTTGCTTGTGGGCCAAGTAACAGGGCGATAGGTGTTTCTCCTGACCCTTTAGGGTGTCTCTTCGACAAAAATTCTCCGACTTTGAACCCCATTTGATACCAATCAACTCCGACTGTGCCTTTCAATACCTTCTGTTGCTCTTCATTGATGGTTAACTCATTAACGGTCGCAAACACAGGGGTAGAGCCAACCCAATCTGTAAGGTTGTCGTGATAAGCATTAGGCGAAACTGTGCCTAAAATAATGGCATCTGCTCCCCATTGTGTGCAAAGCACCAGTTGTGAGGCTTGTTTGGCCACGTTAGGGTAACCACCAGCTTCCAAAACTCGGAGTTCGACTTGCTGCTTTGCTGCTTCTGAGACCATGCCGTAGTTGACAGATAACCAGTAAGAGTCTTTTAAGTGCGGATAAATGGCGCAAATTTTCTCTTTGTGTGATGTGGCCTCTGCGGGTTTGATTGGGCTTAAAGGCTCGCTAGCACTTGCAACAGTGGTCACTGAGGCCAGTAGTGAGAGAAGAGTTTTTGAAGTGAAAGGTCTAGATAGCATGAATTGCCGTTTTATTGGTTTTAGATAAGAAACACTGCAAAATATAGCGTATTCTGCAGGGGTAAAGAAGAACGTTTTAAGGTTTAGAGTTTATGTTGTTAGCTTCAGCGAGTATTGGACGCAAGCTGCTGGCCTCATTCTTAGTGATGGCACTGTTGGTTCTATTGTCTGCATTGATCGGTGTTTCTGGTTTTAGCTTTGTAGCAAAAACGGAAAGAAACGTCGTTGATTCGGCGCTTCCTGCCATGATCGAAGCTCGCCAGGTTTCTGAGTTGAGTAATCGCATTATTTCATCGGTACAAACGCTTTCTAATGCGAGAAACGAGGCTGAGCGAAAAGAGGCTGGAACGGTATTGTTCGACCAACTTGAGTCGCTTCTTCAGCACATCAAAGAGCTTGGCGTCGACAGCTTCGATTCTCAACTCCTCAATAAACTCGAAAACAATGTCCAAAGTGTTATTAATACATTGGCTGAGTTGGGGGTGTCGGTTGAACGTAAGCTTTGGTTAAGCAAAGAGCTGTCGTCTCGTGTTGAAGAGATGCGCCTACTTGCCGAAGAACTAGAACAGCTGACGCGAACCCAAGTTTTGAACACGGCGACCATTGCAGTTGCTAACGTAACGCACATTTACGACCTGCTAGAAACTAAAGAAACGGATAAAGCCTACCAAGCCCTAGATGCGCTTGTTGAGGTTGACCTTGATTTGTCTGAACGCCTACACGAATTGCATTTGCTGGCGTTTAAAATGCTTAATCAAATTGAAGAAACACAGACAGTTACCAATGTTGAGCGTATTCATCAAATCCAATCTGAATTTGAATCCAACCTAAGAATCATGGCACGTCGTGTTAAAGCGGTCGAAGATCCTACTCGTTCAGCGCAGATGTCTCAGCTTCTTGAAGAGCTAAGAAAACGCCAAGTCGTGTTTGATATTTCGTTAGAACAATATGAGAACACCAAGAAGTCAGAGTTTCTGATGCAAAACACGCTGGAGTTGTTCTCTCAGCTGAATACAACGGTTAACCAACTGGTTGATGATTCAAACCGAAGCACCAAAGAAGCGGTTGATGAGTTGACCAGCACACTGAATCTGGCTCAATGGTCGCTGTCTGTGATTTCGGTTATTGGTTTGGTAATCGTCGCATTTATCGTGTGGCGAGTGGTGTATATCTCGGTTGTTAAACGTCTTACTGAATACTCATCGGCTTTGATGTCTATCGCACAAGGTCGCCTGAATATTGATATCTCGGTTAAGGGTAATGATGAGTTGGCTCATATGGGCGAGGCGATCATTACCGCCAGAAACACCGCGCAGGCACTGCAAGTGGTCGCGGTGGGCGAAGCAAAAGCGAAACGCGAGCTTGAAGAGCACAAAGAGCATCTCGAAGAGTTGATTACTGATCGAACTTATCAACTGCAAAAAACCAATGAAAAGTTGAATATCGAGGTGGGCAATCACGCTAAAGCCCGCAACGCGGCAGAACAAGCAAGCCGAGCGAAATCCGCTTTCCTTGCGACGATGAGTCATGAAATACGAACGCCGATGAACGGTGTGTTAGGGACCGCGAGATTGCTCAAAGATACAGGGTTAGACCCTCTGCAATCAGGCTATGCTGACATCATTAACCGCAGCGGTAAGAACTTACTGGCGATTTTGAATGACGTGTTGGATTACTCCAAGATAGAAGCGGGGCATTTAGAGATACGCACAGCTTCCTTTGACCTTCATCAGATGGTTCAAGACACCTACCAGCTAATGGAAGGACGAGCCGCCGAGAAGAAGCTAAATTTTGATTTCCATATAGAAAGTGACGTGCAACGTTATTGGCGAGGCGACGTAACACGAATTAGCCAAATCTTAAATAACTTGGTCGGCAATGCGATTAAGTTTACTGAAAGTGGCTCGGTCGATATCTTCATTAGCTTAGATGTCGAAGATCAAAATCGAGTGATGTTTGAAGTGTCTGATACTGGTGTCGGAATTGATGCAAGCGAGCAAGCTTGTCTGTTTGATGCTTTTACCCAAACCGATAGCGGTCGTAACAAAACGGGTGGTACTGGACTCGGGTTAGCGATCAGCAAAAGTATTATGCTGGCAATGAATGGGGATATTGGTGTTCATTCTGAAGAAGGCGAGGGAAGCCAGTTCTGGTTCTCACTGCCACTTGAAGCCGGTGAGATGATAGAAACGAAAGTACCGGTCATTGAAGCGTGTATTCGAGCGCAAGTACTTCTAATTGAAGACAATCCGGTGAACTGCATTGTTGCCGAGGGCTTTTTGAATAACTTAGGCCATGATGTTGTGATAGCGACAACCGGGCAAGAAGCGAGAGCCATATTCAGTGAACAAGAGTTTGATATTGCATTGGTAGACATTAACTTACCAGATTGCGATGGGGTTGAGTTAATTCAACAACTTAAAGATGATGCGCTCCAGCATGTGCAAAGTGCCACCCGCAAAGTTCCACCTATGATTGCAGTATCAGCTCACGTATTCAACGAGGAAGTCGAGAGCTATTTAGCATCAGGATTTGATGGTTTCCTACCTAAGCCACTTGAAAAAGAAGCACTTTCTCAGCTCATCGTTGCTCAACTTGATGGTAAAACACTATTGTTGCCACAGCCCGATCCAAATGATGCTGTTTGTAAGCAAAACGGTAACCGTATTATTACGAGCAACTATGATGAACTGCATTCGGCACAGGTGGCTGATGTTTTGGCAAAACACGCGACGACAACTGACGCTCAAGATGAAGGAGATGCTCCGGTGAAACTGATTGATTCAAAAGTGATCGAGGGCGACCTATCGATCCTTGGGTTAGAGAAAATGAAGCAAATCGTTGTGCTTTTCGAGGAGAGCAGCAACCTTACCTTGAATGAATTAGTCGAGGCGAGTGAAGCCGATAATGGACGAGAAGTGAAGTCTTTAGCGCACAAGCTTAAAGGATCTGCGGGTAGCTTGGGTTTATCAGCACTGTACAGTTTGTGTCAGAGCATTGAAGCAAGCGAAGATCCATTATTGCAGTATAGAGATAACGACCAAGCTTTGTCTGAATTGGTAAAAGGCTCGTTGGAGGCTCTTCTCCCTTATGTTTCTGCGTAATGGTATGAGTTTTTTTTAAACAATACCTAAGCTGCACACCAACAAAAAATCCTCTGTACGAATATTCGTCAGAGGATTTTTTATACCGTGCAAGTTAGCCTTCTTTCAGAACGACTAGCCTTTCAAACTAATCTCTCCCAGAGCTAGAACTAAAACCAAGGCTTACCACTTATTATCTATTTTCAAAGCGGTTGTAATCTAATAAACCAAACTCAATCGGTTGGTTTTGTTGATACCAACGATGCACTCGATCACTGAACGGCCAGAACTCACTAGAACTGCGTCGTACCGCAAACTTGTCTAGCATCGCCACGTAGTCCTCTTCTGTGTTTAAGTTTTGCAGCGTTTTAACCAGAGCAGGTATCTCGCTCTCGGTTAATGAAAGGTAAGCGGCAGGGTAGCTTCCCACAACGCCTCGTACGAGTGTTAAGTCGTCGTTGGCGTAATCACGGTTACCTTCTTCATTAAAAAGGCTAGAAATGTTGCTGTGGGCGTTATTGTGAATCATGGTGAACAGTTGCTCTTCGCCGTTTTCACCTTCAATCATGATCATCACTAACTGAGGAACATGACGTAGGCCCTCTCCCTTAATCAAATTCACTTGATTAAGCAGTGCTTCATTCTTTCTACCCAAACCGGTTTCGACAATATCAAAGCGATTATCAAGCACAGGTGCAAGCTTATCTTTTATCATATTAAGCAGTTCA
Organism: Vibrio sp. T20; assembly: GCF_007858795.1. Taxonomy (NCBI): domain Bacteria; kingdom Pseudomonadati; phylum Pseudomonadota; class Gammaproteobacteria; order Vibrionales; family Vibrionaceae; genus Vibrio; species Vibrio sp. T20. The sequence continues at coordinate 142,238 of NZ_VFEB01000058.1, forward strand.
CGTTTAGGATCGGCCGTTTTGTAAACCACACTGGTTGGTTGTTCAAAAGGTGCAATATTACGCTGCAAGTAGTCGCTTAATTGTGTGCTTTGGTTTTTATACCAACTAGAGTGCTCAATATGCCGAACGTCTTTAGGAAGAAGGGTTAAGAAATTACTCTCACCTTCAAGGCGCAAGAAGTCCATGAACATGCGTGTAATCAGTTGGTGGCCAAAGTTACCGTAAACATCGAAGCCTGCAACGAGAAGGTAATGAATGCGTTCTAGAAGAGCGTAATCAAGAATCCACGCAGTCTTAGGTTGTGTGCCAACTAACCCTTGCACAACAGATGCGCTATCAAAATGTCTAAAGATGGTGAGGGCTGCATTTGGGTTGACGCCATCGCCATCCCAAATGATGCCAGTGTCTAGGTTCACGCCACTTTCGAACCATTGATTAGTGAAGTCTGATTTCGCATTTAGGTATCGTGCTTGTTGCTTCGCGTATCTTACCCAGTTTGTGACAGGCACAGTGTTGCTCTTGAGCTCACTAGGTAGCTTTAAGTTTTTCTTTTGGCTCGCGTAGAAGGCATTTATTTCTGGTAAATCGGCTTTCTCGGGGTCAATGAAGAAAATCCAAAAGCGGTCGTTAATCACATTTAGGGCAAGTTGACCACGGCACACTGGCCCCTTGATAAAGGCCATGATGGTGTTTTGAGCGTTGTCTAACATGAAATGGAAACGCGAGTTTACTGGCAGCGCTTCAAACGAAGTCATTGGGTTAGCAGAAACATCAATGTTGTAACTAGGAAGTTGTTTTACAGCGTAGTTAGCATCGACAAACCAGGTATTCCACTTTTGTAGTCGTTCCTTATTGAGTGCGAAAGGCATGTGCGTTTTGTCGACAATGGTGCCTTGCTCTGGAATCAGGCGGTAGTAAACACGGTCTACTTTTGGGTCGTCATAAGGGCGACGAGTTGTTATGCGTTGTACCGCTTCACCTGGAGGTGTTGCAGAGCGAACAAGGGTGAAGAAACGCGTTGGTTGTGCTAGATCAGAAAAATAGACGTGAGATAAAAACAGGTGCTCGTAGATGTAACGAGCTGAAAGTTGGCTCTTATTATCACTTTTATTTAAAAAGCTTTCGTAGACATTAACGAGCTCTTGTTCAGCATCATTCAGTGGAATGTGGTCGTTCATTAATGCGCCATTTTCCAACCAACTCATTAAAGTTGCGTATTCTGTTTTATCTAAATTCGGCATCCCATAAGGCATCCCCCAAGTTGGGTAATCTCTCTCATATTGAGCATACTCTTCAATCGTTGGGCACTGTTGGTCGCGATCGGTTGAAAAGTCGAAACCTTCAAGCTGTGTTTGATCGGGCAGAGGGTGATTCTCTTTCTGAATCAACATGCGAGAAACAAGGCCAGCATCTAGGTTCGCCGTTGAGTTTTGCATGCGCTCGTTGAGAACCGGATGAAAACCCGCATCGCGCCACTCTTGTGTGGTTAAAGCATCTTCAAATAAGCGAGTAGGGGCTGATGCAGTTAAGCGGGTGCCTTGATAAACGAGTGCCTTGCTCGCGCCTCGGTCTATGCCTTCTACTGAAGACATTTTGAGTTGGCAAGGAGCGTCATAACAAGCGTGACAAACCACGCAACGGTTATCAATAATAGGCTTTACTTCGTCAATAAAGTGCTGTGCTTGAGCCGAAAGAATAGGAGCTTGGCGATCGCGTACTTGTTGTTCGCCAAACAGTTCGTCGAAGTTTAAACCCGCGTAGACGGCACAACCTGAGAAGACACTAACAAAAGCTAAAATGAAGAGTTTTTTCAAATTCATACGTATTTATATATTAAGCATTTTCTCTAATTATATCGAAAATGATTGAAAATGCTCATGTTCTAACAATCTTATAGATAAGATCTTGATGGGACTGAGTAACTTGTCGATGCATGTCACTCGCTTTTGCTCGGAAATTAAGGCTTAGACCTAGCTAGATTCAAGTGCCAAGAGCTCACAGCCATGAGCCAAAAGTAAGACTCATTGATTGACGTAACAAACAGAGAAAGGGACGGACAATCGCTCAAACTCTTTGATCCAGCGCCATTGGTTGTCTTGCAGTTTATCTCCTGGGCCTTTGACTTCAATCCAATGAAACCCTTCGTCTTTGAACGCAATCAAATCGGGCATCCCGGTTCTAAATAGCTTTAAGTCACTCAATAAGACTTTGAAGAGTTCGATAATCAAGGCGCTAGGAATAGCTTCCATACTGTGTTCGATGAGTACTTTAGGGAAATGATTCCAATGAACAAAGGGATTGGCGATGCCTTGCTTTTCATCGCAAATATCGAGCAAATGGTTCAGCCCATGTTTGGATATCGTCTGAAAAACAGCTTTAACTTGCTCGGCTCGCTTGTCTACAAAGTCTGAGTGATACAAGTCCAATGGCCGATGCTGGTAACGATTGATAAAAGCACCTTCGACATCAGAGAAAATGACATCCCAGAAAGCCAAACCGAACAAACCACATAGAAAGCTGTTTTCGGAAAAGTAGACATCCCAACCTTGGCTTTCAAAATGTTGTTTTACCGCGAGCTCGACTCGCGTTTGGCTGAGGTCCAATTCTAGTTTTATCTGCGCGCAACTTGGCTTTGAAGGGCGAGGGACCTTGTGGCCCTGTTTCCGTAATAACCTCTGTTCAAGCTTAACCGCGACCTCAAGCTCTGACACATCCAATGGAGTAGCTTGCATTTGCGTGACAATGTCACACATTGAGTCTAATTCATCTTGCTTCTCATAGATGCGCGCAAGTCGCTCTCTGCTCGGAGGAAGTGCAGATTGCTTGAACCAAAAAACAGCTTGGTCATTTTGGTTAAGCCTTTCTAGGTCACGTGCGAGGTCATTGATCAATCGCGATCGTTTTCTAGCAATGCTTCTGTGTTCTGATTCTGCTGGTATCGACTGTAAAAGTTGCTCAAAAAACTCACCGTCTTTGCGGTCTCCTTCTGAATACAAGCGTTGAATATCGCGTATCTGGAGCAATTGATTGAGTTGATCTCTGGAAGTGAAGAAGCGGCGCTGCTTGCTTAATGGATAGTTCTCGAAGGTGTTGAGTCCAAGGTCACTTAACACAAACTGGCTTAGGTCTTGGTAAGTATTGGCGAAGAAGAGAATCAGCAATACATCAATTACTTCGGATTCGACCACGTAAATACAGTCGAAGGGTAGAGTTTGGAACTGCTCAAAAGCTTGTGGTTCAAGGAACGCTAACAGTTGGTCTTTTTTAGCAGTTTTGTTGTTCTTAAGAGACGGGAATACATATAGCAGTTCAGGCTTGGTGAGCAGGTGCAATCCAAGTTCGATCTGAGTGATTTCCAAGTCATGTTTGTTAGTAGGGTGACTTAACGTAATGAAGCCAGAGGTGTTTAACTCTCGTAGTGCACTATTTAAATCAGGAATCTCAACATAGCTGAGTTTATCACTTCGAAACCAGCAGCCCTTGCGAGAAAGCAAACGAACCATTAAACACCGACTAGCAATTGAAAGACGTTTGTATTCAGATAACCAACGGAATTCTTCGTCACTCAAAAGATCGGGGTAGAGTGTTTGAGTGTGTTCAACCAGCCGATTGAAGTTGTCGAGATAGTAAGTAGGGGAGAGCTGAAGAGTGGTTTCGGTCGTCAATGGAGAAGTCGCTTGATACAAAAAGAGCCTAACCCTAAGGTTAAGCTCTTCAGTAACAAATTCAATCTTTTCTGATGATTAAGCTTGTGATGCTTTTAGTTCAGCAACTTTAGCTTCAGAGATTGGCTTAGTGATGATTGCTAGAACAATACACACCGCCATCATAACTGCAGAGATTGTGTAAGCTAGGCCGTAACCTTCGCCGTTTGCCATAGAGAAACCAACAACTGCTGCACCGATAGCGCCGCCGATACCCCATGCCGTGTAAAGCACGCCGTAGTTAGTACCGTAGTTTTTCAGGCCGTAGAATTCAGCTGTAAGTGTTGGGAATACTGCTAGAAGCGTACCGTAACCAACAGCTGCGATAGCCGTACCAATGATTAGCGTGAATTCAGAGTTGAACGTAGCGAATAGAGCCATGTTCGCGCCTTGAAGGATGAACGCTAGAAGTAGAGTGCGTACGCCACCGATTTTATCTGCAAGCATACCCGCAGCAACACGGCCGCCTGAGTTGAATACTGCAAGGATAGACGCTAGGTAAACTGCGTTTGGCAGGTTAGCTTGAACGCTAGCAATCGTAGTGATGTTACCGATGATCATTAGGCCAACAGATGCAGCGAACGCGTACATGATCCATAGAGAGTAGAACTGAGGAGTTTTCAGCATTACTTTCCAAGTTAGGTCTTCAGTCTTCTTAACCGCTTTAGGAGCTTGGCCTGCTTTTACTTTAGGCTCAGCTGGCGTGTAATCCGCTGGTGGGTTGTTGATTGTTGCTGCTAGAGGTACTGCGATTGCAAGTACACCAACACCAAGAATCATAAAGCTAGTTTGGATACCCATGCTGTCGATTAGCGCAGAAGTTACTGGTGCTAGGTAGATAGCTGCAAGACCGAAGCCTGCTGCGATAAGACCGTTAACCATACCTTTCTTAGAAGAATGGAACCATTTCATTGCTGATGGAGAAAGACATGCGTAACCGAAGCCGATACCTGCACCTGTCATAACACCGAACGTGATGTTCAGCATCATAGGTGTTGTAGCGAAACCAGAAGCAATCATGCCTAGGCCTGTAAGCGCTGTACCTAGGATAAGGATCTTACGTGGACCCATACGGTCTTGTAGGATGCCCGCAACAAGAAGACAAACAGAGAATGTGATAGTTGCAATAGCGTAAGGAGAAGATGCTTCAGCAGCACTCCAACCAGCTTCAGTTACTAGCGCTTTGTTAAATACACTCCAAGCATACAGGATGCCAAGACAAAGGTTGATACAGAAGCCTGCTAGCAGGATACGTGTTGCTTTATCAATCTTGCTCATTTTTATTCTCAGTTTTGTCATCGGTTAGTGGAGAGCCACTTAACTAAAGACGGGTTATTGTGATTGTTTCTTCAAAATTAGTTTGCGTTTATCAACAGATGGCGCAAAAGAGCGCGGATTATAACCAATAAAAATGTGATTGGAATCTCTTTTTCCATTTTTGGTAAATTAAATTTAGTTTGTTAATGGGTTGTTTTTCATTGGTTTTCAAAATGTTTTTAACACCTTTCTATTTTGTTCTTTTTCGCCCTGTCACCCAATTATTCCTGGGATTTCGAGGTGATCACTTTTTAGTAGACTCGTATTCCGTGCGGATATCACAGAGTTGCAAATAATTTTAATTAATTTCTAAGGTTAAATTTGTGTAACAAAATAAATCGAAGTAGTGCTTTTTTCATATGAGACAAGGAGTAACGGAGTTCTATTAGAAATGGGATGTTAACTAGTTGTTAATGGTGGTTTTTGTGGGTGCTTTTGCTTACATTTTGTTCGATCTGAGGGGTTGTGTTGTTGGGAAAAAGTGGGAAAATAGTACGTAAACTGAGATTCCAAAAATGAAAGGATGCGTTTCTAGTCTATTACGAGGCGAGTATTATGAAACTATTTTTAATTCTATTGATGTCGATTACTGGTGGTGTAGCAGCTGCTGATCATATTCATTCTTTCTTGTTCGGCTTCTACGTTGCGGCATTGGCTGTAGGCAGTTGTTACTGGCTTGCATTCCGCAGCACGCGTTTCCCACAGTTGGCATTAGTGCTATTGATGTGTGGCTTTTTTGCGAAGATTGCAGTGACGGTTATCGGTGTTTCTTGGGGTATCTCGAACGATATCATTCAATCGCCGTTCATTTTCTCATTGTCATACCTGTTCTTCTTAGTGGTTGTGTCTTATGTTTGGTTTGCATACCGCGATAAACTGACGATGAAAAAGCGCGCTAAACAGGTAGAAGAGTCTCGCAAACAAGCGGCAGCATAATTCGATTTGATTCTTAAAAAGCCTTCTTCGGAAGGCTTTTTTGATCCAGAGATAGTCTATATGGCTGCAGATAAAAGAAACCCCAGTATGGTGACGTACTGGGGTTTCTTGTTTATTAATCCTTGATGAAGAACGTTTACTTCTTCATCATCTTAGCGAGATCGGCGAACGGGTTGTGTGTTGCTGACTGATGATCATCTAAACTCGCTTTTGCATCCACACCATAACGCTCATGATCAGTGTATTTTGAATGCTCATGATCGTGACAGTATAGGCACAGTAGCTCCCAGTTACTGCCATCTTCAGGGTTGTTTGTATGGTCGTGATCCACGTGGTGAACGGTAAGCTCTCGGAGGTTTGAGTAAACAAATTCACGCGCACATTTACCACAAACCCAAGGGTACAGTTTTAGTGCTTTTTCGCGGTAGCCTTTCTCTTGGCGAGCATACGCTGCACTCGAACCTGTGAAATCAGAAGACATTGCCAAATCCTTATCAATTGTAATATCCCGATTTTATCACAGCTTTCTTGAAGCTGTTGGTATGTCGTTCGTAAAATCATGGCTAAATGATGCGGTGGATTTATCGATATTAGATTGAAGTTTGAATACAGACCTACCTTCTACACACTAACGCTTAAGCGGGTTATGTCTTTCTGGAATAAGCCATGCTTAACAGTTTGAAAATAAATCGTATTCAGGGGTTTTAACCACAGGCATGTGACCTAATATCAGTTTGTGAGACCCTATATTAATAAGGAAATATCATGTCAGAACAATACACTCCGCCAAAAGTTTGGGTTAACGATACTGCTGGTGGTAACAAGTGGGCAAACATCAATAGTCCTGAATCTGGAGCTCGCTTTGATAAAGAGCTTCCTGTTGGTGACCATGCTTTTCAATTGTATTCTCTCGGCACACCTAACGGTCAAAAAGTCACTATCTTACTGGAAGAGTTGTTAGCGGCGGGTGTTGAAGAAGCTGAATATGATGCGTACTTGATCAACATCGGTGAGGCTGATCAGTTCTCATCCGGCTTTGTTGGAGTGAATCCAAATTCTAAAATACCAGCGCTTGTCGACAAGTCGGGTGATGAAGACGTTAATGTTTTCGAATCGGCATCTATCTTGATGCATTTAGCTGAAAAATTTGGTCACTTCTTACCAAAAGAAGGGGCAGCAAGAACACAAACCATTAATTGGTTGTTCTGGGCACAAGGTTCAGCCCCATTCCTAGGTGGAGGCTTTGGCCATTTCTATGCTTACGCTGATGAAAAGCAAGAGTACCCAATTAACCGCTTTGCGATGGAAGCTAAGCGTCAGCTAGACGTGTTAGATAAACAACTCGCTAATAACACATTTGTGGCAGGTGAAGAGCTAAGCATCGCTGATATCGCGATTTGGCCATGGTATGGCAACCTTGTGCTTGGCAAAATCTACGATGCTGCTGAGTTCCTACAGGTTGAGTCTTACACCAACGTTGTGCGCTGGGCGAAGCAACTAGAAGCGCGTGAAGGCTTCCAACGAGGTCGAGTGGTTAACCGTTCATTTGGCGAAGAGTGGGAGCAAGTACCAGAGCGCCATTCTGCGGAAGACATTGATAAAGTTTTGAAACTAAAGCCGTAATATCGATATAGTTAGTTCTATATATCGTTAGATAGGAAGCGCCATGTATCGTTTTGTATATGGCGCTTTTTTGATCCTGTTACTTGGCAAATTGATTCAAATTTAAAGTTATTATTACAAATTAGTAAAAGTGATTTTATTTAAATTGGGATTATCATTAATTCTGTTATAAATATAATGCGCTCCATCAGAAAGATTTTGCCTTTTGGCATGGTGGGTAAGCGAATGTTGAAACAGAAAGAAAAAATTGTTGTGGTTGGTGGAGGTGCTGCTGGCCTTGAATTGGTTACGCGTTTAGGTCGTGACAAACGTTATGATGTGACACTCGTTGAGCCGTCGTCACATCACTACTGGAAACCGCGCTTGCACGAAATCGCAGCAGGAACATTCGACGAAGAGCTCGACGCTGTTAGCTACTTCCAGCATGCATCTTGTAATGGCTACACTTACGTTCAAGCTTCAATGAGTGGCTTAGAGCGTGCTAACAAAGTTATCCAGTTGAACCACTTTAGCGGTACGACTCAAGATCTCGAATACGACTATCTCGTTATCGCTGTAGGTGCTATCAGCAATGACTTTAAAACAGAAGGTGTCAGTGAACACTGTTTATTCCTCGATTCAGCAGGGCAAGCACAGAAAGCTTGGCAGGAAATCAACCCTCTACTGAGATCAAGCAGTCGGCGTAAAATTTCAATTGTTGGCGCAGGTGCAACTGGTGTTGAGCTGGCGGCTGAGCTGGTAAAAGTGAGCGCCAAGCTACAGCGTTATCGCCAGGAAGGTAGCCTTGAAATCACCTTAATTGAAGCGGCAGAACGCGTGTTACCTGCTGGGCCAGAATGTATGTCGAAACGAGTTCATGAAGCTCTGGTAAAACAAGGCATTAACGTTAGAACTGGGACTCGAATTCAAAGAGCAGAAGAGGCGAAATTAGTCACTTCAGAAGAAGAGGTTATTTCAGCAGATCTGCAAGTATGGGCTGCTGGTATTAAATGTGCGGATTGGCTAAGTGAATTAGACGGTTTAGAAACGAATCGAATCAATCAATTAGTCGTTGAGCAGACACTAAGAACGACCAACGATAGCGATATTTTTGTGATTGGTGATAGTGCAGAGTGTCCGCAACCGGATGGTTCTTTTGTTCCACCAAGAGCTCAAGCTGCGAATCAAGCCGCAGGTCACTTGGCTCAGCAGTTCAAGCGTTTAGCGAAAGGCAAGGCGTTACAGCCCTTTGTTTTCCACGATGGAGGCATGTTGGTAGCGGTTGGGCATGACTATGCAGTCGGTGCTCTCATGAATGACAGAGTACTTTTGCGGGGTAGATTAGTACGAAACCTTTACGACACTATTTTCCGTTTGCATCAGCGAGTCTTGTTTAGTTGGGGCAGAGTGACAGCACTAGTCGTCTTAAAGAGACTTAAATGCGCACTAAACCCATACAGTAAAAAGATTTAGTCATCGGGTATTTGTTCTAGGAATCAATACTCAAACTGATTCATCCTTATAAAACGCCACGCTCAGAATTGAGTGTGGCGTTTTTTTTAGAGATCGCTCCGGTTGTTCAATCGTGGCGAGTTTACTTTCCTATAGATACAGATTCTAAAGCTCCCCCTAAAACAACAATTTTACTTCTCGTTAATGATCAAAATTTGTTTTCCAAGAATTAATTGTTATGTTATAACGTACCAACTAAATTCTTGGTGAGTATTATAAAAGGAAAAATACAGTGAATAAAAAATTGGTTTCTCTAGCGATTGGTAGCATTCTTTCTGCCCCTGTTTTTGCTGATACGCTGTCAAACCCACAAATTGGCGTTGTACTTGATGGTTACTATCAGGACGGACAGCGTAATAACTCGGAGCGTGACGAAGGCTTTGGTCTTGGCCATACCGAACTCAACATGTCTGCGAATATTGATGACAAGTTTTATGGCTCTTTGACTACAGTTATTGAAACTCACGATGATGAGACTGAATTACTGCTCGAAGAAGCTTTCATTGAAACACTGACGATGCCTTACGGTTTAAGCATTCGAGGTGGTCGTTTCCTATCAGATTTTGGTTACCTGAATAACCAACATATGCATACTGATAGCTTTGTTGAGCGTCCTGCGGCTTACCGCACATTCTTAGGCTCTCATTATTACGATGATGGTGTTCGTGCGAACATCGTTCTTCCTACAGATCTGTATGTGAAGTTTGGTGTTGAAGCGCTAAGTGGTAGCAAGATGTCTTCTGTTGATGATGGCTCTGACGTTGGTGTTTACACTACAACTCTTAAGCTGGGTGACGACTTTTCAGAGTCATCAAGCTGGCAGTTTGGTCTGAGCTACTTACGAAATGAAAACGGGAAAGTTCGTGAGTTTGGAGACCATGATCACGGGCATGACCATGACCACGATCATAGCCACGGCGCAGCGGTAACGGGCTCAAACTTATACGGTGCTGATTTTGTATGGAAGTGGGCTCCAAACGGTAACTACAAATACCAAAACTTCACGCTTGCAGCTGAGTACATGCTGTTGGATGGCATCGTTGATGACAAATACAAAAATGATGCGGAATCACCAGATACGCTAGCAGGCTATTATGTATCGGGTGTTTACCGATTCAGCCCAAGCTGGTCTGCTGGCCTGCGCTATGGTGAAGCGGAAAGCTATGATGGACACGCACATGGTGACCACATGCACTTTACTGCAATGAACGACAAAGAAGCGGATGCAATGATCGCTTGGGACTCATCTCATTTTGGTACAGTTAGAGCGCAATACTCTCGTGTTGAAAACCAAAGTAAAGAGACAGATAACGTATTTACCCTTCAGTATGTGATGACCTTTGGGGCGCACGGTGCTCATGCATTCTAGGAAATCTCTACTTACAATGGCAGCAGGTGTTGCCATTGTATCCTCATCTATAATTGTATCTTCGCCTGCAATGGCGTTGAATATTTTCGTTTGTGAGCCTGAATGGCAAGCACTTGTTCACAGTCACGCTCCTGATGCCAACATCTACTCGGCGACTACGGCTAAACAAGACCCGCACTATGTTCAAGCAAGACCGTCACTTATTGCCAAAATGCGTCAAGCAGATATGGCGATGTGCTCGGGGTCTGAATTAGAAGTAGGCTGGTTGCCAATGTTGCAAGTACGCAGTGGTAATCCTGTGGTTCAAGATAGCGCGCCAACCATGTTATACGCAAGCGGTATGGTTGGTATGCTTGATACCCATGAACATGTAGATCGGAGCATGGGAGACATCCACGCTCATGGAAATCCACATGTTCAGTTTGCTGCTGAGTATATGATTCCTATCTCCAGAGAAGTCACCAAACGTTTACAACTGGTTGATCCTGACAATGCACATATCTACATGCGAAATGGCATGAAGTTTCGTGCCAACTGGCGTAATAAATTGGCAGAGTGGGAAACCAAAGCTGAGCCGTTACAAGGTAAAAAAGTAGTCGGTTATCATGCCACGTATCGCTACCTCTTTGACTGGCTAGATATGGCGCAAATTGCTGATTTAGAACCAAAGCCTGGGATATCACCGACTACGTCGCATTTGCAGTCATTGACTAAGTTGGATCCTGCTTCGTTTGATGCGATTGTGTATTCATCACATCAAGATAAGCGTCCTGCTAATTGGCTCAATCAACAAACCGGTAAACCTATGGTTCAGTTACCACTTTCAGTTTCAGAAGGACAGAGCTTAGACGAGATGTACGATCAAGTGATTGATGATCTGTTGGATACATTGGTCGATTCAGAAACACCTAAGAGCTCGTGATGTGGATGGAATATAGCTGGCTGGCACCTGCCGTATTGTGTGGTTTGATTGCATTAGTCGGTAACATCGTGCTTGGAGAGCAAGTCCTCAAACGCCAGATCATCTTTATTGATCTCGCTGTCGCGCAAGTGGCTGCCCTTGGCGCTGCTTTGAGTCAATATTGGTTGAGCCGATATGCACTGTTTAGCGGCTCTTGGTTTGCAGAGATGATTGGCCCGTGGGTCATGTCATTGTTGCTATGCGGATTAATTGCGTTAATGGAAAAGCGTTACAAACAACACTTAGAACCAATGATAGGAAGTTTGTTTGTGGTATCGGCTTCATTAGCGATATTACTGGTAAGCAAAGATCCTCATGGTGCCGATTTTATTCAAGGCATTCTCAACGGGCAGCTGTTGTGGTCTACCTGGGATGACGTTTGGCCATTGGCAATAATCACGGCCGCGATGTTGGTGTTAATTAGCGTAAAGCCTGAATTTATGCAGGGTAGTGGCTTTTATCTTATCTTTGCTATTTTGATGCCGATCACCGTAAAGCTGACTGGTATATATTTGGAGTTTGCGTTACTGGTGATTCCCGCGTTGTGTGCAGCTGCGTATAAAGGTGTTCAGTTCTTTATCGCGAGTATTGGGATTGGCACTGTCGGTATTTTATCGGGCTTAGCGGTGTCGGCTTATTATGACTTACCGAGTGGCGCCAGCATTGTCATTACGTTGTTTCTTGCAGGGGTAATATTTAATACGGTGTCATTATTTCTTCGATACCTGCGAATTAACCGAACTGAACATATATGTCGAACTGACTAGGCTACTCTTCTGATGACTGATGACTGATGACTGATGACTGATGACATTGAGCTTGATAGCTCAAGGTATATAGTTTGTAAGCATATCGAAGGTAGAGCGAAAGACCGTGGGCATGAAACCGTTCATTTCTATAGAACAGGTGGTACTGGCATATTATATTTAGATTTAGCTATTGGAGGCTATTTAGGTATAAAATCGCATCATCATAATTCTAAAGGATGGTGCCATGTACCACGGTCATATCTATTTCCCTCTGCGATTTGCAGAGCAAGCAGAAACACTGCGTCAAAAGATTCTATCTGAGCGTAAAGATGTATTAGAGACTTTCCCATTAATACAGCGCTTGGTTGGCCCGCATAAGATGCCGATGTTTGAGATTCATTTTGCGAACAAAGAGTCGGGCATTGTTGAGTGGTTGGAGCAAGAACGCGGTGATATGTCGGTGCTTATTCACCCGGTAACCGGTGGCGAAGAAACTTTGGATCACACAGTACGCGCGATTTGGCTTGGTCGTGAGCTGGGTGTCTTTGAAGAAACGCTGACTAGCTAATTTAATTCGCGTCCGACAGTACGTACCTAATCAACGTACTTAGTAAATATCGCTGCTGTCGGGCGTAGCTCTCAGATTCTTCTCCAAATAAAATATCCTCCTTCAATTATAAATCTTTCCTGCTGATCCTCAATTATGCTCTGCGATTCCTCAGTTAGCTAATACATCAAACACTCCATTTACTGGAGCCATTTCCCTTTGGGTTGCGTGTTATTTCTAATACAGCAATTTGGGACACTTTTTTCTATGTCGGATTGGTAATACTGACGCCATATTCATTTATGGGCTCAATAATGCTATTCAAACATCCCATCTCTCTGCTAACGATTATTCGGCTTAACCCATTAAAGGTCGCCGCGACTTGGTTAATGGTTCTGGCGGAAAACGTGATGCTTATTCTGTTGCCGCTGTTTATTGGTTACGCCATCGACGGCGTCTTAAACCAAAGCTTCCAGCCTTTGATGATGCTGGCACTGATTCTCTTTGTACTGGTCATTCTAAGCGTGGTTCGTCGCTTCTACGACACCCGTTTGTATGGTGCTATTCGTGTAAAACTGGCAAATATCGTGGAGCGAAACCTGCGTGGCTTATCTGTATCAACCAAAGACGCTCGTCTCACCATGTCGCGTGAGCTGGTTGATTTCTTAGAAGACGATTTACTTGCTCTGATGACGGCAGTGGTACAGCTTGTTGCGACTGTGGTGATTCTCTCCACATTCCATTTCTCACTGGCGCTTTGCATGTTGTTTGCAGGGCTGTCGATGCTGGCCATCTATGGTTTGTTCCACCGAACCTTCACGCGGCTTAATGGGCCAATTTAACGACCAAGTCGAACAGCAGGTTCAACTGTTGAGCGGCATTCGCTTATCTGCGCTTCGTTGGCACTTTGAGCGACTTAAACAGTGTGAAATCAAACTCTCAGACACCGAGGCGATTGTCTACGGACTGCTCTTCACCGTTTTGTTTGGTGCCGTAGTCGGCAATTTGTGGATGGTGAGTCAGCTTATCGAGCCGACCGCAGGGCAAGTGTTCTCTATCGTTACTTATTCACTGGAGTTTGTTGAAACTGCAGTGATGCTGCCAATTACGCTTCAAACCCTTTCTCGTCTTACTGAAATCAGTCAGCGACTCAATCATACCTCTGTCCAACAGGCTACCAAGGAGATGCCTTATGAAGTTTAAAAAGCCACTTTCGGTATTAGTCGGTTGTGCGGCTATCTTTGTCGCCTTGGTTGTTGTCGATGAATTGGAACCCGAGGCAGCGGAACCTGTGAAGAAACAAGCAGTACTGGTACCGGTTTCTGTATTGGAGGTCACACCTTCGCAGCACGAATCGACGTTAACGGTACTAGGCTTAACCGCTGCTCGCTGGCCAATTCAACTTAAAACGTCGAGTAGTGCGCAACTAAAATGGCTGAATGAAAACATCGAACCGGGACAATTAGTGACTAAGGGCGATGTGTTGGCGAGGCTAGACACCAGCGCCGTTGATGCGAACCTGACGCAAGCGTTGAGTGCGTTAAAGCAAGCGGAGCTGGAATTGAAACAGGCTAAGCATGAACAAACCGTCGCGCTCAAGATGCTCAACCCAAAAACAAGTTCGTCCTTTGCGCGCAGGGAACCCCAAGTGCTTGCTGCGAAAGCCAACCTGCAACAAGCACAACATGCTTATATCAGTGCGAAGAAGCTAGTGGAAGAGTCAGTGATCACGGCGCCTTTTGATGCGGTCGTCATGAAACGCCACATTAGCCCAAGAGAGTGGGTAGAGGCGGGGCAAGTGACCTTTGAGTTAGCCGCCAGTGATTCGATTGATATCGAGCTTCCAATATCTGAATTGCATTGGCAACAAGTACAAGCTGCCTTAGTTAAGCCGAGCATTCGTATCGTGAGTCGTTCTGGGAACCAATGGCCGGCGAAGGTGCGCTATGTGTCGCCAGAAGTCGATTCGGTGACTCGCCAAAGACAAGTAGTGCTGTCGGTTGAAAATCCTTACCACGATAAGCCTAGGCTTTTCCCTAATCAGCAGGTTCAAGCTGTGGTGAACCTCGGTCTACAAGATTATGTGGTAAGCATACCTCTGAGTGCGATGACCCGAGACGGGTATGTGTGGACATTGGACACAGAAGATCGCCTACGAAAAGAGTCGGTAACGCTTATTGGGCAAGGCAGTCAGGAGCTTGATATTCGCTTCAATGATCGAAGTGATAAGGCTCGTCGCGTGGTGCAGTATCCACTTTCTTCGATGTTAATCGGTAAACAAGTCGCGCCTAGATTCAATGAAATCCATTCTGGAACCATGCTCGCGGGAAAATCTGATGCCGAACAGATGAAGGAGTCAAATCAATGAGTTGGATGACAAAATGGTTCATTAACAATCCAGTCGCTGCCAATTTGTTGATGATGGCGATTGTTATCAGTGGCGTACTGGCGTTTGGTCAGTTACGTGTCGAGTCGTTTCCACAAATTGCACCCTCATCAATCAGTATTACCGTGGCTTATCCTGGCGGTACTGCACAACAGATTGATGAGAGCGTGACTCAACGAATCGAAGAGTCGATCAGCGGCATTGCGGGCATCAAACAGATCACCAGCCAATCGAGTGCTGGCGTGTCTAGAGTCGTGGTACGTAAAACCAGCAGTACAGATTTAGACAAGCTGTTGGATGACATTCGTAACCAAGTTAACGCCATCAATGGCTTTCCTGTGCAAGCAGAAAGACCGCAAGTGGTGCGTAATGAATTTACCAATTTAGCCGCGTTTGTGGTGGTATCAGGTCCAAGAACCGATGACGAATTACAACCTATTGCCAAGCAACTTGAGCAAGCGTTAAAGAAGAACCCTCAAATTTCGAAGGTATCAAACTGGGGAACTCGAACGCCTCAGTTGGTTATCGAGCCAACTCCTGACCAACTCAAAGCATTAGGGCTGAGCTTGGAGGAGCTGGCAGGTTTAGTTGAGCAGCGTTCGCTTGAGTCTCGTAGCGGCGAGCTAATAAGTGACAAAGGCCGAATGGTGATTCGTGGTGACGGTTATGCCGATGATTTGCAGAAGCTCAATCAACTTGTCGTTATCTCTGGGAGTAACGGAAAAATACACTTGGGAGACATCGCCAAGCTAACCCGTGGCTACCAATACAGCGGCTCTATCGTGCGTAACAACGGCTCTAACGCCATCGCTTTACTAGTCAGTACTAGCCAAACCGATAATCTACTTAAAGTCAGTGAAGCGATCAGCGAAACATTGGATGCACAACGTGCGATTCTGCCGTCGGATATAGATCTGAATACCATGGCTGATATGGCGCCTTACATTGAAGAACAGCTGTTTCGTTTGAGTGAAAATGCCTGGCAAGGCTTGCTAATTGTACTGATTTTGCTTGGGATATTTCTTGAAATCAGGCTCGCGTTTTGGGTCGCGATGGGGATTCCGATTGCGCTTACAGGAACACTCGCCGCAATGCAGTGGTTTAATTACAGCATCAACGACATCACCTTGTTTGGTTTTATCTTGGTACTCGGCGTGTTGGTGGATGATGCCGTAGTTGTGGGTGAAGCGATACATGAAAAACGGACGGGGCACGGAAGTAGTTCTGGTCATTTAAATAGAAACGGCCCCTCTAATGTAAACGGAAAGACAGCCGCTTGGCAGGGCGTGCATTCCGTGTCAGTGGCAACCGTGTTTGGTGTGCTGACGACCATTGCTGCATTTTCTCCAATGCTATGGATTAACAATGAACTGGCTAAGGTGCTTGCTGGGTTTTCGGCCGTGGTGATCTTCGCTTTGATCTTCTCGCTCATCGAAAGCAAATTTATTCTACCGTCACACTTAGCTCAGCTCTCTGTGAAAAAACCATCTACAAGTATCTTCGCCAAGGGCCAGAATGCCGCTCAAGGTGGATTACAGTGGTTTAATCTCAACATCTATAAGCCGGTATTGGAGTTTGCACTTAGCTACAAAGTGGCATCTTTGCTTGGGTTTGTGGCGGTTATCTCTCTGGCTTATGGTATGTGGTCAAATGGGGCTATTCGAAGTGCGCTGTTCCCTGAAATTCCGGGGCGTTACATCACGGCTGTTATTGAACTGGAAGACGGTGCGCCGTTGCCACTGCAGCGCCAAGCTTTGCTGCAAGTAGAGCAAGCGATGACAGAGGTTGAGAAAGGCTTAATGGACGATTACCCATTACAAGAAAAGCCCGTGGTGAACCTACTTGCGTGGTCGGATGGTTATGGGGAAATTGAAGTCACTGCCGAGCTTACCAATGAATCTTTAAGCTTATTGCCGGGTAACTTACTGCTGAAGCGATGGCGAGAAAGCACTGGGCAAATTGAAGGGGCTTACTCGGCCAAATTCAGCGCAGCAGAAGAACCAGCTGGTGGCACATTCTTAACGATCTCTTCCAACGATCGTGAGTTGGCGTCTCGTGTCAGTGAACAGCTAGCAGATACTCTAGCGTCCTTAAAAAGCGTTTCAGATGTTTACGATGATGGTCAGGATGGTTTACCACAAGTTCGCTTAGTGCTGAATCAATATGGTCAGCAACTAGGGTTAACTCAAGCGAAGCTGGCACAGCTAGCAGGCGAAGCGTTTGGCGAAAGAGAAGTGCATCGCCTGTTAGAAAACGGGCAAGAGACCAAGGTGCTGCTGCAATATACAAGGGATGATCGCAGAACCTTAGCTCAGCTACAACAGGCTCTTATCATGTTACCTAATGGCGGAAGTGTGATGATGGGGGATATCGCTGAGTTCCGTCACGAGCAAGAGCCGCAAGTGGTTTACCGCCGTGACCGAGAGCAAGTGATCAACCTCTATTGGAAGCAAAACCGCGACCTGCAATCACCAGAGAAGACCCGTGAGCAACTTGAAGAGACGATTGAGTCTCTGCACCTACAATATCCAAGCGTCACCATCAAAGCGGGTGGGGAATTTGAAGAGATAGGGGAAGTGTCGGATGGTTTTAAATCGGCGATGATCCTGACGCTTCTGATGATCTATATCTTGTTGGCCGTACCTTTGAAATCCTACTGGCAGCCGATGATTATTATGGCTGTCATCCCGTTTGGTTTTGCAGGTGCGATTTTTGGTCACTACTTGATGGACTTGCCAATCAGCATTCTTTCGATGTTCGGCATGATGGCCATGACGGGGATCGTGATTAACGATTCGTTGGTGCTGATCACGCGTTTTAATGCTGAATATCGCCAAGGCGTACTGTTACAGCAAGCGTTAGTCATTGCGGGTACCAGCCGCTTGAGAGCGATTTTCTTAACCACCATTACCACTGTGTGTGGATTGTTGCCATTGCTAAGCGAAACCGCAGAACAGGCGCAATACTTGAAACCAGCGGCAGTATCACTGGTGTTTGGTGAACTGTTTGCTACTGCAGTAACGCTGATTTTGATTCCGGTGCTGCTTGGTTTGTTTTGTCGCAAGCCGCCGTTGGTTGAAAATCGAATTGAAAAAGAACTGGGCGAGCAAGATTCATTAGAAGAGCTCACTTTGGAGCGCTCGTGATTGATTTTATAAAGGACAAAGACGATAGTGAAGCTAAGCTGTCCAATTCAATAAAGCTATCCAGTTCGGCGAAGTTAGCTGACAGTAAGACTAAAGCTAATGTACCTGAGACCCAAGACTGTATGACGCAAGAGAACAAACCTGCTTTGCATTTAGAGCCAGCTTTTAAGCTGGTGCCTGAGATTACATTGATTGAATCTTTGCCAGAGCACCTTCAAAAACGCTTTACGCATGCATTGACCTTAATGCATGAAGAGTGGGGTGAGCGTCGTACATGGGAAGAAATAGCAACCGAGAGCGCGATTTCGCCCTATCATTTTCATCGTCAGTTTACCGAGCTGTTTAACGAAACTCCGGGTCAGTACCTGAGTCGTGTTCGATTACAAATCGCGGTGGGTTTGTTGATCAACGACGAGCCGTGGAGCGTGATTGAAATTGCTCAGTATTGTGGCTACTCATCGTCGCAGTCATTAGGTAAGGCGCTTAAGCGCGAGCTTGGTGTTACTGCGAAACATATTAGAGAAATGGGTTATAACGCGACACCTAAGGAAACGGCAGACTTCATCCAGAAATTGGCACATCCAGGTGTGCAGTCTTCGATGGAAAAAGAGCTAGTTAAGTCTATGCCGATCGAGCTGGTTTGGTACCCAGAACGGGGCATGCAAAAGCTTAAATTGGAAGATCCTGATTGGGACACGGTATTTGAAATCTATGGTCAGAAATCGACGCATTTGATGGGCACCACGCCGATCAAGCAAATGAATAATAAGTGGGACGACATCGACGCTGAAATTGGAAATTGGCAAGTCGCGAAAGATCGTTACGATATGACCATTCCTGAAGGCTACTACTTATGCAGCGACGTTTATCTGGTTTCGGATGTGGCTTACAGCACGGCTTTAGAAGCTCTGTTTAAGGCAGTTGAACAACAAGGTTTGAAGTTAGATGTGCAAGGTTATTTGGTAGAGATGATTCGTCAGATTGATACGGATGATGTCGAAGGCGTGACGTTTTCATTCCAGTTGCCCGTTTTAGCGACATTAGAAAAGTAACACCAGACCGAGCGTTTCAGTTTGTTAGCTAATTCCAATAAAAAGGCTCCTCAAATGAGGAGCCTTTATTCTGTTTCAAGGAACAGTTTATCAAGAGTCTCTGTTTGTCATCTAAACAGAGTAGGGGGATTAAGCCTCTGCTGTCACTTTATCGCTGCTCATCTTTTTAAGAGCTGCGTAACCAAAGCCTGTTACTGCTGTACCTGCTGCAATCGCCACTAGGTACATAAGAACTGGAGAGATAGCACCAGGAATCAGTAGTACGAACAAGCCGCCGTGTGGAGCCATAAGCTGAGCACCAAACATCATTGATAGAGCACCAGTTAGTGCACCACCTGCCATACAAGCTGGGATAACACGCATTGGATCTTTCGCTGCGAATGGAATTGCACCTTCAGATATGAAGCATAAGCCAAGAACGAATGATGCTTTACCCGCTTCACGCTCGCCTGCTTCAAACTTGTCTTTCACTAGGAAAGTCGCAAGGCCCATACCTAGAGCTGGAACCATACCTGCTGCCATGATTGCTGCCATTGGTGCGTAAGTTTGCGAAGCCAGTAGACCAACACCAAACGTGTAAGCCGCTTTGTTTACAGGGCCACCAAGGTCGAAACACATCATTGCGCCTAGAATCACACCCAGAAGAATCGCGTTAGACGTTCCCATGTTGTTTAGGAAAGTGGTCATTGCGCTCATCACGCCAGAAACAGGGCCACCCACGATGTAAACCATCACAAGACCAGTGAACAAACTCGCGATAAACGGAATGATCAGGATTGGCTTGAGGGCTTCCATGGACTGTGGAAGTTGAACTTTGTCGGCAATGAATTTCGCTGCGTAACCGGCAATGAAACCCGCTGCGATACCACCTAGGAAACCTGCGCCTGTTGAGCTAGCCAACATACCGCCGATTAGACCTGGAGCCAGACCCGGACGGTCAGCAATAGAGAATGCAATGAAACCAGCAAGAACAGGGATCATCAGTGCGAATGCAGAACCACCACCGATAGTCATCAGTGCTGCTGCTAGTGTGCCTTCTTCTTTAAACGCTTCGATACCGAATACGAAAGAAAGAGCGATGATCAAACCACCCGCAACCACCACAGGAAGCATGTGAGAAACACCTGTCATTAGGTGCTTGTACACGCCTTTCTTCTCGTCAGCAGGTGCTGAATTAGAAGAAGCTGTGTGTTGGTATGGTTTAGCTTCTGCGAACGCTTTTTCCATCTCTTGCTTTGTTTTCTTCAAAGCAGGACTTGTCGTTGTTTTGTACAGTGCTTTACCGTTAAAACGATCCAGAGGAACGTCGATATCGGCAGCGATGATAACAAGATCAGCGTCTGCGATTTCTTGGTCAGTCAGTTGGTTTTTCGCACCTACAGAGCCGCGAGTTTCCACTTTAATTTGGTGACCTAGGCGTTTGCCTTCTGCTTCAAGCGCTTCAGCTGCCATAAAGGTATGTGCAACGCCAGTTGGGCAAGCCGTAATCGCTACGATCTTTTTGCTGCCTGTTGCTGGAGAAGTACCAGTAACTTGGATCGATTCTTCAATTTGAGAAGCGTCCAGTACTGTTGCTTCTGCTACCGCTTTCTCTAGAAATGCTTTTGCATCCGCTGTGCATTCAGAGATAGCTGCTTGGTACACTTTCTTACCGACAAAGCGCGCTTTATCAACGTTTGTGTTGGCTGCGATAACCACAACGTCGCTGCTGTCGATAGTGTCTTGCGATACGGTTGAGTCAGGTAGGACGCTTGATTGACATTCAATAGCGGCGTTCCAACCCAGTGCTTTTGTCGCTTGCTCTAACAAGCCTGCGGCGATGATGCTGTTTGCTACGCCACTAGGGCAAGCTGTGATAATGGTAATATTCATAATAAACCTTTTGTCCTATTTGCTTGTGTCTAACTGGCTAGTTGGAGCACTAAGCGACTGTAATTGGATATTTTGTAGTACTGATTCCAGCTCTTGTTGGCTGGTGATGCCCACGCCTACCTGTGAAACTGCTAGAGCAGATAGGGCAGTGGCGAATTTGATAAGTTCTGGTTTTGGCATCTGTTGCATGTGACCCCAACACAGGCCTGCGACTAATGTGTCACCTGCGCCTACTGTGCTTACCACTTGCATACGCGGTGGTTGAGCATGTAGCCATTCACCTTGGTTTAGCCACATCACGCCTTCTGCGCCAAGTGATACCACGATGTTATCGATGCCTTTTTCACTCAGAACTTGGCCTGCGTGTTGGCATTGGTCACGTGTTGTCAGTTCTGCGTTGAATAGCTGAGAAAGCTCTTCATCGTTTGGCTTAATTAACCAAGGTTGTGCATTGATACCGGCTTTAAGTGCGTCACGGCTGCTGTCGAATAGCACCTTTTTACCTAGGTCACGCAAGCGTTGTACCCAAGAAGCGCAAAGCTCTGGCGATACACCTTGTGGCAAGCTGCCTGCAATCACGAAGTAATCGTGTGTTTCAGCCAGTTCTAACAAGGTTTCTTCAAACGCTTTAATCGCGTCAGCATTAACAGGAACACCTGGGAAGTTGATGTCGCTTACTTGGCCTGAGTTCTCTACCAGTTTTACGTTGATGCGAGTTACGCCGTCGACACGGATAAAGCGGTCAGTTGCGCCCATCTGTTCGAACAGTTGGCAGAACGCTTCTTCGTTATTGCGACCAAGGAAACCTGTTACGGTCACTTTCGCGCCAAGCTCTGAAAGTACTTTTGCTACGTTTACGCCTTTGCCCGCAGCATGAAGAGAACCTTTGTTAACTAAGCTCACTGAACCCACGTTAAGTGCGTCGATAGCGCCAGTTAGGTCGAGAGCAGGGTTTAGCGTAACGGTAACGGCTTTGATTTGTTTATCAGACATATCGACTCCTTAACCTTCGCCAAGGCCTGAAGCGATAGCTTTACCAATCGATTCAAGTGCTTGTGCTGCATCTTCACCTTCAGCAACAAACTGAAGCTGGTGGCCGTGTTTAACGCCAAGTGCGATGACTTTCATCAAGCTCTTCGCGTTCACTTCTTTCCCGTCGCCATCTAGGTTTGAAACGCGGATCGTTGATTCGAATTTCTTCGCTTCAGCAACCAGCATTGCACCTGGACGAGCGTGTAGGCCGTGCGCGTTTTTGATTTTGAAGACTGCGCAGTTGTCATCGTCTTGAGACGCTGTAGAAACCGCTTCACCTTTTAAAAGACCAATCACTTGCGCTGCATCAGCGGTTAACAGTTGTTGCTGTTTACCTTCGAAAACCATCTTGCTTAGGTTTGCCAGAATAGATTGGTGTGCGCTGTTACAAGCTGCGAATGCGACCAATGCTTTCACTGGTGTGCCTTCGTACTCACAATGGTTTGCTGTTGAAACAAACGATACGCCAGTGCGAGTCACGCCTTTATCGCTGCCCAACAACCACAGGCCTTGGCCTAGGTGAGTTGGAGTTTTTGTTACTAGGTCAGCAACGAATGCGTTGTCTGTACAACCTGTGTTCTTAAGTAGGCCGCCCGCCACTGCCGACATTTGAACCATGTCGCTTGCAGGGAACAGCAGTTGAACTAAAGAAGCGTCTAGGTCTGCTTCTAGCTGAACTTCGCCATTAAGTAGGGCGATGATTTCGTCTTCTGATTTTGCTTGCTTTAATTTCTCTTCAACACCGTCTGCCGCTAGCACTTTGGTCAGTTGCTTAAGAATGCCTAAGTGCTCGTCAGATTTAGCTGCAATACCAATCGCAACGTAAACACGGTTGCCATCTGCCCAATCAATACCTTCAGGGAAGTGGTGTACCGCAACGCCTGTCTCTTTCACTAGGCCACGAGTGTCGGTGGTTCCGTGAGGAATCGCGATGCCGTTACCTAGGAACGTAGAGTTCTGGTTTTCACGGTTTAGCATTCCTTCAACGTAGCCAGAGTCAACTAAGCCTTTCGCGGTTAGGTCGCCAGCAATGTTCTGGATAGCTTTGAATTTGTCATCGGCCGTTTGACCAAGAGTGATGTCAGATTTTGATAATTTAAGCATGGTGCCTCTTTAGCGTATCGCTTGAGAATTTGTGTATCGCTACGATTCAGTCTAGAGCAAGATTCATGGAGCTTAACTCTTTGCTTTATGCGTGCTGAATCGGTTCAGCATTCGGTGTAAAAAAATTCAGCAAAGCCGATTTTGGTTTTCAAAATAGTTTTGCTGCGTGTCGTAATTTCAGTTTCGTTAATAACGAGAAGTTGCATCACAACAAATGACGCTCAATCCATACAAAAGGATGATTGAAGTCACTTTTCAGATTTTGCTGAATCCTTTCAGCTTTTATACTGAATCGATTCAGCATATAATTCAACTAATCCGAGGATCAGATCATTGGTTATATGATCCTACGCACAAAATACAGGTCACCCATATGACACTTGATGAAATTGCTAAATTGGCTGGAGTATCGAAAACCACGGCCAGTTATGTCATCAACGGCAAGGCGCAGAAATACAGAATCAGTGAAAAGACTCAGCAGAAAGTGATGGCGGTTGTGGAAGAGTATAACTACCGACCAGACCATGCTGCTTCGTCATTGCGTGCCGGTAATAGCCGTTCATTTGGACTGATTATTCCTGATCTGGAAAACAGCAGTTACGCACGTTTAGCTAAATTGATAGAGCAAAACTCACGTAAAGTGGGTTATCAAATACTGATTGGCTGTTCAGATGATGATGCAGAAACAGAACGTAAGGTGGCAGAAGCTTTGGTGAGTCGTCGTATTGATGCTTTGCTTGTTGCGAGCTCAATGCCAGATGCCAATGAATTTTACTTGAAGCTACAAAATTCAGGAACTCCAGTAATAGCGATTGACCGTCCTCTAGATGATGAGCACTTTGCCTGCGTGATCAGTGAAGATTTCGAAGCCGCATTTGAACTTACACATTCAATTCTTGATAACAATATCCAAAGCGTGGGCTTGATTGGCGCACTGCCAGATTTAAATATCTCGCGTGAACGTGAGCTAGGTTTTGAAGCCGCGAATAAAGCACATACTCAACAAACAGGGCTAATAGAAAACAAGCCGATGGTTGTGGGTTATGGTGAGCACTTTGACCGAGAATCTGGTCGTGAGGTTTTTGAAGAGTGGATTGCAAAAGGCACCGTTCCAGATGCGATCGTCACTATGTCTTACACCTTGTTAGAGGGTGTGTTGGATGTAATGGTTGAAAAGCCAGAGCTGATAAATCAAGTAAAACTGGCGACCTTTGGTGATAACCGACTGCTCGACTTCTTGCCTTTCAAAGTCCACTCACTGCCGCAGCAGTTTGAAGTGATTGCCGACAGTGCTTTTGCTTTGGCGTTAAATGCATCCGCTAAGCGTTACCAAGCGGGTATTGAACTCGTGCCAAGAAGCTTAGTGAAACGAGGCTAAACGCGGTTAGCTTTCGTTTAATGGTTAGTCAGATCTTAACGGTTAGCTAGAACTCAGCAATAAGCCCAACTCTACAATGGCAACAATGCCGAGCAACAAGGCCAACACCTTCCAAAACTGGATTGGGTTTCGGTTTATCAAAGGTTGCTTGGCTTTGCTTTTGACCAAGCTTTTGTTTGGTGTGTAAAGGTCAGCTACAAAATCCCCCAACACTTGATGACGCTCGCTTGGTGATTCCGCGCAGGCTTTTTGTAACACCAAATCCACCCAGCTTGGTAAGTCAGTTCGTTTCTGAGTGATGGGTTGGTATTCCCACTGATGATGACGAGATTGCTTAAGTGATTGTGCGGTCATTTCAGAGTAGGGCAATTCACCGGTTAACATCTCATAGCCGATCACAGCGATAGAGAACAAATCTGAGCTGGTGGTCGCGGTATTGTGCTTGATGGTCTCTGGTGCAATATAATTGACCGCGCCTAATGGAGTGTCGTCTTTGTCTACGAGCTCTCCCTCTTCAAGGCCTCTCACTAATACAGCGCCGAGGTCGATGATTTTTATTTCACCATCACGTTGAAGCATGATGTTCTCGGGCTTTAAATCTCGGTGCACCATGTCGGCACGTTGTAATACGCGAATGCCTTGCGTGATCTTTTCTAATATTTCGCGCACTTCATTGAGTGACGGTTTTGGATTGTCGTACATCCATTGTCTTAGCGTGATGCCTTCAACCCATTCGCAGATTTGATATAAAAATTGCGAATGTTCTGGCGTCGGGTAAACCTTCATTACTTTCTTATTGCTCAGCAAGATCCCCGCCCATTGTTCATTAAAGAAAGCTCGGAGTTGCGACGGGTTATCGTGATATTGAACGGAAGGGACTTTTAACACGAACTCGGTTTGTGTCTCTTTCTGCATAACACGATACACATGGCTTCTTGGACCTGCATACAGCACCTCAAGCACCATAAAGTTGTCGATACTTTGCCCGAGCTTTAAAGCGGGTGGGATAGCACGTTTAGCCAGCTTTTCATGGAACTCAATGAGCGAAGGTTTAGGTAGATGACTGACTTGCACAATCAAGCAGCTCACGTTGTCTGAACTGTTGTGGCTTAAAGCGGTGTTACAGATGGTTTGTGCTGCGTATTCAAAATCCACTTCAGGTCTATCGATGTGTTCTTTGAAAGTATTGGGATCAACAAATTCATGCACGCCGTCAGAGGTCAGGATAAAGCAGTCGTCTTTCTTGATAGGCAGGGTTTGATAGTCAACGTTGAGTTGGTTATCCATGCCTAAGGCGCGTGTTAGGTAATGCTTCTGCCCCATAGTTTTACGTGTATGGTCACGGGTCAGTTGGCGTAATTCTCCATCTCTTAATAGGTAAACTCGACTGTCACCGACATGGAATATATGCGCAGTGTTCGATTTCAATATCACGCTGCTAAAGGTGGAAACGAGCGCATTATGGTTAACTTGCTGTGCGGGATGAATATTAGAAACAGACGTGTTGAAGAGCCAAGAGTTGAGCGAGGTTAGAACTTTTTGCGCCGAACGCTGAATACTCCAGCTATTGGGCGTGGCGTAATAGTCGTCAATAAACTGCATTACACTGGTGTGGCTGGCTTTCTGGCCGTGTTCACTACAACTTGCGCCGTCGGCTATACAAGCAACACTGCCTTTTAGCTCTTGCTCTGCACGAGTCCTAGGGTGTTTTACAATGATGGCGTCTTGGTTTTCATCACGTACGCCTTTATTGGAATAACCACCAAACTTAAGCATAAGCTGATTATTGGATTCAGGCGTGATGACTTGCCCTTGGCTGAATGAAATCGTCATAACTGGTCTGCTTCTTAACTGTCTTCTTCTAACTTCCTTGAGAGAACATCCTAGGAAGAACAAAAGCTCTAGTGAACGTAGAGCTTCTGAACGAAGCACCAAAACGGTGATACCAACCTTGGTGCCTCTCCCGATTCAATAATATCAATGCTTCTTAGTACAGAGACTAATTTGAAACATTAATCAGCGTGACACTGCCATCGTCGTTTACTTCGGCGATTTGACCGTTAGGCTCTTCCATGAACATCAGAGTAACGAAGCCTAGTACCGCTGTTCCTGCAATCACTAAGAAGAAGGTTTGGTAGCTTACGAATGAAAGCACAGTTAGGTAAACTACCGCCCCCACGTTACCGTAAGCCCCGGTCATACCGGCAATTTGACCTGTCATACGACGTTTAATCAGAGGTACTGTTGCAAACACCGCACCTTCACCCGCTTGCACGAAGAAAGAACACGCCATCGCTGCGACAACTGCTAGCCATACAGGCCATGTGCTGTCTACTTGACCCATTGCGAAGTAACCCACAGCAAGACCAATCGTTAGAATAAGCAGTGTTGGTTTACGGCCGAATTTATCTGAAATCCAACCGCCACCAGGGCGAGACATTAGGTTCATAAAGGCATAAGCCGATGCAACCATACCGGCAAGAACGGGTGTTAATTCAAAGGTTTCAGAGAAGAACAGTGGCAGCATAGAAACAACAGCCAGTTCAGAACCAAATGTCGCGAAATACAACACGTTCAACACAGCAACTTGCTTGAATTTGTATCTGTGAATTTCTGGTACTTCTTCTTTGAATACGTTCTTATTTACCTTCCAAACTTGCGACACTTCGTACACGTAAAGTGCAGCTAAACCTGCATACACTGAATACACCGCCATGTCAGACAACATGTTGATGTTGCTCGGTGATAGCTTCCATGTCAGTAGCGCTAAAGCGGCATACATCGGGATCTTCATAATGAGTAGGAAGAAAAAGTCACCCTTTGATGTCACTTCCATTGCCGTTACTTGAGCTGGCTTGAAGTAAGTCGAACCTTTTGGTGTATCCGTTACATTTTTGTAGAAGATAAACGAGAACGCTAAGCTCATAAGGCCAGTAATACCGACCGCATAACGCCAGCCATCTTCACCACCAAATGCTAGAGCGAGAGTTGGAAGCGTGAATGCTGCCGCTGCTGAACCGAAGTTACCCCAGCCGCCGTAAATACCTTCAGCCGTACCCAGTTCATTGTGTGGGAACCATTCAGACACAAGGCGAATGCCGACAACGAAGCCTGCCCCGATGAAGCCTAATAGGAAACGAGCAATCGCCGCTTGAATGAAAGAGTCTGCCATAGCAAACATAAAACAAGGGATTGAACAGACCGCGAGTAGCGAAGAGTAGACTAATCTTGGGCCGTATCGGTCGGTTAGCATACCAATTGCGACACGTGCCGGAATGGTCAATGCAACGTTGAGAATAAGGAGTGTTTTGATTTCCTCAGTTGAAAGGCCAAGCGAGGTTTTCACCATTTGCAGTAGTGGGGCAAAGTTGAACCACACTACAAAGGTGATAAAAAAGGCCATCCAACTGAGGTGCAAGGTTTTCATCTTACCCGTAAATGAAAGCAGCGAAAATTTTGTGTTATCCATGGTTTAAATCCTTTAAATCTGGAAGATTACCCGGCTTTAGCTTGTGCGTTACTTCCGAGATTCGAACGCATTAATGTGGCTAAACCCTGTGCCGAAATTGCTTACGCTGATAAAGCGTTTACATGATGATGTCGGCGTTTAGTTAACTGGCAATAGCAAGCGGTGCGAGAACCTGAACCTGCTCTCCTTGCTTGCGAACTTCAAATTTCACGAGCTTGAGTTCAGGTTGTTCAAGGCACGTGCCAGTTTCTAAGTGGTAATGCTGCTTGTATAAGGGTGAGGCTACGTAAGGCTCTCCGCTTAATGAACCAATTATACCACGTGACATCACATTCGCCTTGCCAACAGGGTCGTAATTAGAGAGCCCATAAAGCGTGTCACTACGCTTGCAGTAAAAAATAGCCACTTGGTTATCGTCTACTTTGGCGCAAATACCCCCGTTTGGGGTTAGGTCGCGGGTGCTGCATACGGTGGTCCAATTTTCCATGACTTTCTCCTAGTCAAAAAATAAAACTAATAATCAATTCAATTAGGGTGATAGCCGACAGCAGTTTTCTTGGGCTGCGCCACTGTCGACTATCGATATTGGGTTTCGTTGTTACTGGTTCACTCACCAGCAATTCGGCTTACGAAACTTCCGTTACTTCGATTTGGTCTGCCTTAGCTAGCTTTTCATCGCGTTGTGAATCAGCAGAAGAGCTCAAACTTGGCTTTGGAAAGCGTTGCTCTCGTTCTTTGATGAATGACAGGCTAGTGTCCATTTCTTCGCTGTTGATGTAGTGCTGGAAGCGTTTCATCTTTTCAGGATTTTCGATGGTGGTTTTCCACTCACACTGGTATTTTTCGATGTTGAGGGCGATATCGGCTTCAAGTTCTTCAGCAACATTGAGCTTGTCTTCAATCACGACTTGTTTGAGGTATTCAATGCCGCCTTCAAGGTTTTCCATCCATACCGATGTACGCTGTAGGCGGTCTGCGGTACGTGTGTAGAACATCAAAATGCGGTCGATGTATTGCAGTAGGGTGGTTTCATCAAGGTCGGTAGCAAAAAGGTCACCATGGCGAGGGCGCATACCGCCGTTACCACAGATATAGAGGTTCCAACCTTTGTCGGTTGCGATAATGCCAAAGTCTTTTGATTGGGCTTCTGCACATTCACGAGTACAGCCAGAAACCGCAAACTTGATCTTGTGTGGCGAGCGTAAGCCTTTGTAGCGGTTCTCGAGTCTAATCGCTAAGCCAACACTGTCGTCGACACCGTATCGACACCAAGTGCTACCGACACACGATTTCACGGTACGTACTGATTTACCGTAGGCATGGCCAGTTTCAAAACCTGCATCGATCAGCTTTTTCCAGATGATTGGCAGTTCGTTAAGTTGCGCGCCAAACAAGTCGACACGTTGACCACCTGTGATTTTGGTATACAGGTCGAACTCTTTTGCGACTTCGCCAAGCACGATTAACTTATCTGGTGTGATTTCACCGCCAGCAATACGTGGTACCACAGAGTAGGTGCCATCTTTTTGCATGTTACCGAGGTAGATGTCGTTGGTGTCTTGCAGTTCGATGTGTTGATCTTCGAGGATGTAATCGTTCCAGTAAGAAGCCAAAATTGAACCGACTGCTGGCTTACATACGGTACAACCTAGTCCGTTTCCGTGAGAATCTAACAGCTCATCAAAGGTCTTAATTTTGTTGACGCGGATGATGTCAGTGAGTTCTTGGCGAGAATAAGCAAAGTGCTCACAAATATCGTTAGAGACTTCAACACCTAGGTTACTTAGCTCACTATCCAGAACCTGTTTAGCAAGAGCAGAACAACCGCCACAACCGGTTGAGGCGTTGGTGGTTTCTTTCAGTGCTGCCATGGTGGTGCAGCCAGCAGATACCGCGTCTTTAATGTCGCCTTTGGTCACATCAAAACATGAACAGATCACAGCGCTGTCTGGCAGAGCTTCAACACCCATTGCCGAACCTGAATCATCCGCCAAGTTAGGTAAAATCAGTACCGATGGGTTTTCAGGAAGGGGCATATCGTTTTGCTTGATTTGCAGTAGCGAGCCATAGGCTTCTGCGTCACCAACCAATACTGCACCGACAATCTTTGTACCGTCAGCTGAGATGATCAGGCGCTTATAAACTTGTTCGATTTCATCGTTATAGGTATACGACTGAGCGCCTTCCGTCTTGCCGTGTACTTCACCAATACTGGCTACGTCTACACCCAGTAGCTTGAGCTTGGTGCTCATGTCTGCGCCAGTGAATTCAGACTCGTCAGTGCCGTCAGAGACAATATGCGAAGCCGCGATTTTTGCCATGGAATAACCAGGGGCTACTAAGCCGAAGATCTTGTTGTCCCAAAGCGCACATTCACCAATGGCGTAGACGTTATCGATGTTGGTCTGACAGTGGTTGTTGATGACAATACCGCCACGTTCGCCAATCTCGACATCAGAGCTTCTTGCAAGCTCATCTTGAGGGCGAATACCTGCCGAGAACACGATCATATCGGTTTCTAAATGGGTGCCATCCGCGAAGTTCATGCGGTAGCGAGAGGTTTCGCCTGCCACAATTTCAGAGGTTGCTTTCTCGGTATGAACTTGCACACCAAGGTCTTCAATTTTTCTGCGCAGTAGGGCGCCGCCACCGTCATCTAATTGAACGGCCATTAGGCGAGGCGCGAATTCAACCACATGGGTTTCTAAGCCAAGGTTTTTGACTGCGTTTGCGGCTTCTAAGCCAAGCAGACCCCCACCAATGACCACGCCTGATTTGCTGCTCTTGCTTGAAAGCTCGATGGCGTCTAAGTCTTCGATAGTACGATAAACGTGACAGTGTTCTTGGTCGTTACCGGGAATAGGAGGAACAAAAGGAAAAGAGCCCGTCGCCAAGATTAGCTTGTCGTAACTTTCAACATGACCACTCTCAGTGATGACTTGTTGATTGGCTGTGTCTAGCTTGGCGACTTTCTGGTTCAACAAGTAGTTCACGCCGTTGCTTTGGTAATACTCTTCACTGGTTAATGACAAGTCATCAGCGGTTTTACCATTAAAGTAGGCGGTGAGCTGAACACGGTCGTACGCTAGCCTTGGCTCTTCGCTAAAAGTAATTACATCAAACTCATCACTGTCTGATTGCAGGATGTTGTCGATAAATTTGTGTCCAACCATGCCGTTACCAACAACGACGATTTTCTTCTTGCTCATAATCCATTCCTTATTCTCGGCATCACCATCACTAGCATCTAATTTCTAGTCGTTAGCAGATGAATACCGGGTTGAGATTCCACTCAATTCATAATCATTAAGAAAAACAAAAATGTTTTTCCTAAGTCTTGGTTTCTAGTGGAGCAAGGAGGGTGCCAGATTGCGAGTTGTTCATTTAAATAAAATTTAATCTATATATTTCAGATATTTAAAAATTTAAGGTGGCACGTAATTACCCCTAAAGTGGTATGTAAAATTTTTGTTAGATTTATATAAATGAGCGTTTGTGGTGCAACTTTCCGCAAGATGGTGCAAAAATTAAGTTTCTATCTTGGTTAAGTTCGATTTTGTTCAGCGTTGATATTTTATCTTTAATTAAGTTGTTGTTTTTAATTGGAAATATTTCAATTTGGTCGACTGGTATTAAGTGGCGTGCTATTTGCTTGGTTTGAGTTATTACAATTATGGATAATTGAGCGAGAAACGGATGACCGATTCAAACAGCGGCTGGATAAAATCAACCTGTGCTTATTGTGGTGTAGGGTGTGGAATAGAAGCGAGACCGACATCGTTAGGAAAACTAGAAGTACGTGGTGATAAAGATCATCCATCAAACTATGGAAAACTATGCACTAAAGGGATTGCGCTTGGTGATACCGTCACGCCTTTAGGACGCCTAACACAGCCTGCTCATATTCAGAATGAGCAAAAACAAGAGCTGGATTGGAACAGTGCCACTCAGTTGGTCGCAGACAAATTCAATCAAACCATCGAAGAATTTGGGGCCGATTCGGTTGCGTTCTATGTTTCTGGTCAGCTGCTTACCGAAGACTATTATGTTGCCAATAAACTGATGAAAGGCTTCATCGGCAGTGGCAACATCGACAGTAACTCTCGCCTTTGCATGGCTTCAACCGTGGTCGGGCATAAGCGAGCATTTGGCGCAGACACAGTACCTGTCTGTTATGAAGATCTCGAGCAAGCCGATCTAGTCGTGATTACAGGCTCCAACCTAGCATGGTGTCACCCGGTACTTTTCCAAAGGCTAAGAGCCGCGAAACAAGCCAACCCTGCATTGAAAGTGATCGTCATCGACCCGCGTTACACCGACACCTGTGAAATTGCTGATATACACTTGGCATTGGAGTCAGGCTCAGACGTGGCGCTGTTCAATGGTTTGCTAGCGTACTTAGATGACAACGACAAACTCGATGCTGATTACATTGAAAAACACACCCAAGGTTTTACTGAAGCGATACGAACAGCCACAGATTACCGTTATACCGAATCAGGCTGGGGCAAAAAAAGCGTTCCTGAACTGACGGGGCTTAGCGAGCAACAACTCGAACAGTTCTACCAGTTGTTCGCATCTAACGAGAAAGTACTTACCATCTACTCTCAAGGCGTAAACCAATCCACCCAAGGGTGCGACAAGGTAAACGCCATTATTAACTGCCATTTAGCGACCGGGAAAATCGGTAAGCCGGGCATGGGTCCATTCTCTGTCACAGGCCAACCGAACGCGATGGGTGGGCGTGAAGTAGGCGGTTTAGCCAATACCTTAGCGGCACACTTTGAATTTGGTGATCCGCAATCACACCAAACCGTGAGCGAATTTTGGCAGACCGACAGCTTAGCCACTCATGCAGGGTTGAAAGCGATCGACCTGTTTGATGCCATGAATGAGGGCAAGATAAAAGCTGTGTGGATCATGGCAACCAATCCAGTGGTGAGTTTGCCTGACAGCGAGAAAATCAAAACCGCATTAGAGATGTGTCCGTTTGTGGTGGTGTCGGACTGCATTGCCGATACGGAAACCACACGTTTGGCTGATGTGGTGTTGCCTGCGCAGGGGTGGAGTGAAAAGTCCGGCACTGTGACTAACTCTGAGCGTCGAATCTCACGTCAGCGCCGTATATTACCGAGCCCTGGAGAAGCCAAACCGGATTGGTGGATCTTAAAAGAAGTCGCGCAAAAAATGGGATTCAATGAACAGTTTGATTACCGCCACGAAGGCGAGATCTTCAAAGAGTATAGCGAGATGACAGCGCTCGGCAATGAAACGGGCAAAGCGCGCGATTTGTGCTTAATTGGATTAACCAAACTGGATGAAAAAGGCTATGGCGAGCTGACTCCACAGCAGTGGCCAGTACTTGAGTATCAACCAGAGATCATTGAACAGCGCATGTTTACCAATGGCGAGTTCTTTACTGAATCTGGCAAGGCGCAGTTTATTGCGGTTGAACACGATAAGCCGATTGCTGATACCAGTGTCGAATTTCCACTCATCATGAACACAGGGCGAATCCGAGATCAATGGCACACCATGAGCCGAACTGGCTTGGCTGCTGGCTTAGGTGAGCATACACCCGAACCTTTTGTTGCCATGCACCCAGACACGGTCGCTGCACTTGGTTTAGATGAGTTTGGGCTAGATGCCTTCAATCACACCACTATTAATCCAGTAGTGAAAGTGCGCAGTGCACAAGGCGAATGCCAAGCTCGATTAGTGGTGACCAAAGAGATGCGCCGAGAACAAGTCTTCATGCCAATTCACTGGAATGCCCCAACCGCCAAAGATAGCAAACCATGTGACCTGATTTTGCCTCATACCGATGCCGCATCAGGCCAGCCAGAATTCAAACACACACCTGTTGTGGTAGAGCCGTGTGGTTATCGCAGTGAAGCCGCACTGGTCAGCGACAAAGTGATGGATTGCAGCGGCTTTGATTACTGGGTACGTCAAAGAGTAGAGGGCGGTTTTCTGTATCGTATATCTTCATCTAAGAACCCAATGGAGTTGGTGATTCAGCTTGCCAACACCCTTGATGCCTTACCAGAACCAAACACGGATGCGATTAAATCACTCCATTACCACGGCAATAAATCGTTCAAGAATTATGGTTCTGCCAAGCTGGATCAATTTGGTGTGAAGCAAGCCTTTGTGGTGAACTGCAAGCTCGACCATCAAAGCATCGACTGGCTGGTGGAGTGCTTAACCCGAGAAGCCGATGAAGAGTTCGAAGCCGAGTTTTTGAGTACATTGGCGAAGTAGTTACTACCTCTCACTCACCATACCTATAGCAAAAACGCCGACAATCATGTCGGCGTTTGTGTTTGAGAACACGGTTTCCAAGATACACCCTTCATAGCCTGAACTGCGGTTTACTCATACATTGGGGGTTTTTCTGCATTTTTCCGAAACTATATGGAAAATATCTGCTTTTCGTCATGTTTGATACGAAGATAAGTAGGTAAGATGATGTTATTAAATGAGTTATTGGGCTTGGCCTGAACGGTTTAGATTACTAGACAGAATTGTTTCAGAGACAAAATGCAGAATTATTCTGTCTAATATAGCTGTTAGCCCTATGGAGATAAATTTGAAATTATCATTGATGGCAGCGGTAGCTGAAAATGGAGTAATTGGCTCTGGCCTGGATATACCTTGGATTGTTAAGGGTGAGCAGCTGTTGTTTAAGGCAATGACTTTTAATCAATGGTTGCTACTTGGCCGTAAAACTTTTGAATCAATGGGAAAACTGCCAAACCGTAAATATGCGGTCATTTCTCGTTCTCCATCTACATCGAACGATCCTGATGTTTTATATTTCAAAAGTGTTGAAGACGCCTTGGGTTATTTAGAAACAGTAACCGAGCATGCGTTTGTGTCTGGTGGTGGTCAAATATATAAGTCACTCATTACGCAAGTGGACACAATTCATATTTCAAAAATTCATAAACATATCTCTGGTGATATTTTCTTCCCTGAACTACCAAGAGATTTGACTCTAGTTTTTGAACAGCGATTTAGTTCAAATATTGATTATACGTACCAAATTTGGCAAAAGGGCTAACAAGGCGCTAAAGACTGATTCGCGAACGCGTGCCTAACTCGCTAACGCTCAAACATGGCACACGTTCACTCACAGCTTAGCTTGGCGTTACATGCTTTGGGAGTAAAAATGGAAGCTGTTGAAAAACTCAAATCATTACTGATTGATGTATCTACAGATATGAAGTTTTACGAGCAAATTTTCGGTGTTAAAGAGAATATCCAGACATTGGTTGAATTTAGTAATTGGGTCTTCTCGAATTACCAAAGCGCACTTGTGAACTCAATCATGATGAAAGTATCCAGATTAATGGACCCAGTTGCGAGTTGCGGTGAAGATAACCTGTCTTTCAAGAATGTCGTGGAGCGTTGCGATTTGTCTAACGACGAGCAGATTTTGCCCCTGCTAGCGGAACTAGATCAGGTTTAC
Organism: Vibrio sp. T20; assembly: GCF_007858795.1. Taxonomy (NCBI): domain Bacteria; kingdom Pseudomonadati; phylum Pseudomonadota; class Gammaproteobacteria; order Vibrionales; family Vibrionaceae; genus Vibrio; species Vibrio sp. T20. The sequence continues at coordinate 177,848 of NZ_VFEB01000058.1, forward strand.
AAAACGACTGGGTTAAAAAACTATAGAAATAAAGTCCTATCACATAACGACGCTAAATCACTACTTACTAACAAGTCGACGAAAGTTAACTTAAATCAAGTTGAGCTTAGTGGACTTATAAAAGATATGTGGCACCTTCTCGCGGTTATTGAATATCGCTCCGGTTTGGAAAATTCAGTCCCTGAATATTCGACTGAACACTTAATTCCAGCAAGTGAAGATGGTGAATGGTTCATCGAAAAACTGCGAAGACGCATGTAACAAAGCATTAAAGAGTGATTCGCAACGCTTGGCGTTTTCGCTTCGCTCAAGTATAGCCAAACGTCGCTCAAACCTTAATGCGGCGTTATAACCTTTGAGGGAAAAATGGAACTGAGAGCATTCGAAAAGGAAGACTACGAGTTACTTATTAACTGGATTGACTCAGATAAATTGAACTACCTATGGGGTGGTCCGAAGTTCGAGTTTCCCTTGAATCTTGAACAAATTAGCCGACATTGCTCTCAGCCTGAAGTGCTTCCTTTTATTTTTGTCGTTTCAGGTGTAAACGCTGGTTATGTTGAACTTTTCAAAGTAGATGAGTCCCATTTCCGCATCTGTCGAGTATTTGTATCAAATGACTTTCGTGGTCAGGGTATTTCTAAGAAAATGCTAGGTCAGTTAGTTGAGCTAGCAAAAGAGGAATACACAACTAACGTATTGTCACTTGCTGTGTTTGAGCAAAATACAGTGGCTAGAAATTGCTATGAGTCATTGGGTTTTTCAGTAACTTCGTCTGAAGTTGGTACTAGGTCATTTGAAGGTGAAGAATGGGGTCTTTTGCGCATGGAAAAACGGTTATAACAAAGCGTTTAAGAGTGACTCCAAACGCGTGCCGGTTTAGCTTCGCTCACAGTATGGCACACTTGTTTGTCGCACCTTAACGCGGCGTTATATTTATGGGCTGAAATACAATATAAGGATAGAAAATGAAAACTAAAATGGCGCTTTTGGCTAGTGCTATATTTTTTAGTGGTTGCGGCTCGATGGACTTACGTCATACCGTCGACATATCAGAGATGCAAACATTTATTGAGTTCAATGTTAACGATGAGCTATCAGTTAGCAATGTCCAAACTAATAAAGACAAAATTGTGATTGTGGAGCTAGGGGGCTTAACGGTCACGAGTAACAAGAAAGAATTAACAGACACTGTCATTGAACTTACGAAGCAGGAATTAGTTAAACGAAACGCAAAAATGAGCGCTAGCGCTAAGAAAGGGTTAAATTTATCTATAGAGAAACTTGTTTGTAAATCACCTAAAAATTCACTTTCTATTGGTTGTGATACGTTGCTGAAATTAAGAACGAATGCCGGTTATGAAGCTATATATCCAGCGTTTGCCAAGGATATTGATGCAAATGAAGCGAGTAGTTTCTCGTTAGCCAACTCGGTTGCTGCAATGTTTCGAGATCCAAATGTTATTGACTATTTGACCAAAAAATAAATATAACAAGAAATTTAAGAGTGATTCACAACGCTCGGCGCTTTCACTTCTAGCCAGTTTAGTGTTTATGGTACAATGCTTTAGGTAAGTTGTTGGCGTTGTTCACACCTTAATTTGGCGTTATATTTTGAGGAAAGTTAATGAATAAAATTAAAGTTTATAACTATGAAGCTATATAATCGGTTATATAAGTATCATTTTATTGCCGAAGAAATGGTTGCGAGCATTCGAAGTGCGATTGATTACCTTATCCAACTAACTTTTATGCTTACAAGTTACTCTGATTATATGTCGAATAAAGTTGTTTCTACAGATTCGATAGGAAAATTTTTACAGCAGTTAAATAATAACAAACTCTCTGAAGATATAAAAAACATTGTAATTGGGAATGATGGTTTATATGAGTCTGATAGTACGAATTACCTAAAACATATAAATGATTTATCCAATAGTATTAAGCATTCGATGATGCACTCTGAGGCTTTTAGTCATTATTGTCCTGATTTTCCAACGATTGTATCTTTTCAGGCAAGTAATAATAACCATACTAATGAGATCGTTTATCATAATCATAGTGCTTGTCAGTTAGTTATTGGATTTCAAAATACAGTTAAAAGAGTGTTCAAAAATCAAACGGCGTATATAAAAATATAACAAATGCATCAACACGATTTGCTACACTCGGCGTTGTCAGTTTGCCTTTAGTTCCAGTGATTAAGGCAGTAAAATTCAGCTAAGTCTGTATCGTAGCAAACGTGTTATGCAGGCGTTAGGTTTTTCCGCGGTCAAATGGAATTGAGGGGATATCATGGATTATCAAACGAAGCTCCAATTTGCACATAAAGAGCTCAATGATAAAGGTGTTTGGAAGTCGAATTACAATCCACCAATAGCCAAGTTACTATGCAAAATGGGACTTAACTTCCCGCCGCCTTATTATCAGACCTTCATGGACAACTGGATTATTTCAGCCATCATGTTCGCTCCTGTTTGGGGTGTTTTAAATTGGTTTGTGGTTTGGAGTAAAGCAGATAAGCCAGTTCTCGAAGCTGTCTATATGTCTCTGATTGGTGGTGTTTTGTTTGGGCTAATTATGGCGACATTTTACTTTGTTAGACGAAAGCAATTGAATCTGTCGGAGTGGAGTTCTTTGGGAGAATAGCCCCAAAATCTAACAAGTATTTAAGAAGGATTCGCAACGCTTGGCGAATTTCGTTTAAATTCAGCTTTAGTGTTTAAGGTGGCTTGTCGAGGCTATGGCGTCGCTCACCTCTTAAGACGGCGTTATGTTGCGGATTGAATTTATCCTATTGGAAGGAATGTATGGTTGTACTGAGGGAAATGCGTCAAGAAGAGTATCCTGATTATTGTCAGTACTTTATTGACGATTATAGTCGAGAAATTGCTCAAAACTATGGGCACTCAATGGAGCTTGCCATTGAGTTGGCAAAAAAAGATCTTCATCGTTGTTTTCCGAACGGGTTGGAGGGGAAAGAGCATTCGTTGCTTTGTATCGAAAGCGAATTGAATGGACAACAGTGCTTAGTTGGATATTTATGGCATTCCGTTAATGTTACTGACAAGTCTACTTTTATATACGACTTTTACGTGTCGAGTGAATATAGAGGTTGTGGTTATGGAACAGCGGCGATATCTGAATTAGAAAAACAGTTGCAAGAATGCGGTGTTGAACAAATTAAGTTGAGGGTTGCTTATCATAATGAACGAGCCCTCAAACTATACCAAGCTGTAGGTTTTGCCATTACGGGCTTCAACATGTCTAAAAAAATAGGTGATATAGCCTCAACATAACAAACTGTTTAAGAGTGATTCGCAACGCGTGGCATTTTTACTGTGCGTTGCGTTTAGTGTTTAAGGTGGTATGCGGTGGCATCGGTATTGCGTTGATCACACCTTAATCCGGCGTTAGCTGCTTTGAGGTTAATCATTAGTAAGGTGTCGTAATGAGAATATTGGTAACAGGCTCTGCGGGTAGGGTCGGGCGTGCAATTTATATTAAATTAATGCGAACACATGACGTAGTCGGCATTGATAAAACACCTTGCTCAACAGCCGATTATATTGGTGATATCCGTGATAGCGCTCTGATTGATGGGGTTCTTGAAAATATTGATGTCATTGTTCATACAGCAGCTCTTCATGCTCCTCATGTTGGTTTAGTACCTGATTCAGAGTTTACATCTATCAACGTAGATGCGACTGAGAAATTGGCTTTGGCTGGCGTAAAAGCAGGTGTTAAGCACTTTATTTTTACCAGTACAACCGCGTTATACGGCTATGCCTCGACACCTAAAAGTATTGCAGGTTGGATTGATGAGGAAGTTACCCCAAAACCCAAGTCGATTTATCATAAAAGTAAAATTGCGGCTGAAACTAAGCTAGAAGAAATTTCAAATCTGTTTCAGCTTCCAGTGACTGTGTTGCAAATGTCGAGATGCTTTCCTGAGCCTGCGGATTTAATGGCTATATTTCGCCTGACTCGTGGTATTGATGCTCGCGATGTAGCAAATGCTCATTTATGTGCTGTGGAAAAACGCTTAAGCGGTTTTAATCGTTTTATAATCTCAGGTGCAACGCCTTTTCATTTTTCTGATTGTGAAGCTCTATATAATGAAGCTGGAGCTGTTATCAAACATAAGTGCCCAGAAATCGCGCTAGCATTTCAACAAAGAAGCTGGCAATTACCTCAAAGCTTAGATCGCGTATATGATTCGTCGTCCGCACGTGAGAAATTAGGTTGGTCTCCTATACATGGTTTTGAAAGTATTTTAGAAATGCTAGATACTGAAACCGCTGAAGTATTACCAGTTTTGAAACTCAGCTAATAAAGCTTTTAAGACAGATTCGTAACGCGTGGCATTTTGGCGATGCGTTGGTTTTAGTGATTAAAGTGGCTTTTAGAGGCTTTTGTATAGCGTTACGCTCTCGTATCGTTCAGAAGCTGCTTTTAGTTTTGAGTTCTGTGTTGCAGGACGGTCTAAAGCATCCATTAGCAACATAGCAACATAGCATCAGCTTGGCTCAGTTTTAAAGTTTGTTCACGTTCGATGACTTGTTTCGCTTTTTCAACTGCAGCGCTTAGTACAAATGAGTTAATACTAGACATGCCGGCGATCGCGGCTGCTTTAGTTAGTAAATCTTGTGTATCGACATCAACTCTAGCGGTGATGCGAGGCAAGGTAGTAGCCATAATGTTATCTCCTGTTATGTCAAAGTGTCACATGGGTGTTATGGTCTTAAAGTGTGCAATAAGCAATTCTGTGTCACTTTGGCACTCAAGCCAACAAACGTTTAAGAATCAAGACAACCAAAGAGGGCGCCAGTAACAGGCGCCCTTTGTGTTAGTTGGAAACGCTGTAAGTGTCGTAGTCGCGTAGTAAGAAGAGTGCGACACAGGCAGCGAGCATTGGCCAAGAGGCAAAGAAAAGTAGGTTATTGAATGGGTCCATGTATTTAGCGAAAGAAGCGAAGGTGGAACCTGCATGCAAGACCAAAACCGCACCTTAGGTGTACTTCTTCCACATGCCAACCACGAATGCGCCTAAAAAGCCGAGCTGCGCGACACCCAGCGCCATCATCGCGTTGTCCGAGATGTTGATGCCATAAAAACCAGACAGCACTTTTGTCGCGTGTTCAGGGACAAGGATCTTATCTAAGCCCCAGAACAAGAAGACGATAAAAATGCCGACTCTCAGCAGCAATAGGCTTGTCGCCAATTTGGTTTGAAGTGTCTTTTCCATGATATTCCTTTTGTGCATTCAAGATGCGATGACGTTAAATGTTCATCAAAGGAGACCTATGGCTTTTGTGTTTTCTTTCGCGGTTTTTCAGTGACTTATGTAACAAGGAATGTCTGATTAATCTTTGTTTATATAATATGTCATTTTTTTGATGTGGTATCATTCGTGCAGTTGATTATTAATGGATATATAACGTGAAAAAATACCTACTATTATCGCTTTCGGTTTTAATTTTGGCTGGTTGTGGAGCCCCTCGTTACACAGGGAGCGCGATTCCAGAACCTACGACTGAAGTGGATGTTGTGATTGTTAAAGACGCTGAAACACGTAGAGGTTTTTTAAATACCATGGAAACGTGGCTGCAAGATAACGATTATACCTACACCGTCGTACCAGATAAGTCGCAGCACGATCTTGATAAGCTAACATTGGAGTATGAAGGCCATTGGGGCTGGGACTTAGCGTTGTTCTTAAAGCAAGCGGAGATCAATGCCTATCAGAACGGGCAAAGAGTAGGTGAAGTAGAGTTTAAAGTTCCATATACGGCTAACCCGAATAAGTTCGGTAATGCATCTAAGCGTATTGGTTTTATGATGGATACGGTATTTGGTAAGAAAACCGCTGAAGAAGCGACAAAAGCGGCCAATTCATCAGATTCAAAAGCGACGAACTAGTCTAATTGGCTTACTAGTTAACCCCTTTATTCTCTTTAAGCTCTGCTCGAAGAGACGAAGATGTGAAGCCGTTGCTTTTACAGTTACGGCTTCACATCGCTCATATTAATTAAAGATCTTGTCTGAAGTGATACCTTACTCATTTGGCTTAGTATTCAGGTCTGGTATCAATAAACTTTGTTAGCTTTGCTTCTTTTCATTTCGAGCCAGCCAGATGAGCGGCAGTATGATCATCGCAGTGCCAATCGCCATTGCAATATCAGGCATTTCACCAAACCAGACCAACCCAACTCCCACCGCTCCGAGTAAGCCGCTGTATTCAGCACTGGCGATTTTATTGCTTTCTGCCGAGCGGTAAGTGACGACACATATCGCCGCGTAGATGAGGATAAAGCTGCTTGAACCTGCGGCAGTGATAAGCGGTGACCAATCCCATTCACGGCCTTCCCAAATGGCGAGTCCAAGTGATGCCGGAACGCCTGCTAAGTTGGTTAACAACAACGTTTGTGCCACGGTTTGGTGCTTCGGGAGTTTGCGAATTAACAAGTTATTACTGGCAATGGTTAACGCTACGATAAGCGCTGCAATGGCCGCCCAATCGATCTCTGTCGGGCGAATGATAACCAGAACGCCCATAAAGCCGAATATTCCAGCAGCAACTGAGTAGCGGTTGAGTTGCTCTTTGAAAAATACCAAGGCTAACGGCAGCATCATCAAAGGTGCGGCGTAGAAAATCGCGTTGGCGGTGGCCAATGGCATGGCATTGATGGCAAACACCATAAAGATTGCCCCCAGTAACCATATGTGCGCGCGCAGGGCATGCCATTTCAGCCCGTCGGTGAAACTCTTTTTACTCACGCCAAAACAAAAAGGCAGAAGGATTAACACGGCAGTTAGCTGTCTGAAGAAGACAAATTGAAACACAGCAATGTCTTCACCCAAGGTTTTAATTAAGGCATCAGAGAAAACCGCAATGAGATTGCCGACAATGAGTAAACTCATTGCCATTCCAACAGACATTGTAGGCATGAAGAAGCTCCTATCATTGACTGACGCGTGTTCAGTGTGAGTTAAAAAGAAAGTGAATAAATGTGATGGCGTAATCTTAATGCATAAAATCGTTTCATATATAATGATATAAATTCACTTAGTATGAGTTGAGCTAATAATGAAATTACCCCCTTTGAGATCAATACAATGTTTCGAATCGGTCGCTCGTTTTAATAGCTTTTCTCAAGCGGCTATAGCGCTTCATGTTACTCAAAGTGCGGTGAGTCATCAGGTTCGCTTGCTTGAGGAATACTTAGGTGAAACCTTGTTTGTGCGTCAGGGAAGGCGTTTATCGCTCACCCCGATAGGAGAGCGTTACTATGAAGAGGTGTCCCATTCATTGCAGAATATCGCGCAAGCCAGCTACCAGATCCGCGAAGGTGACAGTGGCAAAATTCGGATTGCAATGTACAGTTCTCTGGCGGTGAAATGGTTGGTGCCTAGGCTCGAAAACTTACGCCAGCAGCATCCAGAAATTGATTTAACGTTAAGTATGGTGGCCGATGAGCCTGAGTTTTCGGATCAAGTAGCCGACTGCTTTATCACTGCCTACCCGCCAAAGAAAAACTACGTTAGTGACTTCCTATACAAAGAGCAGCTCTATCCGTTCTGTAGCCAAAAGGTGTGGCAGAGAATCGAAGATAAACCTTTGCCAGAGGCACTATGGGATCAGCAGTTACTTTCAGTAAGTTCAATCTTTAAGGACGGCGGTGAAGCGAAAGATTGGATTCAGTGGTGTGAACGTGGTGGTTTCAGCTTGCCAAAGGATGTGAAAATTAGCCAGTTCAGTCACATGGTACTGGCCGCCGAGGCCGTGAAATACCATCAAGGTATCGCGTTCTTGAACGACTACTTTCTTAACGACCAAGATCTTCAACAAAACTTGGTTCGTATCCCAATGCACGATTTGCCGACTGGCGACAATATGTACTTTGTCTACAAAAAGTCGAGAGCTAAGCAGTTTGAAATCAAAACTTTAGGCCATTGGCTCAAACAGCAATGCTTTGATTATGAGTAAACAGTGAAGCGTAACGTTGAAGAAAACTAGCCTATTTTATTAGAGATGCGTGTTATTTAGATAACACGCATTTTGTATTTTAGGGGCGTGAACAAGGCTCTTATACTTGTTGGAAACGCAGTGAGTGTTGTACTCAAAGTAAAAAGAGTGTGACGCAGGCTGCCATCAATGAACCTGCTTACACTTATTCCTATTCTGGTGTTGAGGTGGATAAGATTTGGTCGCTATAGTTCATGGTCATGTGCTGCTGTCTGAGTAAGCTGACGGTCAGGTTTATCGGCATTGGCTTATAAAAGTAGAAGCCTTGGATATAGTCCACGCCCAGTTTAGACAAGATGTTCACTTGGGATTCGTACTCAACCCCTTCAACGATTACCTGCATGCCCAGAGTTTGAGAAAGTTGCAGCATGGATTCAAGCAAAGGGATACCAAGGCTGGATTCGTCTGATATGTTTTTCACGAATACGCGGTCGATTTTGAGAATGCTGAACGGGAACTGTCTTACAAAGTCTAATCCTGCATAGCCCGTACCAAAGTCATCAATCGCGACTCTCACGCCTAAGTTAGCGAGCTTGGTTAAGTTATTTTTGATTTTGACCATATCGGCATCAGAACATTCACCATCCTCTGTTACTTCAAATACCACCTGTTTGAGAATATTTGGGTGTCTTTTAAATATGCTAAGCACTTTGTTAGAGAAGTTACTGTTGGACACGACGTTTCGGCTGATGTTGACGCTAATGTACTTTGACTCAAATACATCTTGATTGCTTTTCAACGTTATTAAGACTTTGCGTAGTACGAAGTAGGTCAGCTCTTCAATTAAGCCTAAGCTTTCAGCAAGCGGTATGAAAATAGCAGGGGAGACGTTACCTTCAATGGGGTCGTTCCATCGTAATAGTGACTCACAGCCGACGATCTCGTTGGTGTTTTGGTTAACGATGGGTTGCATGTGAACATGTAGGTGTTTGTTTTTTAGTGCGCTTGAAAGTGAATACTCTAAGCTGCGCTGGCTCTGCTTTTTGTGTTTAGCAGAGAGCAGGCAGATAGTGGTGATTCCCGCCATGAGAAATCCAAACCATGAAAAGCTCATGAGGAAGTGTATGTAGTACTGGTGTCCGATGTAGGAGGTAATGGCCAACGGGTAGGCATCTGATTGTACGCGTACTTCTGCGAGATATGAGCCGGGATCGGTAGGGTGGATATCTCTTTTAATCACTTCAACCTTAGAGTTTATACCATGGCTACTCAGGCTCGATTCTACAAGGTCGTAGATGAAGTGTGGCGGTATCATAAGGCTCACCCCGGCTTCTTCTTTGTTCGAGAAAATGAGCATGATGGATTGTACTTTAGTAATCGCTGCACTCGAGTAAGACAGAGTGGTTAAATTTGGATCTTCATTGAGCCTTTCTCGAATGGTGCTATATAAGCGAAACGACACATCACCATCCGTGGTTGAGCAATAAAAGCGGTTGTATTCATTGAATACGGCGGCTTCTTTTACCCAATCGGCATTGAATACATTTTGACGAAGCTCGGTCACGATGGTATCGCAAGATAGATCGGGTGTGATCCCTAAGAGAAAACGGTCAAACCTCACCTGGATTTCTTGAAGCCTTGTTTCCACTAGCTGTGAAGACTCTTCGGTTAACGCATTGTAGTGAGACGGTGTAAAAGGTATGAGTAATGCCATCGAAAAAATGAAAGAAATGGCAAAGTAGAATGTGGTCTTGGCAAAATGTTGGTACTTAATATCCATAGTTGGAAAAGCGTTACCGATTGGATGAGCATTCGATTTAATTTATAAATTTAACGATTATGTAGCAAGAGTAATAATAAATATTGTGAATGCACGCATGTGTTATTTATTGAAATAGAGCATTTTCTGCTCTTACTTTATAAATCAGAATGTTATACACCTCTAGAAAGTTTAGTAGGGCGCTGTGTTGCTAGAGCCTAAGTTTATGGAGTAGATGGGCTGAACGGCCTTTGGAGTGTGCGCTTGCTTCAACGGTTTGGCTTGAAGCAGGAAAGCGAAGGGGGATTCCCTTACTCTGCGTCTGATTTGTGTTACCCAGTAAGGATTCGATTTTGAATGATGTCAGTATCACTCTTGTTCAGCTTGAAGTTGAATACAAAAACAAACAAAAGAATATTGCTTTAGTCTCTGAGCTTTTAGAAGCCGCGGCGTCAGTCGGTGATATCACTTTGCTCCCGGAACTGTTCTCTACGGGATATATTTTTAACGATGCCGCAGAAATTCATGAATTGAGCGAAGACTTTAACAACAGCTCTACCATTGACTCGCTAACTCAGCTTGCGGTGAAGCATCAGACTTTGATCGTTGCGGGTGTTGCTGAGAAAGACAGTAGCCAGTATTACAACAGTGTCGTTGTTGTTGATGCTTCCGGCTTACGCCACAAGTATCGAAAAATCAGTCAAACTAAGTTCGATAAACAATATTTTTCGCGGGGGAGTGAGCGCCTGACTTTTGAACACAATGGTTTGAAGTTTGGTGTCGCGATTTGCTTCGATATTTGGTTCCCAGAGATCATGAGAGCGTATCGGTCGGTAGACGTTATCCTTCATCCTGCGAACTTTGGTGGTCATCATAGCTTCGCCATTGGACAGGCGAGGGCACTAGAAGAAGGGTGCCACATCGTAACGTGTAACCGTGTTGGGCAAGATGTGGTTGATGCGTTTACCGCGACGTATTGTGGCGGTAGCAGAACCTACTCACCAAAGGGAGACTTAATGCTTCAACTCAATGATCACCAGTCGGTTGAAACGGTGAGCATTCAAGACCTATCTCTTGCTCCTCAATATAACGGCGTTGATGTGTTAGATGAGATGCAACAAATAACCTCTCTATTAAATAGTCAGACTGACTAGTGGAATAGAATAACTTAGAAAAGAGCAAGGTGATTAAGCCTTGCGTTTTAGTTTGAGAGCGAAGCGTTCTTAAGCTTGATCATTCATTTGATTCAGATGCTCGACTGAATTCGCGGTTTTCATCCGCTGTGCTTGGTGGATATTGACCATAAGTCGGTTAAGCAACTTTTGCAGCCGTTCAATATCAGGCTGTTGTTGGTTTTTTGCCTGTATTTCTAGCTCCAGCGCTTGCTTAGAAAGCGTATCGAGTCCTAAGTTTAGCGACATGCCTTTAATGGAGTGTAGGGTGCGACAAAGTGGCTCCAACTCCTTCGCTAGATAGTATTCAATCAGCTGATCAACAGATTGTTCAAATTCTATGATGGTTGAGTCGATAAGCAAGCTGAACCCTTCCGCATCATCTTTCAGAAGGTGTATTATTTCTGAGCGACTGATTTCTTCTTCCGTTAATCTTAACGTTTCAATTGGCTTGCGGCGCAGTTCGACGATATTCTCGTTAGTACTTGAACCTTCTATTGTTGCTTGTTTAGGTAGTCGATCCGAAAACTGTTGTAGGGCGTCGAAAAAACTCTCTTGCTGTAGGGGCTTAGTAAGAACATGGTCGACGCCAGCCAGAATAAAGTTGTCATGAGCTTCACGGAATACATCTGCCGTGTAGGCGAATATCAAGGTGTCTAGCTTTAGTTGCTCGCGGATGTATTGAGTTGTTTCGACCCCATTCATTTCAGGCATGTGATTGTCCATCAAGATAAGATCATATTTATTGGTTTTGAGGCGTTCAATTGCAAGTTTTCCGTTTTCTGAAAGGTCGACATGATGGCCGAGCTTTTCGCAGAAACCTTGTGCAACGATCGCGTTAATACGATTGTCTTCGACCAGTAAAATGCTCAACGAGCTGCAAGTCAGCTTCTCCGTATTGATTACTGGTGTTGCGACATCACCAGTTTTCCCTTCTTGCCATGCGATAGACAAGGAGACTTGAAATTTTGTTCCGAGACCGACAGCACTGGTTAATGTGATTTCTCCGTTCATGAGGTTGACTAGGTTCTTGACGATTGCGAGGCCAAGCCCTGTTCCGCCAAATTTCCTTGTTGTCGAAGTGTCGGCTTGTTCGAACGAATTGAATACCTGCTCGTGCTTATCTTTCGGGATACCAACCCCGGTGTCTGTTACGGTGAGGATTAGTTGGTTGTTGGGGCGATTAAGGTCAGCTTGAATGGATACATGACCTTCTTTAGTGAATTTGGTCGCATTGCCGCCCAAGTTGAACATGATTTGGCGTAGCCTTGCACAGTCTCCGACGAGTTGGATGTTTTTCGGTATGTTATTTTCGATCAACAGGCGAATGCCTTTTTCATCGGCTAAGGGTTTTAGTGCGCTGCATACAGGCTGCATGACTTGAACAAAATTAAAGGGTGCCACCTCTAGTTCAAGCTTGTTTTCTTCGACTTTAGAGAAGTCGAGAATGTCGTTGAGTATGGTCATTAAGTGATGGCCAGAATCAAGAATGATATTAATGTTTTCTTTGGTTTCTGGCTCTTTAGTTTGGGCCGCTATGATCTGAGAGATGCCAAGTACGCCATTCATTGGTGTGCGAATCTCATGGCTCATGGTCGATAAAAACTCGCCTTTTGCTTTTACTGCCGCTTCAGCTTTGGCGCGTTCCGCGATGAGTTCTTGGTTTTTTGCTCGCATTTCATTGTCGTTTTTTACTAGGTTTGTCGCCATTTTTTTGAAGCTATGCGTGAGGTGGGCAATTTCGTCTTGGGTGTCCGAATTCGAGTTTGTCTTGAGCGTGGCAGCGCCTTGCTTTAAATGGCCAGCGGCAACCTGGTTGGCGGCTTCGAGTAGTATGTCTATTCTTCTTTTTATACGGTTTGAAGACCAAGCGGCCACAATCAGAGATACGAATACCGAAAAGAGAGTTCCGACTAATAGAACGTAATCGGTTTGCTGAGCAGAGTTATCAGATTTTGTAACTCGAATGCTGATCAGCTGTTGCTCTACCTCAATGAACTGAGCTATCTCCAAGCGAATTTGATCCATAAGCTGCTTACCGGTTTGCAGTAGAGTGATATCGATAACACTCTGCAGGTCTGCTGGACCCCTATTAACTAGCTCACGTTGCCAGGCCTCTTTGTCTCCCGATTCAATTAGCCATTTATTGTGGGTGGTATCAATTGTGTCCAGAAGTTTGACTTGTTCTGGGTTATCACTGACCTGCTCGCTAAGAATCTGAATCTTTTTAGGCCAAACGTCCAGTGCTAGGTAATAAGGTTCTAGGAATACAGGGTCGCCGGTGATCAGGTAGCCACGTTGGCCAGTTTCCATATCTACCGCTAGGTTAAGTAACTCCTGCGCTCTAGCAATAGCTTTGTGGGTGTGAACCACCCAGTGGTTGTCCTCAACCATTGATTGCGTGTTTTCATGAACAGAAAACGAAACAGTCACGATCAAAGTAATAGGAACGCAAAAGCTGACGAATAGCTTTTTTTGAAGGGAAATATTGTCAAACCAGCCCAAAATCATAAAACAACGCTCTCCATGTCGATGTTATTTATTGATAGTGTAGGAGAGAATTAGTTGCTGAGTGTGTAAATGCATACGCATTGGTGTTTAATTTGTTTATTAACTATGTTTGAGTCAATCAACGGTTCTGGCGTTAATTAAGAGTATTCAGAGGGGAGTGATTCGTACGGTCTTCCAAAGAAAAAAGCCAGCCGACTTGGCTAGCTTTCAAGAATATTGAGCTCGGTCGCGCGTTAAATTGCTTTCACGCTGCTTCGTTCTACGAGAGTAGGCTCTAACTCGACGACCTGTGGGTAAGCGTCTGGAGTTTCGAGTCGATTTAATAGCGTGTCTACAGCCGCTTTACCCAAACGATGTTTTGGCTGGTGGACAGTGCTTAAAGCCGGTGTCATATATTTAGACAGGTGGATGTCATCGTAGCCAATAATAGACAGATCATTCGGAATCGATGTGCCATCTTGCGCCGCCGCATGAATCACGCCCATTGCCATCATGTCGTTGCTAACAAACAGTGCGCTAGGCATTCCACCACGCGCTTTCAATGTTTGGTAAGAATCAAAGCCGCCATCACATTCGAAGTTCGATTCTACAATCCAATTAGGGTTGATCTCTAAATTCGCTTCTTCCATCGCTTGCTTGAAGCCTTGATAACGAGACGAAGCTTGGTTGCGGTGCAGTGGGCCTGTGATACAACCAATCTGAGAATGGCCATTATCGATTAGGTGCTTCGTTGCCATGTAGCCACCTTGATGCGAGTTATCTTGGATCTTGTCGCTGGCAAACAGCATAGGGCCCCAGTCCATGACCACAACAGGTAATTCTGGGTAGCGTTCAAACACATCGATATGTTCACCTTCAAGGGTTGAACACATCAGCATTAAGCCATCGACACGCTTTTGAAGCAAAGTATCAATAGATGATTTCATGCGCTCGCTGTCGCCTTCGGTGTTACACAAGATAAGGTTGTAACCTTTCTCGTAGCAACGACGCTCAACACCTTTCACCACTTCGCCAAAGAATGGGTTGGTAGAGGTAGTAACCAGCATACCCAAGGTTTTGGTTTGCTTCATTTTCAAGCTACGAGCCAATGCTGAAGGCGCGTAGTTCAACTCTTTAGCCGCATTGTTAACACGCTCAGCTATCTCTTCACTGACAAAACGTGACTTGTTGATCACATGGCTCACGGTAGAAGTCGAAACCTTAGCGAGCCGAGCGATGTCTTTCATTGTTGCCATAAAAAATCCTTGTGGGAGTAACTTGCCACGTTGCGCGATATTCTGCCTGAAAACAGGGGCTTATGCTTACTTATTTATAGTTTGAGAGCTAATTACTAAGCCGATAAACGTTCTGCTAAAAACGCGTCTGTTTCAGCTCGGCTTGGAATCGACGTTTGAGCGCCAAAGCGAGTCACAGAAATTGCAGCCGCTGCATGAGCAAACTTAATAGCGCGCTCTAGCGGCATGTCTTCAAGCAAACCGGTAACTAATGCGCCGTTAAAGGTGTCACCTGCAGCGGTGGTGTCAGTCGCTTCAACACGGAAGCCTGCGATCAACTCGCCTTCACCTGCTTCATTCCCTTGACCTTGATGACTTACCCAAACACCTTTAGCGCCAAGTGTGATCATCACAGTCTCGATGCCTTTAGTATGCAAAGCCAAAGACGCTTGGTGAGCAGATGCGCTGTCGGTTACGGTAATGCCCGTCAGTACTTCCGCTTCGGTTTCGTTTGGCGTAATTATATCAACACAAGCAAGCAGTGAATCTGACAAAGGGCGAGCAGGTGCAGGGTTTAGAATTACGTGAGTTCCGCTCTCTTTTGCGGTTTTCGCTGCGTACTCAATGCCTTCAATTGGCGTTTCAAGTTGAGTCAGCAGGTATTTAGCACCACGAATCTTCTCTAGGTGTGGTTCGATTTGCTCGCAAGTCAGCTTGTCATTCGCTTCTGCAGAAAGACAAATGCTGTTTTCACCGGTTGCTGATACTTGGATCATCGCGATGCCAGTTGGTGTGTTGTCTGCAACGATAACACCGTCGATGTTGATGCCATCTTTAGCGAAGTCTTGACGGATGTTGATGCCAAATGGGTCGTCACCAACACAGGCGATAAAACCGATATCTGCGTTTAAGCGCGCAGCCGCGACCGCTTGGTTTGCGCCTTTACCGCCAGGAATGACCTGATAGTTACCGCCAATCAAGGTTTCACCCGGGCGAGGGAAAGAAGGAACTTGTAGTACGTGGTCTGCGTTAACGCTACCTAAAACAATCAGTTGAGTCATGATACGAGCCTTATGATATATCGTATTTGAAAATGCATGGGTCTTTCTCATTACGTTAATTCACATTACGTTAATTCACATTACGTTAATTCTCGTTACGTAAATCGCTCGCCTTGTTAGACGGCGTATGAGAAACAGCGATGCACTGTCGGTATTTTTGTTTTTGGTCTTGAGCCAGCGAGCTAATGAGCAGGGAGATAGGGGGCTCCCTGCTTAAATTAGATTCCAGCGCTAAACTGAGTGATTAAATAGAGTTACTTAGCGATGATTTTTAGAGGTACTGGTACGTACTCGTCTACTGTTTCGCCTTTAAGCACTTTGTCTGCCATCTCGATACCTAGAGAGCCGATTAGGTCTGGCTGTTGTGCAACGGTTGCGCCAAGTAGGCCACGGTTAACTGCTGCGATGCCGTCTTCAGTGCCGTCGAAGCCAACGATCATTACGTCTTTACCAGATGCTTGAACTGCGCGAAGTGCACCTAGTGCCATTTCATCGTTCTGAGCGAATACTGCTTCAACGTCTGGGTTCGCTGCAAGTAGGTTTTCCATTACGTTCAGACCTTTAGTACGGTCGAAGTCAGCTGGTTGGCTTGCAAGAAGCTCAAGGCCGCTGCCGTTTACCGCGTTCATGAAGCCTTCACCACGTTCACGAGCTGCTGAAGTACCTGCGATGCCTTCAAGTTGGATAACTTTCGCTTTTTCGCCCACTTTTTCCATGATGAAGTGACCCGCCATTTCACCACCGATTACGTTATCAGATGCGATGTGGCTCACTACGTCACCACGGCTTGCGCCACGGTCTAGTGTTAGTACTGGGATGTTAGAGCGGTTAGCCATGCGAATTGCGTTAGACACTGCATCCGAATCTGTTGGGTTGATCAGGATTGCCTTAACACCACGAATGGTTAGATCTTCAATGTTCGAAAGCTCTTTGCTTGGGTCGTTTTGAGAATCAAGAACGATAAGCTTGTAGCCTAGCTCTTCAGCTTTCGCTTCTGCGCCATCTTTCATGGTTACGAAGAATGGGTTGTTCAATGTAGACAGAACGATTGCCATTGTATCTTGCGCCTGTGCAGACACAGATACTGTTGTAGAAAGAAGAGCAGCAGAAATAAGAGTCGCTAATTTTTTCATGGTGTAAGTCCTTTGTGTAGGGTGAGCTAGGAGGTGAGTCCTAGCTCGTAGTTACATTATTTATAGATTCTAATATTTAAAGGTAAAGCAGGGTGTTACTTGTATTAACCTAGAGTGTGGATAGGTTTTATTTGTTTTTGTTGTCGACCAATACCGCCAGAAGAATAACCACTGCTTTTGCAATCATCTGGTAGTAAGAAGATACGTCTAATAGGTTTAGGGCGTTGTTTAGGAAGCCGATAATCAATGCACCAATCAATGTGCCCATGATGCGGCCACGACCGCCGGCTAAGCTTGTGCCACCAAGAACCACGGCTGCGATAGCGTCTAGCTCATAACCCATACCTGCGGTTGGTTGAGCTGATGACAAACGCGATGCCACGATGATGCCTGCGACTGCTGCTAGCAGACCACAGATTGCGTAAACGCCGATTTTTACTTTGTCTACGTCGATGCCTGATAGGCGAGTTGCGGATTCGTTGCCACCAAGAGCGTATACGTAGCGACCAAAGCGTGTGTGGTTAAGTAGGTACCATACTGCTGCGAATACCACGACCATGATCCATACTGGAACTGGGATGCCCATTGCATAGCCTGTACCGAACCAAGCGAATGCGTCTGCTGTGTCTGTGAAGCCAGTTGAGATAGGACGACCATCTGTGTAAACCATGGTTACGCCGCGCAGTAGCGTCATGGTCACAAGCGTTGCGATGAAGGCTTGAACCTTACCCTTGGCAATAATTACACCACTGATAGCTCCCAATGCTGCACCTGCTACAAGAGCGGTTGGCACTGCGATCATCACAGGGATTTCCATACCAATCATGCTGGCTGCGAATGCACCACAAAGCGCAAGTACAGAACCAACACTCAAGTCGATACCCGCGGTTAGGATAACCAGCGTCATACCGACAGCGATGATCGCGTTAACCGAAGTTTGGCGCAGAATGTTCAGGATGTTGTCGACAGTAAAGAAGTTCGGGTTTAAGAAAGAAACGACAACAATCAGGAAGATCAAAGCAATCAATGACTTTTGATCAATCAGCCACTCTTTGCTGATTAACGGTTTTTTCTTTGGAGCTTCAGTTGTTTTGCTCATGGTTTTAGTACTCATGCTGCGTCCTCGTTGATCTTTTTACCGACCGCACACGCCAGTAATAATTCTTGGTTTGCTTCTTTAGCATCAAATTCACCGCTTACACGGCCTTCATGCATCACCATGATGCGGTCACTCATTCCTAACACTTCTGGCATTTCAGATGAGACCAAAATAATGCTCATGCCATCGGCTTTAAATTTATTAATGAGTTGGTAAATCTCTTTCTTGGCACCGACATCAACACCACGCGTTGGCTCGTCGAGAATCAGTACTTTTGGTTTGGTCATCAATCCCTTAGCGATAGCCACTTTCTGTTGGTTACCACCAGAAAGGTTGCCAATAATTTGCTCGCGAGTTGGGGTTTTGATGTTGAATAGCTTGATGAAGTCATCGACCGCAATCACTTCGTCTTTATGTTGGATTTGACCGCTTTTAGTCAGCAGATCAAGCGAACATAGCGACATGTTTTCTTTTACTGAAAGGCCGAGAACTAAGCCATCGCCTTTACGATCTTCAGAGATGTAAGCAATGCCATTGGCCAAGCCATCTCTCGGGCTGACAGGGTTAATGGTTTTGTTTTCTAGGTTGATGACGCCGCGCTCACTTGGAAGTGCACCGTAAATCACTTTCATCAGTTCGGTACGACCAGCGCCCATCAGGCCAGATACACCTAAGATTTCACCGCGTTTTAGCGTAAAACTCACATCATGAATACCAGAGCCGGTCAAGCCGATGACCTCAAGGCAGGTTTCACCGTGGCTTTGTCCGATTCGTGGATATTGCTCGTCTAACTTACGGCCAACCATCATTTCGATTAAACCATCTTCGTCGGTGTCTTTTACTTCACACTGACCAATGAACTTGCCGTCACGAAGTACGGTGATGTCATCACAAATCTCAAAGATCTCTTTCAAGCGGTGAGAGATGTAAACAATGCCACAGCCTTCAGAACGAAGTTCGTTAATGACCTTAAACAGAGACTCAGTTTCGGTGTCGGTTAACGCATCGGTTGGCTCATCCATGATGATGACCTTAGACTCAAACGATAGGGCCTTCGCGATCTCTACCATTTGCTGCTCACCAAGGCTCAATTGCCCTAAAGGTGTTTTCGAACTGTGTTTCACGTTAAGGCGTTTAAGTAGTTTGTCGGCTTCTTGGTACATCTCGTTCCACAAGATGCGACCCATGGTGCTCGTGATTTCACGACCTAAGAAGATGTTCTCGGCGATGGTTAACTCAGGGATTAGATTCAGTTCTTGGTGAATGATGCTAATACCTGCTTGTTGAGAATCACGCGGCCCTTTAAATGCTGCAGGTTTTCCTTGGTAGGCGATAGTGCCGCCGTCCAAGTGATAGATACCCGTAAGCACTTTCATTAGTGTTGATTTACCCGCACCGTTTTCCCCCATTAACGCCATTACGCGTCCTGGATAAACGTTGAGGCTTGCCTTATCCAGTGCTTTAACACCAGGGAAGGCTTTCTCAATTGAGCTAAGTTCTAAAATGGCTTGAGTCATGTCGGTTCCTTTACTCGGGGCCAGTTGTATTTGGTTGTGTCTGTGTTTGGTTTAGCTTTTTTTTAAAACGTTACGCCAGCTTGGAAAATAACATTTGCGTATGGTGTACATTCCCCAGTGCGAATCACTGCGCGGCTATCATGTGTACGCTGCTTAAACTCTTCATGAGTGATGTAAGTAATCGAAAGCGATTTGCCACAACGTACTTCTTCTGTCTTGATTAAATCAATCAGTGATGCGTGATGTTCTGGGCTTACTTTCGCAAACTCTTCTGCAATCACAACGCCTTCAATTTGAGATTCATCTAATAGGGTTTTTACTGTTTGTTGAAAGCTCGGTACACCATGAGTCAGTGCAAGATCAATGCGAGTTACGTGGTCTGGAATCGGCAGGCCCGCGTCACAAATCGTGATTTCATCTGTGTGGCCAAGCGTCGCCACTAGGTAAGAGAGTTCAGAGTTTATTAGAGTACTTTTTTTCATATCACGACCTATCAAAAAATAACGCTTAATGGGTTGAGAACAACTCAAGAAAAAGCCATCGAAACGTTTCGATAGTGATAATAGTGTCTGATTTATCATTTGCACGTTTGATTGTTTTAGAGTGTGATAACGATCATCGAAACGTTTCGATGGTGTGTTTTTTGGTGATCTCAGTCAACGCCATTGATTGCATAAATTTGGCTACGTGGGTTCAATTGATAGCACATAGCCAAACTTACTGATGGTTACTATCTGGACATTTGGTGTTCTCAATCGCGCGAAGACATTGCGTAGGTTATAAACCACATTAGCCAGAGCATGAGGTGACGAGAGATGCCCGTCCCAACACACATCAACAATATGCTCTCTTGAAACCGGCCTTCCAATATTTTCTATCAGCAAACAGAGCACTGCCAAAAGGTGAGGGCGCAACGTTATTTTGTTTCCCTGTGAGTTAGTGATAGTTCGAGCGTCGATATCAAGGGTTAAGCCGTTGAGGTTTATGGTGTGGGTCATCGTGTTTCTGTTCGTCTTCTTTTGAATGGTGGAGATTGATTGGGTAGTTCGTTAGGGGTGCTAGTAATTCAAAGCGCGCGGATTATGCGAAATAACACCACTCTTGAAAGTAAGCGTTCGTAAGTCTGCGCAAATAAAATCTAAAAATGGGATGGTTTGAAAATTGAGTTGAAGGTTTTATTTAGAAAAGACGTATTTTTATTTCTTTATTATTCATGTGTTTATTTGGGTATTACTGATTGTGTTGTTTGAAATGACAAAGTGATTACATTTTTATTTATTTTTTTGTTTTCTGTGAGCTTAACCTGCTTGCGAATTCGACGGGGTGTCGGATAACTCTAACAAGATTGTGCAGCAGAGGAAGGCGTAACAATCTTGATTTGCAATAAGTAAGGTCAAGCAGTAATGAACAACAAATTAATTTTAAGCATCGCGCTGATGTCAGCCGTGGCGGCAAGCAATGTAATGGCATCCGATAGTGGTTTTTATCTAGGTGGTGCAATCGGTACATCTGGTATTGATGATGGCGGGCTTTATAACGACTTTTCAGCACCAATGACTGTTGATGCTGAAGACCCGACATATAAGATCATTGCTGGATACCAATTTAATCGTATCATCGCATTAGAGGCGCAATACACGAACTATGGTGACGTCGTTGCAAAAAATGCATTAAACCAATCTACTTACACTTGGTCTCCAACTGCGTTTTCGATCAGTGCTAATTTAGGTTACACATTTGATAATGGAGTCCGCCCTTTTGGCATTATCGGCTTATCGTCAATTGATTTAGATCAATCTCTACCGTTGCTAGATGATGATAGTGGTGAAGGCGTTCGCTATGGTTTTGGCGTTGAGTACACACCTAGGCACATTGGCAACGTTAGCTTTAAGCTAGGTTATGAAGCGGATGCGTTTGTTGTTGAGACCGATTCGCCTTTTGATAATGATAAGGATATTGTGATTGATTCATACTACGCAGCGGTTGCTTACCGTTTCTAAACTTTAGATTTCATCTAGTAAGTATATGAATTTTTTAACACCGAAGTAGCAATGCTTCGGTGTTTTATATCGAGACTTGGGATACATCCGCTTAAAACGAAACGTAATCCGACAGTTAAGTTTCGCGGATATGAGCAGTGACAGAGACGACGGCATGATCAGTACTGAATTGGTCGTGTTCAAAGCTTGGATTGATCAGGTGATGGTCTAACACTGTGTAGCTCGAGATCTCCATCAAGCTTGATGAGTTCTGGCAATCAAACTCGTTCGACATCAAAATGTAATCTAGTACAGACCCTGAAGCACCGTAGTAATGGGTTGGTTTACGCTGCTCAAGCAAGTCTTCCTCATGCAGTTGATGGTAAAGATCCCAACAGTCTTTTAAGCGAAAGTGGGACAGCCAATGCTTACTGTTTTCGTCTCTGTTGATTGAGTAACTCAACAGCCCTTTAAATTCATCATTAAACAGAGGCTTATTAAAGTCACCCATCAATACGACTGGTTGATCGGTTTGGTAGCGTTGATTGGTGATGTATTGATGCAATATCTGAGCTTCTAGACCGCGTTGGACACTTGATAGCCAAGAGCCAAGTTGTTCTTGGTGGAAGCGAATGAGCGTGTCACTTTGTGGTTTTTCACCTTGCTGGGCGTTGTCTGCATCGACAGATTCTGCCTTTGGTTCTGTTGGACGTTGTGATTTGAAGTGCACGACATAACAGTCGGTTGAACCTAAATGGGGTAACGTAATCGTTGCGTGAACAGGTGTTCTGTTGAATGAGAATTTGTTGCCAAGGTTGAATGCTGTCAGTAGTTTCGAATCTGGCGTAACAGGCTGCACGTTTACAATCGGGTAACGGGAAGCAATACCCACAACAGGTGAGGTGTATAGGTAATCATCTTCAACATGTGCGTTATCGACCACAGCAAAGTGAGGGTAACCAAGCTCATTCATCAATTGTTCTAAAGATTGCGGGCTAAATATCTCTTGGAAGCCGATCACATCACAATCTAATGAACGAATCGCTTCAGCCATCCAATGTTGCTTCTTTTGCCATTCTTCGAAGCTGTAGATGTTCTCAAAATCATAATAAGCATTCGGTGGCTCGAGATAGTTCAAAAGGTTGAACGTTGCGAATGTTATTTGGTTTGGTTTGTTCAAAGTGTCATTCCATTTAGACCTAGGCAGCAAGGATACTCCAGTAAAGTATAGTTTGTTGATTATTTAGAACCTAAATTTCACTTTAGAAGTGAATTAAAGAGAATTTAAGCCGTGGAGGCTTGTGTCATTCACGCTAGACTAATATTAGTGCTTCTGCCTTCCCCCGTACTTTCCAACGCCACTAAACTAATCAACGTAATCAAAGCTAACTGCAACCTATAACTTCGAGCGGTGACGAGTAATTTGTAAATAAACCGTCAGAGATGGAGTGCTGATGGTTTTATTAGTTATTACATGATGTTAGATTTGAACCTATACTTGTTTTAACGGTGTGCATTCAAAGCCGGTTAATCAAGTTGAATATCGAATTCATAACATTTGAAGGGAGAGTCAAATGGGAACAGATTTCCGAAGCAAAGCCTCGCAGCGCACTCAGTTTTTTAGGTCTAATTTGAAGTCATGTGCAGTCATGCTGCCGCTTATTGCTCTATATCCCTCCGTTACACACGCTTCTGATACCGAATCAACACCTGCTGTCACCGTAATTGAAACCACTCAATTGGTTGGTTTTGGTGAAGCAAAATATCCAGCCGACTTCACTCACTTTGATTATGTTAATCCTGATGCGCCAAAGCAGGGCAAAGTGACTTATGGCAGCATCGGTACTTACGATAGCTTTAATCGATTCGGTTCTCGCGGCGTTGCTGCAAGTTATACCGGAGAGATCTACGATACCTTGATGTTTTCTCCGAGCGACGAGATTGATGCTTATTATCCATTGATCGCTTCAAAGGTTCGCTACGCCAGTGATTTCACTTGGATGGAAATTGATATCAACCCAAAAGCGAGATTCAATGATGGCGAGCCTATTACGGCTCATGATGTGGCATTCACCTTTAATAAGTTTTCAACCGAAGGTGTGCCTCAATACCGTGTGTATTACAAAGAAATTAAATCAGTTACCGCTGTTTCTGATTTAGTGGTCCGTATTGAGATGGATAAGCCAAACCGCGAGAAGTTGTTTAGCTTTGCCCAAAGTACCCGTGTATTACCAGAGCATTATTGGAAAGACAGAAAACTGTCTGAGCCTCTAAGTGAGCCACCTGTGGGAAGTGGCCCATATAAAATCATCAGCTATAAATCGGGTCAAAGCGTGACTTACGGTTTAGATGAAAACTACTGGGCTGCCGACCTGCCTGTAAACGTCGGTCGTAATAACTTCAAGCAAGTGCAATACGATTACTACCGTGACGACACCGTAATGCTAGAAGCCTTTAAAGCAGGGGAGTTCGATCTTCGAACCGAGAACTCGGCTAAGTTCTGGGCTAACTCTTACACAGGTGCGAACTTCGACAAAGGCTACATCATCAAAGAAGAGATTAACCATGAGAAGCCTGAAACGACTCAAGGTTTTGTCTTCAACATTCAATCCCCTGTGTTTTCTGATCCAAAGGTACGCGAAGCATTAACCTACGCGATGGACTTTGAGTGGATGAACAAGAACATGTTCTATGGTCAATATAAACGTACTCGTAGTTACTTCCAAAACACCGACTACGAAGCGAAAGGCTTACCAAGCGAAGCTGAAGTAGAGTTGCTGTCTCAATACAAAGATCAGATTCCACCGAGAGTTTTCACAGAAGAATTCCAACCTCCGGTCACCGATGGTAGCGGCCGTATTCGTAGCCAAATGCGTACAGCTTTCAAACTCTTGAAGGAAGCGGGTTGGGTTCTGAAAGACAAAGTCATGACCAACGAAAAGACTGGCAAGCCGATGTCTTTCGAGTTGTTGATTTACAGCCCAACCACGGAGCGTATTGCAACGCCTGTTCAAAAGAACCTGAAGCGTATGGGTATTGAGATGAAGATCCGTACCATCGATACGACGCAATACATTAAGCGCTTGCGTGATCGTGATTTCGACATGGTTTCGTCGTCATTTTCTGCAAACCCATATCCTAGCCCGAACTTAATGATTGTTTGGAACTCTAACTACATTGATTCTACTTACAATACTGCAGGTGTGATGGATCCAGTGGTTGACGCGTTGACAGAACAAATCGCGAGCAACCAACAGAACCCAGAAAAGCTCCTGACTTTAGGTCGCTCACTAGACCGAGTATTGCAGTGGAATTTCTACAACATTCCTCAATGGCACGTTGGCGAATATCGCGTTGCAATGTGGGACAAGTTTGAGCGTCCAGATGTATTACCTAAATATGACTTAGGTATCGATACATGGTGGATTTCGGAAGAGAAGGCAGCTCTGCTTCCTGAAAAACGTCGCTAGGAGTTAGTTAGCATGGCCGCGTATATATTTCGGCGTTTACTGTTGGTGATCCCCACGCTGTGGGCGATCATCACCATCAACTTTTTTATCATTCAGATCGCGCCAGGTGGTCCGGTAGAGCAAGCTGTTGCCCAATTAGAAGGGCATAACTCTGGCATCATGGAGCGTTTTTCTGGTGGTGGACAAGAAGTTGATTTAAGCGAAAGTGATCAAGCATCAGCCAGTGGTTATAAAGGCTCACGTGGGCTTGATCCTGAAGTGGTTGAAGAGATCAAAAAGCAGTTTGGTTTTGATAAGCCGATTCACGTTCGCTATTTTGATATGTTGAAAAATTACGCGACCTTTAACTTTGGTGAAAGTCTGTTTAAGGGCGGTAACGTGATTGATTTAATCATCGAGCGTTTACCTGTCTCCATTTCCTTAGGGTTGTGGAGTACGCTAATCATCTACGTGATTTCGATACCCCTAGGCATTATGAAGGCAATACACCACGGCTCTCGTTTTGATATTTGGTCGAGCGCAGTGGTGATTGTCGGTTATGCGGTCCCAGGCTTCTTGTTCGCGATTATTCTGATTATTTTGTTTGCAAGCGGTAACTACTTCAGTTGGTTCCCATTGCGTGGCTTGGTATCGAGTAACTTCGACCAACTGAATTGGTATCAGCAAATTGGTGATTACTTCTGGCATTTGGCTTTGCCTATTTTCGCTATGGTCATCGGTGGTTTCGCAACACTAAGTATGCTGACCAAAAACTCCTTCCTTGACGAAATTAATAAGCAATATGTGGTAACGGCGCGAGCAAAAGGCTTAGACGAGAGTAGCATTCTCTACAAGCACGTCTTCCGTAACGCGATGTTGATCATTATTGCCGGTTTTCCGAGCGCATTTATTAGTATTTTCTTCACGGGTTCTATGTTGATTGAAGTGATGTTTTCGCTCGAAGGCATTGGTCTGCTTGGCTTTGAGTCGACCATTCAGCGAGATTACCCAGTGGTGTTCAGCTCTCTCTATATCATGACCTTGCTCGGCTTGGTGCTGAGCATTATCTCCGACCTGACTTATACCTGGGTTGATCCTCGAATTGATTTTGAAGCGCGTTAATGGCGAACGAATAACAAGGTATTGATAATAAATGTTTAACAACCCTTTAGCTGAAGCTCGTTGGTTACGTTTTAAAGCAAACAAACGTGGTTTTATCTCCCTTTGGATATTTACCATCTTGTTTGGCTTGAGCCTGTTCGCTGAAATCATTGCAAACGATAAGCCACTCTTGGTTTCTTATGATAATCAGTGGTTTGTGCCTGTTATCAATGAATACGCCGAGACGGAGTTTGGCGGAGAATTTGAAACCGAAGCCGACTACAAAGACCCGTATGTTATCGAACTCATTGAAGACAGTGGTTATATCGTGTGGCCAATCATTCCGTTTAGCTACGACACGATAAATTTCGATATCTCAGGTGCTGTGCCTTCGGAGCCTGATTCAGTGAATTGGCTCGGAACTGATGATAAAGGGCGAGACGTATTGGCTCGCATCATTTATGGGTTCCGTATCTCTGTTTTGTTTGGTTTTATTCTGACGATTGTGTCGAGCGTGATAGGTGTGGTTGTCGGTGCAACACAAGGGTACTACGGTGGCTGGGTTGATCTATTCGGGCAGCGCTTCATTGAGGTGTGGTCTGGTATGCCGACCTTATTCTTGTTGATCATTCTGTCGAGTTTTATAGAGCCGAACTTCTGGTGGCTGCTTGGAATTATGGTGCTATTCAGTTGGATGAGTTTGGTTGGGATTGTTCGAGCTGAATTCTTACGCTGTAGAAACTTTGATTACGTACGAGCCGCGCAAGCGATGGGTGTTGATGACAAACGCATTATGCTTCGTCACATGCTACCCAACGCGATGGTCGCTTCGTTAACCATGATGCCGTTTATTCTTTCAGGTTCAGTGACCACGTTAACTTCGTTAGATTTCTTGGGCTTTGGTCTTCCTGCGGGTTCGCCTTCATTAGGTGAGCTATTGGCGCAAGGTAAAGCTAACTTGCAAGCGCCTTGGCTTGGCATTTCTGCTTTCGTCGTGCTTTCACTGATGTTGACGTTACTTGTCTTCGTTGGTGAAGCAGTACGTGATGCCTTCGACCCACATCAACAGAAGTAAGGATAGGTTATGACTTCAAATACAGTTCCTGCTTCTCCAGTTTTGACGATAGACAAACTGTCTGTTGGTTTCGGACGGAAAAACTCGATAGAACAAGTGACGCAAGATGTCTCTTTAGAAATATACAAAGGTGAGACACTGGCGTTGGTGGGCGAGAGTGGTTCCGGTAAATCGGTTACGGCTAACTCTATTTTAAAGCTGCTACCTAAAGGCTCGTCACACTACTTAAACGGTAAGATTAACTTCTCTGGCACCGATATTCTGAGTTGTTCAGAAAGGCAACTGCGGGGGATTCGTGGTGGTCGCATCGGCATGATCTTCCAAGAACCCATGGTTTCGCTTAATCCGCTTCATCGAGTCGGTAAACAATTGGTTGAAACCTTAGCCATTCACCGAGGTATGCGAACCAATAAAGCGCAAGCCTTGGCGGTAGAGTGGCTTTCCAAGGTGGGTATTCGTTACCCAGAGCAAAAGATTTCGGCGTATCCGCACGAGTTGTCTGGTGGTGAACGCCAGCGTGTGATGATTGCGATGGCTCTAATTAATGAACCCGAGCTGCTTATTGCTGATGAGCCGACTACGGCGTTGGATGTATCGGTACAAGCGCAGATACTCGACCTTCTAAAAGACCTACAGCAAGAGCTTGGTATGGCGATGCTCTTTATCACCCATGACTTGAGTATCGTTCGTAAGATTGCAGACAGAGTAGCGGTAATGAAAGATGGCCGTTTGGTTGAAAGTAACGATTGCCAAACATTGTTTAACGCGCCTGCTCACCCTTACACTCAAAAACTTATTAACTCTGATCCTAAAGGCTTACCTGTTCCTGTATCACCAGATAGCAAGCCTCTACTCAATGTTGACCAACTTCGTGTTTGGTTCCCGATCACGGGCGGCTTGTTCAAGCGTACGATTTCACACGTCAAAGCTGTTACCGATATGGAGTTTACCTTGAAAAAGGGGCACTCAATCGGTCTAGTAGGTGAGAGTGGTTCTGGTAAATCGACAACTGGCATGGCGATACTGAAGCTGGTGGATAGCGAAGGGTCGATTACCTACGCGAATGAACAAATTCAAGGTTTAAATCGACAACAAATGTTGCCGTTTCGAAGCCGTATGCAAGTTGTATTTCAAGATCCGTTTTCTGCGCTGAACCCAAGGATGTCAGTCGCTCAGGTGATTGGTGAGGGCTTGTTAGTGCATCAACAATTGGATGAGCATGAACTCGACCAACGCATCTGTGAAGTAATGAAAGAGGTCGACCTCGATCCTGAGACTCGCCATCGTTATCCGAACGAGTTTTCTGGCGGTCAAAGGCAACGTATCGCTATTGCTCGTGCTCTGATTTTAAAGCCAGAGTTTATCCTGCTCGATGAGCCTACGTCCTCACTAGACAGAACCGTTCAAGCTCAAGTACTGGATTTGCTGAAGTCACTTCAAGAAAAGTACGCTCTGACCTATCTATTCATCAGCCATGACTTGAATGTCGTGAAATCCCTATGTCACTACACCATAGTGATGAAAGCAGGTGAGGTGGTTGAGAAGGGGGATACAGAGACTTTGTTTGGTAATCCGCAACATGAATATACTAAGCAACTTGTCAGCCTCTCGAATGTTGGTGGTGCTCTATAGCGTAGGTGTTAGCACTAAAGTAAATGATGACCTGATCAATTCAACATGGTCATTTAGTTGTTTTAAGATTACACTGCGCCCAATATTTCAGAAGTACATATTTAGGTAGAGGTCACCATGGACCAAGAACATTACGAAGACGCTGATTACGAAGGCCAAGAGCTTGGCGAAGAAGGCGAAGAGATTGAAATTGAAGCCATTGGTATCGATGTTTCATCGCAGCCAATCGAACTCTACAAAGTGTTTAAAATTGCTAACCTAGTGAGTGGTGGCGGTGAAGCTAAGCACATCATCTCTGAAGGCTATGTAGCGGTAAATGGTGAGCTGGAAACGCGTAAGCGTCGTAAAATGTACGATGGCGACTTCTTTGAATTCAACCAAGAATACTATGTAGTGGTGTGTGATCAACCAGTACAAGAAGAATCAGAAAAGCCGAAAAAGAAAGAAGCGCCTAAACAAAATAACAAGGCGAAGAAAGGCCAGTCTAAAAAGGATTCTAAGAAGAAAGAGTCTAAGAAAAGCAAAGCTGAAATGCTAAGCGCAAAGGCTGAACCAAAGAAAGAGAAAAAAGAGAAGAAACCGAAAAAGAAAGCGGATACGCCAAAGCCAACTCGTGACGACAAAAGCGGCCGTAATTCGATTGAATTCTTCTAAGCTATAGCTCTAAATTGCTGCTCTAAAACTATTCGTTTGAAAATCAAGCAACGTTAAACCTCGGTTTTTCGTTAAGCAGATATCAAAAGGCTCACTATTTAGTGAGCCTTTTTTGTATTTGTTTGCTAGCACAGCTAACGGCCAATAACGCTTATTCTCAGTGTCGAGTGCGAGAAGACGTCAGTTCTGATGCGCGAAGCTGAGCAACGGCTTTTGCTAGTTCAAGCTGAGCTTGTGCAAAGTTGATGTCTACATTGCCCTTATTGATATTTTCTAGAGCTGCATATTTCGCTTCTTCTGCACGAGCGCGGTCAATGTCTTTACCATGCAAGGCAGTATCGGCCAAAACTGTTACCACATCGGGTTGAACTTCAAGCATCCCACCAGAGACATAAAGCACTTGCCCCTCTGATTTAGGGTCTGTGACAAACACTGTTACGCCCGGTTTTATTTTGCTGAGAAGCGGGGAGTGACCGGGGCGGATACCCAGCTCACCATCCGCGCCAGAAACGGCTAGGGCATACGCTGGACCTGAAAACAGCGTACCTTCCGCACTTACAATATTAAGTTGAAATGTATTATCTGTAATTCCGATAGCCATGGTGCACCTACCTCTTAGAGTGATTTTGCTTTTTTAAGCACTTCGTCGATAGAGCCACAGTACAAGAACGCTTGCTCTGGGATGTCGTCATACTCGCCACTTAACAAACCTTTGAAACCTCTTAGCGTTTCGCTTAGCGGTACGAATACACCTTTCTGACCGGTAAACACTTCTGCTACGTGGTAAGGCTGAGTTAAGAAACGTTCAATCTTACGAGCACGAGAGACAATCTGTTTATCTTCAGTTGAAAGCTCATCCATACCAAGAATCGCGATGATGTCTTTTAGTTCTTTGTAGCGTTGCAACGTTGTTTGAACTGTTTGTGCAATGTCGTAATGCTCTTGACCAACCACAAGAGGATCCAATTGACGAGACGTCGAATCTAACGGGTCAATCGCAGGATATAGACCCAATGCAGCGATGTTACGAGACAGTACAACGGTCGCATCTAAGTGAGCAAAGGTTGTTGCAGGTGATGGATCCGTCAAGTCATCTGCAGGTACATATACCGCTTGGATAGACGTGATAGAGCCCTGTCTAGTTGAAGTGATACGTTCTTGAAGCACACCCATCTCTTCAGCCAGCGTTGGTTGGTAACCTACCGCGGAAGGCATACGACCTAATAGTGCTGAAACCTCTGTACCCGCAAGCGTGTAACGGTAGATGTTATCAATGAACAACAGTACGTCACGACCTTCATCACGGAAGCGTTCAGCCATAGTAAGACCAGTCAGCGCAACACGAAGACGGTTTCCAGGTGGCTCGTTCATTTGGCCATAAACCATGGCAACCTTGTCTAATACGCCAGCTTCTTTCATCTCGTAGTAGAAGTCGTTACCTTCACGAGTACGTTCACCTACACCGGTAAATACAGAAAGACCTGAGTGAGCTTTAGCGATGTTGTTGATAAGCTCCATCATGTTTACGGTTTTACCTACACCCGCACCACCGAACAGACCGATTTTACCACCCTTAGCGAAAGGACAAATAAGGTCGATAACCTTAACACCTGTTTCCAGAAGCTCTGTGCTGTTGGCTTGCTCTTCATAAGAGGGGGCTTCTCGGTGAATTTCGTAGCTTTCTTTCTGACCGATCTCACCACACTCATCGATAGGTTGACCAAGCACGTTCATGATTCGGCCTAGCGTTTCTTCGCCTACAGGAACCGTGATTGGAGAGCCTGTGTTTTCAACGGTTAGGCCGCGACGCAAGCCATCAGACGTACCCATTGCAATACAACGAACGATGTTGCCGCCAAGTTGTTGTTGAACTTCCAATACTAGCGAGCTTGCTTCGTCGCTGGTGACTTTCAATGCATCATAAACGCGAGGGCTGTTGCCGCCGCTGAATTCGACGTCAACCACAGCGCCGATTACTTTAACTATTTTTCCAACACTCATTCTTAAATCCTCAAATTCTGTTCTAACCCGCTCTTGTCTGCCCTTAGACAGCTTGGGCTCCTGAGACTATTTCACTCAGCTCTTGGGTAATCGCAGCCTGTCTAGCTTTGTTATATACCAACTGCAAATCATCAATGAGTTGGCCTGCATTATCGGTTGCCGCTTTCATGGCGACCATTCGGGCTGCTTGCTCACAGGCAATGCTCTCAACGATGCCTTGATACACTTGTGATTCGATGTATCGATGTAACAGCTCAGAGAGGATGTCTTTGGGCGCTTGCTCATAGATGTAGTCCCAACGACGCGCTTTTTTAGGCTCCCTACCAGCCTCAGAATCTGAAGGGTGAGGGAGCAATTGTAACGTCGTTGGCGCTTGAACCATGGTGTTGACGAATTGGTTGTAAACGAGATACAAGCTATCGATTTTGCCTTCGTCGTAATGCCCTAACATCGCATTCACCGTACCTAAAATGTCTTCTAGTTTAGGTGTATCGCCAAGGCCTGACGTTTGCGCGATGACATTGCCGCCGCGTTGGAAGAACGAGATAGCTTTCGAGCCAATTAAGGTTGTCTCTACCTCGACTCCTTTAGTGCGCCATTGCTCCATTTCCTCTAACACTTTCTTGAACAAGTTTGAGTTCAAGCCACCACACAAGCCTCTGTCAGACGAGATAATGATGTAAGCAACACGCTTTGGTTCACGCTGTTGCAGGTATGGGTGCTGGTACTCTAGTGAACCCGATGCGACATGAGAGATAACTTGGCGCATGTTTTCGGCGTAAGGCCGCGTTTGCGTCATGTTGTCTTGAACTTTGCGCATCTTACTTGCTGCAACCATTTCCATTGCACTGGTGATTTTCTGAGTGTTACTAACACTGGCTATCTTGGTGCGAATTTCTTTAGTACTTGCCATAATCTGCTCCTATTTGTTTTGATTTCCAGCTAACAAACCGGAGCACTTACCAAGCTTTCATTCCAACAAAACCATCTAGAATCTCTTTAAGAGCACTCTCGATGTTGTCGTTGTAATCGCCAGTCGCGTTAATTTTGTCGAATAATGCTGGGTTTTGACCTTTGGCGTACGCAATCAGCTCTTCTTCAAAACGGGCTATGTTGCTTAGTTCAACACCCGCTAGATAGCCTTTCTCTGCTGCGTAAATAACCGTTGCTTGCTCAGCGACCGACATAGGAGAGTATTGCTTTTGTTTCATTAATTCGGTTACACGCTCACCATGGTCGAGTTGTTTTCGGGTCATCTCATCTAAATCAGAAGAGAACTGAGCAAATGCCGCTAGCTCGCGGTATTGAGCTAATGAAGTACGGATACCACCAGACAATTTCTTGATGATCTTGCACTGCGCTGCACCACCCACACGAGATACCGAGATACCCGGATCGACTGCAGGACGTAGACCTGAGTTAAACAGTTGAGTTTGTAGGAAAACCTGACCGTCAGTGATTGAGATTACGTTGGTTGGTACGAACGCAGACACGTCACCCGCTTGAGTTTCAATGATAGGAAGCGCGGTTAATGAGCCAGTTTGGCCTTTAACTTCACCGTTCGTGAACTTTTCTACATACTCTGCATTCACTCTTGCTGCACGTTCTAGTAGGCGTGAGTGAAGGTAGAATACGTCGCCAGGGAAGGCTTCACGACCCGGTGGGCGTTTAAGTAGCAATGAGATTTGACGGTACGCTACCGCTTGTTTGGATAGATCATCATAAATGATCAATGCATCTTCACCGCGGTCACGGAAGTATTCACCCATGGTGCAACCCGCGTAGGGTGCTAGGTATTGCAGCGCTGCTGATTCTGATGCTGATGCAACAACCACGATGGTGTTTTTAAGTGCATCGTGCTCTTCGAGCTTACGAACCACGTTAGCGATGGTTGATGCTTTCTGACCAATGGCCACATACACGCATTTGATGCCAGAATCTTTTTGGTTGATGATCGCATCGATTGCCAATGCGGTTTTACCTGTCTGACGGTCACCGATGATCAGCTCACGTTGACCACGACCAATAGGTACCATGGTATCTACAGCTTTATAGCCAGTCTGAATTGGCTGGTCTACAGACTTACGTTCAATTACCCCTGGTGCAATGACTTCTACTGGGTCAAGACGGTCACAACTTATTGGGCCTTTACCATCAATCGGTTCACCTAAGGTGTTCACTACACGTCCCAGCAGTCCGTTACCTACCGGTACTTCTAAGATGCGACCCGTGCCTTTCACTTTCATGCCTTCAGAAAGGTCAATGTAAGGACCCATTACCACCGCGCCAACAGAGTGGGTGTCTAGGTTAAGTGCAAGTGCGTACTTGCCACCAGGTAGTTCAATCATCTCGCCTTGCATGACATCAGCAAGGCCATTGATTGTGATGATGCCATCACGAACCGATACGATAGTGCCTTCGTTGCGAGCTTCGGTGCTCACATTAAATTTCGAGATGCGTTCTTTGATTAGATCGCTAATTTCATTTGAATTTAATTGCATAATTGTTACCTATCTCGCGTGAAGTTGATGAGCCAATCGGTCAATTGATGTGTTTAACGAACCATCGATCACGGTTTCACCCGCCTTGATGACCATTCCACCCACTAGCGTGTCATCAATAACCTGCTTCATTTCAACCTGACGCTCTAATTTCTTCTCAAGTGCAGCTGTTAATGACGTAACTTGATCTTGTGTCAGCATTTCTGAACTGGTGACAGTGACAGGCACTACACGTTCATGTTCGTCCTTTAGCTCGCAGAACAATTCAAACAGGTCTCTTACAACAGAAAGGCGGCCGTTCTCGGCCAAGACTCGAATGAGATTAATGACGTGGTCATCAACGAGGCCTTGGCAAATATGAATGATGAGGTTTGCCAAATCTTCGGTTTGTTGTGTAGGAGCACCTTCTGCAGACGAAATCTGACTCGCGATTGTTTCTTCTTCCGCGACAGCCACAAGAATGGACAGCATTGAGTGCCACTCTTGTAACTGGTTCTCACCTAAAGCAAATTCAAACGATGCTTTGGCGTAGGGATGAGCAATATTGGTGTAATCTGACATATTGCCTCTCCTTAGAGTTCGCTAATCATTTGGTCAACCAGCGCGCGGTTCGTTGCAGAATCTAGATTTTTGCTAATCAATTTCTGTGCACTTTGAATCACTGCGTCTGCCATATCCGCCTGAAGTTCACGGCGTATCTTTTGGCGTTCGCCTTCTAGCTCAGCTCTACCTTGTTCTAAGATGCGTGCCTTTTCTTGTTCGGCTTCTTGTTGCGCTAAGCTGATGATTTCGTTGCGGCGTTTTCGGCCTTGTTCAATCAGTTCAGTCACATTCTTTCTTGCATCTTCGATGAGTTGTGCGCCATTGGATTTTGCTAGTTCTAGCTCTTTCGCAGCGTTCTCTGAGTGGCGTAAACCATCAGCGATTTCTTTTTGGCGCTCGTCTAACATCGCGGTGAGAGGGGGCCATACATATTTCATGCAGAGCCAAACAAAAATCACGAATGAGATTGCTTGTCCAAACATGCTTGCATTTAAGTTCATACCTTCCTCACTAAATCTTGATTATGTATAAATCGATCTTTTCAAAGCTGTTTGATTAAGCCACAGCGAAGATGATGTATAGACCGATACCAACACCGATCATCGGTACAGCATCCACAAGACCCATCATGATGAAGAATTGAGTACGAAGCATTGGAGTTAGGTCTGGTTGACGCGCAACACCTTCAAGGTATTTACCTGCTAAGTTACCAATACCAGATGCTGCACCTGCTGCACCTAAACCGATCAGTAATGCACCTGCTACATATAAAACTGCGCTTACGATATCCATTTGTATCTCCGATAAATAATTTGTTAGTTAATTTTTGTAGTTATTAATTAGTGGTGTTCTTCTGTTGCCATTCCTAAATAAACAACGGTCAGTACCATAAATATAAATGCTTGTAAGAATACGATTAATATGTGGAATAAGGCCCAAGGTACACTCAGTGCCCACTGCATCCACCAAGGCATTAGTGCAATAAGGATGAATATCATCTCGCCTGCATACATATTTCCGAATAATCGTAAACCTAGTGATATTGGTTTTGAAATTAATGTTATTAATTCAAGAACTAAGTTAACAGGATATAAAAGAGGGTTATCAAATGGCTGAGTAGTTAGCTCTTTGATAAAGCCTTTCAAACCTTTATTTTTAAATGTATAGGTTAACAGTAGAATAAAAACACCGAGTGCCATCGACATTGGTATATTTACGTCTGCTGTTGGTAGGTCTCTAAAGTGCTCTAGACCTACAGATCGGGTTAACCCCGGGATTAAATCAATGGGTAATAGGTCGACTGCATTCATTAACAACACCCAAACAAAAGTGGTTAATGCCAGTGGTCCTATTAATTTATCTTCTGCTTGAAAAATTTCTTTGACGAGATTATTAACGAAGTCAAAGACAAGCTCGATAAAACATTGAAAACGACCTGGAACGCCGCTAGTGCCACGAGTGGCTACATACCGAAATGCACCGATGAAAAGTAAACCTGTAATCCAAGATACCAACATCGAGTCAATGTTAAACGCCCAGAACCCATCACCTGTAGTTAAGAAGGTTAAGTGATGCTCTATGTATTCGTGAGCGGTAGTGACTTGATCCATACTACGCGTACTCCGATCTATTAGAGGCGGTAATAAATGGTGTTAAGAAGTATCCAACCATAGTAAATATGTACGCATATAATATTACTGGGTTATCCAGTTTGAAGAACTGGAATGCCAAGATAAACATTAAAAACGTATATGTTATTTTTACGACACGACTCATTTGCATTAAGTCACGTAAACTATAGTTAGGGTTCTTACGCACCTTTAGGCTTGCATATATAAATCCAAACAGCGGTGGCAACATCGCAATTACGATACCCAAAGCTGATGATTCCATATCTACTTTATTACCAAAAAACACTTCATATAAAACTACACCGATGGCTAATACTATTTGGCAGAGAACAACTCTTTTAGCGGCAACAAGGATGTCGCTACTAATCCCATTAAGCCTCATAATAAAACCTTATGTTAAACAGTGTAAGTTAATATAAAACACAGCTTAAATTTAACTTGTTACTACATTTCACTTGTTAATAACACTTGATTTGCTTTAAAGAAAAACCCTTGCTGGTTTTATATCTCCTGACGAAATGAAACGAATTAAACTAATTCGCTATCGTTTCGACAAAATATAAATTACGCCTAAAATTATGTGATCAAAACGACAAATATTGATATCAATAATTCCATTTTTGAAATGGGAGTTTTTCATTTATGAAAGTAATCGTTTTATTACTTTATTCATGAATATTTAAGATGCTTTATCCATATGAAAAAGAGGGACTTTTGGGAAGGGTTCTGCGAGCGAAATTATCAACTTATGATCTTATCAATTAAGACTATTCAAACACTTAGGCTCATTTGTAAGCTGAATTGCCAAGTGTGGTTTGAGAGAGATTACGCTTGTTTGAGGCAAGGATGGAAGGTTTCGTTTGTCTGGGATATTAAACGTACGTCGCTCCTTATCAATAAACGAATATTTTTTATATTGTTGTCACTTTGTCATTATTTGCGTACGCGAGCGTGAAAATTCAGCGCCTAAATGTTGATGTTATAGGAGTGATGGTGATGATTGGGTGTGTGAGAAGCATGGTTGGGAGAAGAGACACCGAGTTTTGAGGAAGTAAATGGCAGCAAAGTGCTGCCTAATTTACTTAATCTAGGCTCTCTTATTACTCTTCATAACTGAGGTATTGAACACATAAGTCATGGAAAGCCTGTGCTTGTGGTGAGATCGTACGATCAGACAATCTGAAAATACCAATTTGTCGTTGCAAGGGCGGGTCAATTAATGGAATCCACACTAAGCGGGTTTCGTTGGTTGGGAAAGCCAGTTTAGGTAGCGTAGTTACGCCTATTCCGAGCTCTAACACCGAAAACAGCGAGGTAATGTTCTCTACTGAATACAAAGCTTGTTCGCTGAGCATGCGTGCGGGTGTTGGGTCAAGTAGGGTACAAGTCCCGTTACGAATGAAGGGTTGTTTTAACAATGTTTGCCATTCGATTCCTTCCCGTTGAGAGGCAATAGGATTGTCTTTTAGGCACACCACACCGATCGGATCAGAAAGCAAAGGCGTGAAGTCGATGTTCTCTTCTTCTAAATGGGAGCTATTACCGAGGGCAACATCCACCTCTCCAGAGAGTAATCTTGCTTCTACACCTGCCGCATTATCATCAATCAAACTCACTTCTACATTTGGGTACTGTTCACAAAAAGCCCCTAAAACACTAGGGATTAGTTTTGCGGCTACCGAAGGCACGCTTGCTATTCGAACTCTTCCTTGTTGTCCAGCCGCCGC
Source organism: Vibrio sp. T20 (assembly GCF_007858795.1). Taxonomy (NCBI): domain Bacteria; kingdom Pseudomonadati; phylum Pseudomonadota; class Gammaproteobacteria; order Vibrionales; family Vibrionaceae; genus Vibrio; species Vibrio sp. T20. Next base: position 215,576 of record NZ_VFEB01000058.1, read on the forward strand.
TGCGCGTAGGTCATTGTCTAATGCTTTGTAAACATTCAAGAATTGAATGATTTTTGGCAAGCATATTTCTCCAAAAGGCGTCAGTGTCGATTTGTTGCCTGTTTCAAACAGAGGTTGGCCGAGTATTTTTTCCAGCTCTTTTATCGATGTAGAAAGTGCCGCTTGCGAGCGATTTGCTCGGTGAGATGCTGCTCGAAATCCCCCTTCTTCGACCACTAAAACAAAATGTTTTAACTGTTGTAGCTTAATACTCATGGCACTGATCCTTCTCTAGCCCTTGCTATACCTTACTTTTTGAAAGGTGATAGATTTTATTTATCAAATGCACAAAATTTACCGTTAGATTTATCAGTCGTCAAGGTGCAGTATTTAACCATCTTGAAACATAGTTGTTACAAAGTTGGATTGAATCGTGAACGCACAAACTAAAAAACACCCAGTAAAAACCGCTCTTTTTGCTTCAAAAGCACCACTAGAGTGGGCAATCGTAAATAACGGCACTCTATACACCGCGCAGATTCCAATTGATGAAACGGGCGCAGTAGTAGAAGGCGGTATCGAAGCACAAACGCGTCAGACTTTTAACAACCTTGTTCATACGTTGGAGTGTGCAGGCGAATCTATGGATTCCGTACTGCAAGTTCTGATTTACGTGACAGACCGTGAATACCTAAAAACGGTCAACAGCGTATACGGAGAATACTTCAATGCACCTTATCCAAACCGTGCAGCGGTCGTCGTTGCAGGGTTAGCAAGAGAAGAGATGCTGGTCGAGTTCGTGGTTTATGCATCGGCGTCTCAACCTGAATAATTCGACTGTGAACTAAGGCTCTTTGCGGATCAAAACTCTTTTGAATTAAAGCGGTTTATTGATACAAGCGATCGGGTTCACTTTAGATACAAAATGTACGACTTATTTTAGCAATTAATTACCTGAATATTAAAAGTTTGTTAATTAACCAGATGGTTGCCAGACTCAACCGCAACCTAACCGTTACAAGGACAGAATGATGACTCAATTACAGAATGTTCAAGCAGAAAACGCACTTTACATTGGCGGCGAATGGCAAGCGGGTGTAAGTACCGTTGCGAACATTAACCCATCAGATATTTCTGAAAACATCGGTAACTTTGCACAAGCAAGTGCTGAACAAGTTCAACAAGCGATTTCAGCGGCGAAGCACGCTCAACCTGAGTGGGAAAAAACGCCGATTGAACGCAAGCAAGCGGTTCTTCAAGCGATTGGTGATGAGCTGATTGCACGTTGCGATGAGCTAGGTACGCTTCTTTCTCGCGAAGAAGGTAAGCCTTTTGCTGAAGGTCGTGGTGAGATATACCGTGCAGGTCAGTTCTTCCAATACTTTGCGGCTGAAGTGCTTCGTCAGATTGGCGACAACGCGGATTCAGTACGCCCAGGCGTTTCTGTTGAAGTGACTCGTGAAGCGGTAGGCGTTATCGGCATCATCTCTCCTTGGAACTTCCCAACAGCAACAGCAGCTTGGAAAATCGCTCCAGCACTGGCTTTCGGTAACAGCGTAATTTGGAAACCAGCAAACCTAACACCAGCAAGTGCGGTTGCACTAACTGAGATCATCCACCGTCAAGGTATCCCTGCAGGTACGTTTAACCTTGTACTAGGTAGCGGTTCAACGGTAGGTGATGCACTGATCAACTCTAAAGAAGTGAACGGTGTGAGCTTTACGGGTTCAGTTGATACGGGTCGTAAAGTAGCTGCTGCTACTGCGCCGAACTTCGTTCGTTGCCAACTGGAAATGGGCAGCAAGAACGCACTTGTTATTGCTGACGATGCTGATATCCAAACTGCGGTTGACGCAACGATTGCAGGTTCGTTTTCGGGTGCTGGCCAAAAATGTACAGCATCTTCTCGCCTAGTGGTTATGGATAGCATTCACGACCAATACGTTGAAGCACTGATTAAGCGTATGAGCGAGCTGAAAGTGGGTCACGCATTAGAAGAAGGCGTGTTCATGGGCCCTGTCGTTGACGGCAACCAACTTGAAGCAAACCTAGGTTGGGTTGAGAAAGCACGTCAAAGCGGCGGTGAACTGGCATTTGGTGGCGAACGCTTGAGCATGAAACACGAAGGTTTCTACATGTCTCCAACGCTGTTCTTGAACACTAAGAACGATTGGGAAGTGAACCAAGAAGAAGTGTTCGCACCAATGGCAAGCGTGATTCGTGTCGCTGACTTAGAAGAAGCGATTGCGACAACCAACGATACTCGCTTCGGTCTAACGGGCGGCATCATTACTCAGAGCCTACGTACGAGCGCAATGTTCAAGCAACAAGCGCAAACGGGTTGTGTAATGGTGAACCTACCAACAGCAGGCACAGATTACCACGTACCGTTTGGTGGTCGTAAAGAGTCTAGCTTTGGTCCTCGTGAGCAAGGTCAATACGCGAAAGAGTTCTACACAGTGGTTAAGACTGCTTACCAGCGTCCTTATTAATCCACTTTCTATATAAGAATTGGATTGTTGGCGAATTAAGTCCCTAACTATCCAGCTATCGAATTGGCCTGATTCACAGAGTCAGGCCAACATTCAAACCAAAGCAGCAAACGAACTTAGACAAGTGATTTAACCCATTTTTGAAAACATGTTATTTGAGCGTGTTTTCAAAACCGAGCTAGAACACTGAGCTTTCAATAGGAGTGGTTATGTACCAGCAACGGATTGTTATAGATGGATTGCAATACTGCAATTGGAACAGAGAATATTTCCAAACACTAAAGGCGAGCGGCATTACAGCAGTTCACGCTACCGCGGTTTACCACGAGACAGCTCGTGAAACCTTATCTTGCTTTGCAGAGTGGAACTTAAGATTCGAGCAGAACGCAGACCTTATCATGCCGATTCACTCAATGGCTGATGTTGAGGCTGCAAAAGCGACTGGCAAAGTCGGCATTTTCCTTGGTGCTCAAAACTGTTCTCCAATCGACGATGAGATTGGTCTTATCGAGGTTATGCGTAAGCAAGGTCTTTTGATCATGCAACTGACGTACAACAATCAGAGCTTATTGGCGACGGGTTGCTACGAAAAGAACGACACCGGTATTACTCGCTTTGGTAAACAAGCCATCGAAGAGATGAACCGAGTGGGCATGATCATCGATATGTCTCACAGTGCCGAGCGCTCAACACTTGAAGCAATCGACTTGTCTTCTCGTCCTATTTGTATCAGCCATGCGAACCCAACGTTTGCTCATGATGCACTACGAAACAAATCAAATGATGTGATTAAAGCACTAACCGCACGCGGCGGCTTAATCGGATTCAGCTTATACCCATTCCACTTACCAAACGGCAGCCAATGTACCTTGGAAGACTTCTGCCAGATGGTTGCGACTACCGCTGACATGGTCGGCGTAGAACACCTCGGTATTGGTAGTGACCTATGCTTAAACCAACCTCAAGCCGTTCTTGAATGGATGAGAAATGGTCGTTGGTCTAAAGCAATGGACTATGGCGAAGGCTCTGCGAACAACTCAGGTTGGCCAGATGCGTTGCCTTGGTTCTGCGGTAGTGCAGGTATGGAAAACATATATAACGGATTGATGCGTCATGGTTTCAGCGAGTCTGAAGCTGGGCAAGTCTTGGGAGAAAACTGGTTTAACTTCTTGAAAGATGGCCTAGAGCCTCAAACCAAGAGTTAACGGTTTCTCGCGAGCCATCATCGAATTAGCAGCCTTCTAACAAACGTTCAATGAGCAAGTGCTGCTTAAACCAATTTCACTATTCAAAAGGAACAACGGTCTATTTCGCAACGCGGTAACCCAAACATGGATTAGCCTGCCCAACACAAAAAACAATAGGGCAGGTGTTAAATACACCCTTGTAGTCATCATTCAAATGACAGCTGCAAAGAAACCTCTGGAGTCAGAGTATGTCTGATTTAACCAATAGCGTGAAATCTTCTAGCTTAAATGCGGGTCAAGCACACACAGCAAGCAACAAAAACGAGTCTGAGTCTACGTCAGACAAATTAGGACTATCCAACCCAGCTCTTTGGTACAGCGGCGGTTTTATCGCTCTGTTCGTGGCACTGGCTCTATTTGATGGCGAGCTGTTATCAAGCTTAGTAAATTCGGGCTTTGCATGGTCTGTAAAAGTATTCGGTCCTTACTGGCAAATGCTTCTTCTTCTGACTTTTCTTATTGGTCTTGGCCTGGCGGCAGGGCGAACAGGCAAGGTTATCCTAGGCGGCATCGCTAAACCTGAAATGGACGGCTTCCGTTGGATGGCGATCATCTTCTGTACGCTACTGGCAGGTGGCGGTGTATTTTGGGCCGCAGCAGAGCCTATCGCTCACTACGTTAGCCCACCACCATTGTACGGCGCACAAGAAAACGCACAGCAAGGCGCGGTGAATGCTTTATCGCAATCTTTCATGCACTGGGGTTTCTTAGCATGGGCGATTGTAGGTAGCTTAACGTCTATCGTGGTTATGCACCTTCACTACGACAAAGGCTTGCCGCTTAAACCTCGTATTCTGCTTTACCCAGTTTTAGGTGAGCGAGCTCTGAAAGGTCACACAGGCGCACTGATTGATGCATGTTGTATTGTCGCAGTAGCGGCGGGCACCATTGGTCCTATCGGCTTCTTAGGCTTGCAAGTGAGCTACGCACTGAACGCACTGTTTGATATTCCTGATGGGTTCACAACGCAGCTGATCATCATCCTGTTCGCTATCGTTCTATACACATTATCGGCATTAAGTGGTCTTAACCGCGGAATGCAAATGCTAAGCCGTTACAACGTAATTTTGGCAATGGCATTGATGGTCTACATCCTTATCTTCGGCCCAACAAACTTCATCTTCAATGGCTACATTCAAGGTGTGGGCAGCATGATTGATAACTTCATCCCAATGGCGACTTACCGTGGTGACGAAGGTTGGTTGAGCTGGTGGACAGTATTCTTCTGGGGTTGGTTCCTAGGTTACGGCCCAATGATGGCAATCTTCATCGCTCGTATCTCACGCGGTCGTAGTATTCGCCAATTGGTATCAACCATTAGCCTGATTGCACCGTTTGTTACTTGCTTCTGGTTCACGATTGTTGGTGGCTCTGGCCTTGCGTTCGAAATCGCAGATCCAGGCAGCGTAAGTAAAGCGTTTGAAGGCTTTAACTTACCAGGCGCGCTACTGGCGGTAACGCAGCAGCTACCGTTGCCGATGCTGATCTCTATTCTGTTCTTGATCTTAACCACGATCTTCATCGTAACGACCGGTGACTCAATGACTTACACCATCAGTGTGGTGATCAGTGGTGAGACAGAGCCAAATGCAATTATTCGTACCTTCTGGGGTGTCATGATGGGGGTAACAGCGTTAATTCTGATTTCCTTAGGTTCTGGCGGTATCTCAGCGCTGCAATCCTTCATTGTTATTACAGCGGTACCGGTGTCCTTAATCTTGCTGCCATCACTTTGGAATGCGCCTCAAATCGCAATCAAGATGGCGAAAGACCAAGGTTTATAAAGAGCAGTCTTTATATAGAGAAAGCACTGTAAAGATATTGATTTAACAAGCAACAAATCAGCCTTCGGAAGAAGGCTGACGCAAAAATTCCGAAAGGAAGAGTAAAAACCGTACTGATGAAGATACATCGGACGGCAATTATTTAGGTGAAGAGACCTAGTCAGGACAAATAATAAGGGGCGAGCTCGCTTGCCTCGATAACATCAATAACGATTAGAAACGTGAAAGCTAACCAACATACTGTCGCAACAATGCTTCAAATGACGGCAACGATCGGTTCTGAATGGCTAGCAAAACCCTTATAACTACAAAGGTGGTGAGCAAAATGGATGCACATCGTTCTACCTACACTGAATCAGCACTACGTGACGCAACGGTCGTCATGGCACCGGAAAGGCTAGGTGCAATGCACCAAACACGCATCAGCTTCGTAAGAACTCTGATTCGTAAAATGGCACAACAGCAATGGAAAGTGACTAAGCATGAGTGGCAACTAGACACTCAAGGTTTTGGTCATGTTATCTATAAGCTAGAGACGCCAAATCATGTTTATCATTTGGTTGTGTTCTGCGATGAGATTGCAGACGACGAACGAAATGACCGTGTAATTGCTGAAAAGTGGGACGTAACGTTTGCTCTTGTTCTTGGTGATGTTGATGTCACCCTACTTGAGAGACTTCGTGCGAATGTACCGCTACAAGAAGCCGGCCGTAATCCTAACAATGTGCTTGTTTTAGCGCGTGCAAACAAAAGTGTACGTGTGTTTGAACATATCGTTAGTCACTTGGCTAAAGGTGTTCAACCAACACCAAAAGAGCTGGCTGAAGTGGGTTACATCCTGCGAACGACAGCGGTATACGGCAATGGAAAATTTGGAATTGCTGACTTTAAAGTCTTAGAGAAAAATGAAGATTTTAATCAGTCGTTTAGTGCGCAAATGTGTGCGGTTTATATGCTGCGTGAGTTCAGCCTAGATTGGGTTCATTACCTAGCGGAGCAACAAGGCGGAGAACAGGCGATTACCTTGCACAGAGGTTTACAACGCTACCTAGGTGTGGGTAATGCTACTGGTTTAGGCATGGCGCCATATTTGATTAACCACCCAAGTATTGTCGATCAATGGATGACTACTCGTGAACATGCATTAGCTGACGTGTTAGCTAGTCACACGGATAAGGCATTGATTGAACCACTACGTACATTAGTTAAAAAAGCGATTTGTCATTTAGAACAAGTCGTTACCATCAATGAAAACCAGCAAGAGTTAAACAAAGCGGCGGTTGATGACCTTAAAAAGGCTGAGCAATCGCTTGAAGCGTCTGTCAGCCAATGTGATACGTGGGCGCAGTTAGTTGAACAATCCAAGCACATGAGTATGGAAGCCCAAGAAATCCTTATCTCATGCTTGATGGAATTGTACCCAGAATTAGTGGACGCCCATCAAGAGCATATGAATTGCAGCGAAACACTGTCGCTTCCTAGTGGCAAAAAGATTCAAGACCTTCTTGTTGTATTAGAAGAAAAGTACCGTTGGGCGATCACGACTGATTTTACCAAAGCACAGAACAACTACTGGTTTTGGTATCGCTCTCAAGACAAAGAAGAGCCAAGGCTTGGAGTGCGAGGTGAGGAGCTAGGTGAAGAGCGTGAACTGCCGTTGGATATAGGTCGTCAAGCTTACCGTTTGTACCATGCTTTATTGCAGTTTGCGCCAGAGCTTTCATTAGCTGAGTTCCTTGTTAAGCAACCTCAGCACCGTGCGATAGCTCGTCGTGTATGGACGCTAGGCAACAAGGCGATGGGCGACATTCAAATGAATGTGCTGCATCAAGATTCGCCACCAATGCATTTACTGCGTTGCAAGCTTGCGATGTTTGGCGCGACTAAGTTTGATCCTCGCTCAGACCGTTGGGTACGAGTGACGTTTTTCCAAGGTGCACCACTGCTTGATGAAATTCATCAGGACGAATGGGTGTTCCCAGTCTTACCAAGTGAAGCGGAGCTTGCTGACTCTCAAAAATCTACTACACACATCAACGCTCAACATGGAGGTAAATCGTTATGATCGTTTCTCACAATGAACTGGTAGCGGCCGTCAATAAAGCCTTTCTGGGTATGCGTCGTACATGTGGTGAAGCCGATGTGATAGCGAACATGGTGGCAGATTTACAAATGGTCGGTTTGGATGGTGTTCGTCATTTTAACAATGCGAGCAACTTCATTGGGCTAGAAGACGATTGCCCAGTGGACATTCAAGTGCTTAGTGATAACACGGTTGAAGTTGATCTGCACAAGGCAAGTTTGGCGTGCCACCTTCCAGTGGTGATGGATTACGCGATTGAAAAAATGGTCGGCAAGAAGACGTTGAAAATTGAGCTCAACAACTGTCATAACCGCTGGCTAGCGTATAGCGAGCTTGTGAAACTGGCCGCGAAAGGCATCGCGTGTACTGCACGTTGGGACAACGGCTCTAACCCTAAGAGCACTTTGTATGTGCTCAACCGTGGTTGCGTTGCACCAGAACTGTTTTTATCAGATTTGCCTCTGGCATCGGACGATCATATCCACAATATGACCATCGAGCTTTCCGTCCAGGATTTCGATATCGAACGTTTGTCAGATGGCTACCAAACACACATTGAATCGGAAGCGCTTTTTAAAACTCAAGAGAAGGCGTGGAATGAAGGCATTGAAGTTGACGATGGAGAGTGGGGCGCGTTGAAAGAAACGGCGACGGCTATCCTTGTTGAAAACAGCCAACGTTCAATTCAAGGTGCAGGTGAACTAGAAGCTTCTTAGCTATAAGTTATAGAAACTAAGTTTATAGATATTTAGCTTATAGAAACTGAGCCTATAAAGCCTGAGCTTATTGAACTTAAAAGCATCATCTACAACAGATAAAACCAAAGAGCTTAACGTATCCTCACCTCGTTAAGCTCTTTTTATTTGTGCCGCATCTTTATTCTTCCTCTCAATAGATCAAACCTTAAACTCTCTGTTTTGACACAAGTTGTTACGCGTTGAAGGTAAATTAAGCGATTAGATGAAGCACCTTCACATTCATGTTAAACAAACGGTTTCTTTTACAAGCCACTATGCGTATCTTGCTAACTAAAGGTGCCAATGGGCGCCGTTTTTATTCGTACCGATGACTTTAGAATCAGATAAAAAGGAATGAAGCGTGCAAGCTAACTTTATTGATGGAACCACCCTGTATCGTCAGCACTCTTTTGAGTTGCCACTCGATTACCAAGCAAAAGATGGACAACAGATCCAAGTCTTCGCACGCGAGCTGGTTGATCTCGCTAAAGATGCGCAAGAGCTGCCGTGGTTGATCTACTTTCAAGGCGGCCCGGGTTTTCCTTCTCCACGTGTTAGCGGCCAATCAGGTTGGCTAAAGCGTGCATTGCAAAACTACCGTGTTCTGCTTCTTGATCAACGTGGTACAGGCAACAGTACGGTGATCAGCCACGAAACATTGGCGCACCTGTCTCCAGAGCAGCAAGCTGAATACCTAACTCATTTCAGAGCCGATAACATCGTTCGTGACGCGGAAGCGATTCGTGAGCAGTTCGGTGTTAAACAGTGGTCGACGATTGGCCAGAGCTTTGGTGGCTTCTGCACATTGAGCTACTTGTCGCTGTTCCCACAAAGCCTAAAGTGCTGTTATGTCACGGGCGGTATACCTTCTATCGAACGCGAAGCTGACGATGTGTATCGTGCGACCTACAAGCGTGTAGAAGACAAAAACAAAGCCTTCTTTGCTCAGTTCCCGCAAGCGCAAGCTATGTGTCGTGAGATCTCTGATTACCTACTTAACAACGACGTGAGACTGCCAAATGGTCAGGTGTTTACGGTTGAACAGTTCCAGTTGATTGGTATTAATCTTGGCGGCGGTGAAGCAAACCTTCCTATGTACTTCACATTAGAGACTGCGTTTGTTGAAGTGAACGGTAACAAACAGCTGAGCTACAGCTTCCTAAACCAAATGCAGCAAGAGCAGGGCTACCTAACAAACCCTATCTACGCGATTCTACATGAATCGATTTACTGCGAAGGTACAGCGTCTAACTGGTCGGCACATCGAGTTCGTCAGCAGTACCCACACTTCAACTACCAATCGGGTCGTGAGTTCTGGTTTACCGGAGAAATGGTCTACCCATGGATGTTCGACCAACTAGAAACGTTGAAGCCACTGCGTGAAGCAGCCAATCTATTAGCTGAGAAATCGGATTGGGGTATTTTGTACAACGCGGAGCAGCTGAGCAAGAATACGGTTCCTATGGCGTGTGCAGTTTACGCAGATGACATGTACGTAGAACTGGATTACAGCCGTGAAACACTGGCGAACATTCCAAACTCAAAAGCGTGGATCACTAATGAATATGAGCACAACGGCTTACGAGCAGACGGCGAAAGAATCGTAGACAAGCTGATGACCATGGTTGAAGCATTAGAGAATTTGCCAAAGTAATCTCGCTAGCCCTACCTGAAACAAAGACGTTAAAAAATAAGCGACGTTAGAAAAAAGAAAACGCTGCATCCGTGCAGCGTTTTTGTTAGGTCATCGAACTATTCGATTTAAGGAACTAGGAGGGGTAGCTCAATAAGCCATTAAGGTTGGATGACGATATCTTGATGTTCTGTTGTGGTTAAGCAGGCGCGATTTTGTTCGATTAGTTGAGCCGCGTAAGATGGGGTCACAGCTTGAATCTCGCCTTTCGAACGAATGGTCAGTGCTTCCCAAGCTTGATCACGATATTTGCCTGTCTGTGTGTATTCAATAAGTACTCTCATGATTCTTCCATCCGCTGTGTGGTTAACGTGCTACTAACATTAGCGCCATTATTGTCGTTACACACCTGTTAAAAATGGAACATAAGATTAACCAAATGAGAATGGTCGCAACTTGAAAATTTCGACAAATTGCACTTATTAGCGTTCGAGCTTATTACTCTAAATCGCTGTTCATCCGGATAAAGGGTTGAGAATGGGCAACACTGGTAAGTTGTACCTGCGGCAAATTGAAGCATAAAAAAAACGCTGCATAAGGCAGCGTTTTTTTCAGAATTCACTTAGACGACAGATTAGTTGTTATCTAAGCCAACAATCTTTCGTGCAGACATCACTGCACTATCTAAATCGGTCAATCTACCAGCACTGGCTGGACCAAGAACTGATGAATACAAAGCCAACTGCTTCTCAAATGATAAATCTAATTGGTTATATAGATTTTGGCGGATTTGAGCGTGTTGCTGTGGCTGTGCGCTCGACAGGCCTTCCAACGTATCGTAGATGAGTGTAGTTGTATCCATAACTGTCCTTAGTACATCTTTAGAAAATTTTGCATATTATGCACTTGGTGTCATCTTTGTTCTGCGAGATTGATCGCATTATGTGCAGCTCTGCTTAATTGTGTAATCAGTTAGTTACAATTGTGTTGTTTGGCAAAGCGTCGAAAGGGTGCGTTTAGACAAAAGAAAAGGAGACACAGTAGTCTCCTTTTGGTTTATTGCAACTCACTTTCTAAGCCATTTGTCTGTTACCGGATATTGATGGTGTTGTCTCTGCGGTCATACATGTCTGGAGTGGTATGTAAGCCACCTGCGTAACCTGCCGCTTCAAGTGTTTCTCTTACCTCACGAACATGCTCTGCGGTTACTGGTTCTTGCCTGTCTCCAAGGTACAATCGGACGAAGGTGATCAACTCAGCCAGTCTCTGATCCGATAGGACATCTTCAAAGCTTGCCATTGGCATGAAGTTTCTATCCTTGTCAAGGTAGGTCGGTTGTAAACCGCGAACAGTTACCGCAATGGTGTTGAATGGGTCGCTGTGCATGATGATACCGTTGTTCAACAGAGTAGGGGCGATAGGGTCGCGACCTTTACCATCGTCACCATGACACGCCCCACAGGTTTGACGATATGTGGCGTAGATTTCTCTGTTATACGCGGCCTCATCAAACCCTTTAGGTTGTAACGGTACTGCGTCACTAGCGATGGTGTTGTTGACGTCTCCGCTGAGAAGGTAATAAGACATCGATTCAACGTCTTCACGCGTCATCAAACTCAGACTGTTCTTTACTACGTCAGCCATACCCGCAAAAGCAGTTCCTTTGTCTGAATGACCTGTGTGTAAGAAGTCGGTGAGTATTGCTTCATCCCAACCATCGATATAGAGCTCATTGGCTGTGATATCAGGCGCATTCCAACCATCAATTAAGTTACCTTGGAAAATACGTTCTGGTATTAGAGCTTGGGCAATATTTCGTGGGGTATGGCACTCAGAACAGTGACCAAGACCTGCGACCCAATATTTGCCTTGTTGCCATTTATCGACATCATCAATTTCTCCCTTAAGTTCCTCTGGTACTTCGTAATCAATAGGGTCTGTATCCATAAAGACGATGTTCCAGCCAAGCAAACCTAGGCGAATATTGGATGGAAACATCATGCTGTTGTCATCATTGCGTCGCGGCACGGCGGTGATTGACTGCATGTATTCCCATAAATCAACCATGTCTTGGTCGGTGAGGTATTGATAAGAGGTGTAAGGCATTGCAGGGTACAGGTAACCATTCTTACCTTTACCTGCAACTAACGCGGCTCGGAAATCATCGAAGTCATAAGTCCCAATACCTTCGGTGGTGTGTGGCGTTATGTTGGTTGAATACACGGTGCCGAAAGGGGTAACAAAGGGCAGGCCGCCAGCAAAGGGTTCTCCACCTTCTGCACTATGACAAGCCACACAGTCACCGGCATAAGCGAGATATTCTCCGCGCTCAACAGATGATGCTTTCAAACTCGCGAGCCTTTGTTGCTCTACTTCACCAGCGTGTCGTATATAAGCCCCAAGCGCGAGTATTTCGTTCTCGGTGAGCTGCTTATCAAACGCAGGCATTAGGTTGTTCAAACCGTAATTGATGGTGTGCTGGATCTCTTCAATACTTCCGCCGTGAAGCCAGATATCATCGGAAAGATCAGGTACGCCGATCGCTGGATTAGCGACAGCACCATCGGCATGACAAGACGAACAGTATTTGACGAACAAGGTTTTACCGAGCTCGACTTTAATCTCCGGCACATCGGTATGACGTTGGTTGAGAGAGGCTAGATAGTAGGAGACTTTTGCCACCTCATCTGGGCGCATGATTTCACTCCAACCCGGCATAGCACCGTTCCGACCTTTAGCTATCGAATGAATCACAGCTTCATCACTGCCACCATAAAGCCATTCTTGGTCTATCAGATTGGGAAAGTGCTTTTGTCCCTGAGCATTATCTCGGTGACAAGCGGCGCAGTGAGTTTGGAACAGAATCCTACCGCTGTTCACAATCTCTGGGACCGCAGCTAATTCTCCTAACGTGGTGTCACTGGTTTGTGAAAATTGTTCGTTAAGGCTGGTGGTCGGCGAACTGAGTTTGTCGTCGCTTTGTTTCCAATCGACTAATCCTTCCCATTCGCCAAGCCCGGGGTAGAGCACTAAATAACCCGCAGACAAAAGAAATGCCACTGCATAACTGACAAATAAAAGTTTAGGTGGAGGCGCATCTTTCTCTTCAATGCCATCAAAGGTGCCAATGGTGTGGTCGTGATCGGCCTTGTGATTGCTACGCCAGTATTTAACGACAACAGACACCATCAGAACAAAGAATATTAAGGTTAAGAGTACCGCCCATAGATTCCAGAATGTGCTCATTGTGATACCTCCTGTGACGTATCTTTACCCAGGCTTTGTAAATAGCGAATCAGCGCTTCACCTTTGGTTTTGCCTCTTACTTGCAAACGGGCTTCACCAATTTCTTGATCGGTATAAGGCACTCCTAAGGTACGTAACACTTCCATTTTGGCGCTGATATCATCGCCAGTCAGAGTCTGCTCAAACAGCCACGGGTAAGAGGGCATGATCGATGTCGGTACGACTTTTCGAGGATCAATTAAGTGAATAACATGCCATTGGTCAGAATACTTTCTACCTAAGTTAGTGAGGTCTGGGCCAGTACGTTTAGAGCCCCACAAGTTAGGAAACTCATAGATATCGTCTGCTTCTTGGTTCGGGCGACCATTTCGTTTCACTTCTGGCTCAAGAGGGCGAACCATTTGTGTGTGACAAACATGGCAGCCTTCACTGATGTAGATGTCTCGGCCTGCTAACTCAATAGGTGTGAGCGGCATCGCTAAACTGCCTTTGGCAATATCGTCTCCACGGACGATGCTTGGCACTACCCAAACCAATAAAGAGAAGGAGGCGACAACAACGGTAGTCAAAATCAAAATGACGATTGAATGTGTAAAGTCTTTACTCATCATTTAAGCCCCCTCATTAACGGTGTGTTTAGCGTTATGTACGGCGGGCATACGAACCGTTTTGTACAAGTTGAATGCCATTAAGAACAATCCAAGGACGAACAGCGCGCCACCAAAGAATCGTAAGAACAACCAAGGTGCTTTGAAGTCCATTGCCTCTACAAAACTGTAAATCAGTTCGCCATTTTCATTTTGAGCGAGCCACATATAACCTTCACCGATGCCCGCGACCCAAAGTGCTATCGCATAAAGAGCGACGCCGGCATGAGCGAGCCAGAAGTGCCACTTAATCAGTCGTGGCGACCAAAGATCGGTTTGGCCCCATAAGCGCGGAATGAAGTAGTAAAAGACCGCTATCCCTGACATCCCAACCCAGCCTAGTGCTGCTGAATGTACGTGACCGATAATCCATTCGGTGTTATGTGCCACCATGTTGAACCAGCGAATGGCAAGCAATGGGCCTTCAAATGTCGCCAAGCAGTAGTAAAGAATTGCTGAGAAAAAGAATAAAAGAATGTAATCGGACTTCAGCTTTTCTTTGTTTTGTAGAAGGGTCATTGCGCTATTGAACGCACCAGCCCACGAAGGGAGCCATAGGATCAACGACATCACGATTCCGATGTTCTGAATCCAGATGGGAACGGAAGAGTAAACGAGATGGTGTGTCCCGGCCCATGTGTAGAAACCGACCAAGCCCCAGAAGTGGATCACTGACAATCGGTACGAATAGATAGGTCTATCTGCCGCTTTGGGTATGAAATAGTAATTCATACCAATGATACCCGCAGTCAGTAGGAAGCCGACGGCATTATGTCCCCACCACCACTGCACTATCGCATCTTGAGCGCCTGCAAATACAGAGTAAGACTTCATCGCTAACACTGGTATCGCGAGGTTGTTGACGATGAAAATCATGGCAACGACGATGATGAAAGCAGCAAAGAACCAGTTTGCCACGAAGATATGGCTGACCGTCCGCTTTGCAAGCGTGCCAAAGAACAACACCGCATAAAGCACCCAAACCAGCACAATCATTAAGTCGATTGGCCATTCAAGCTCTGCATACTCTTTTGAGGTGGTGTGGCCTGCGGGGAGGGAAATGACCGCTAGTAAAAGAATGAATTGCCAGCCCCAAAATACCATCCAGGAAAGACTTTTGTTAAACAGGTCACAATGGCCCGTTCGTTGGGCAATGTACAAAGAGGTCCCCATCAAAATATTCACGACGAAGCCGTATATCACACCAGAGGTATGTAGCGGGCGCAGTCGACCAAATTGGAAATATTGGGAATCGAAGTTTAAGACTGGCCAATATAATTGCGCGGCGAGAATCACGCCGATGATCATACCTACGATCGCCCACACTAAGGATGCGACGATGAAGTACTTCACGACCTTAATGCTGTATTGCGTTGTCACTTGTTCCATAACAAGGCTCCTTGCCTAGAGGTTTTGAACCGCTGACTTAATTTTATTCGTTGACTTCATTTGAATCGCCGAGCGAGCTTGAATCATTACCCAGCATTGAATAGAAATAGGAAATATCACGGATATCTTGGTCTGAAAGCGTGTCGGCTTGTTGCTGCATGAGAATCGCTAAGCCACTGGTTCTTTCGCGTGTCTGATAATCTTTCAGTGAAGAGATCAGATATCCCACTTTTTGACCGCGTAGGTTCGGGTAGGGATCTTGTGTTGAAATGCCATCAACGCCATGACAGGTCATACACACTTTGGCTTTTTGTTTACCTAATTCGAATTGCTCTTTGTTAACTTCAGCAGAAACAGGAAACATGACCAACGTCATTACTAGGGTAGAAAGTGTCGCCATGGGGTTAAATTTTTTTATATTCAAACTCATTCTCGATTCCCTTGATTATGAAATGAGTAAGCTTTTTAAGATCAACGCACGAGATCAACTGGTGAAGTAGAAACGACTGGAACCCGTTATTAAGTCTCTTAAAGCTGCTTACGTTCGATTAAAGGTTATGCAGCAACCAGCATTCTCGCTACTCGCAGACTCATTTTTATTGTCAACTTTATTGGCCATTACGTATTCAGTGGCTGGATTGGATTACTCAAGGTGTTTAAAAAGCAGAGATTTCTACTAGATAAACGTGAGCGAATGATTATCTGGGAAGGAGCAAAGGTTGTGTTCGCGCTGGATTATAAGGTGAAATGTTATTTAGTCAGGGTTGAGTTGTACGAATCAAAAATAAGGCAATGTCTAAGCAAGTCAAATGGCCAATATGGACTAAACTCAGGTTAGTGACCTTTTTAAAACGGAGTTTAAAATGAGAACTGCACTGTTGTTTGTACTTTCATTGTGTTCATTTTCTATTTTCGCTGCATCGCAACTCACTGTATTTGACCATCTAGGTCAAAAGCACCAGTTAAGCCGAGAACAACTGTTACAACTTCCCCAACAAGAGATTGTTACATCATTACCTTGGGTTGATGGAGAGTTGGTTTATAGCGGTGTAACTCTGCAAACAGTGCTTGAAACAATGGATTTACCTATTGCATCTCAGGTAACTTTCGTGGCGTTAAACGACTATAAAATCGCGGTGCCTAAAGAAGATTTTTATGATTATCAGCCAATCATTGCGATAAAACAAAATGGAAAATTCATGTCGGTTAGAGACAAAGGACCTTATTGGTTGATATATCCTCTTTCTTCGACGCCTGATATTGATAACACAGACTTCCATGCCAAGATGATCTGGCAGATACGCGATATTCACTTATAAGGGCTTAGTATGAAAAAGCTGTTGTCATTGACTGCCATTAAAGTCGTCGTGTTATCTTTGGCTGCGGTGGTACTCACCGTTAATATTTACAGTGTCACTCGCATTAACGACATCAACAAAAGCTTTTCGACTCGACAAAATGAAGCCACCTGGTTTGTTTTCCAGTTAGTAAAGGAATATGCCAACTTTTTGATGGTGAGCCGTTCTGAAAACATTGATTATGAAGAGTTATGGCTAGCATACGATATTACGTGGAGCCGTTTTGATATATTAATTAACAGTACCGAGTCTTCTAATTTTATTAAGTCAGCAAACTTTAAGCCTTATTTTACTGCGGAGTTTGAGAAATTTAAGAGTTTGGAAGCTTCAATTAAATTGGTTGAACGAGGAGTGCTACCGAAGGGTTCTTTACAGAAAAAGGTCGATATTTGTTACCACACACTCGTTGGTTTTATTAACGACAAGTTTCGCTTACAAAGCCCTGTGATTGAAGAAAATACTTCAATGGTTGATAAATTAGTTATCGTCCATCTAATCAGTAGCGTGTTTCTAGTTGCCATCTTGTTGATTACAGGAATTATTTTCTATGTGGATTTCTCTATCAAAAGAAAGCTCTATTCTACGGATTTTATTACAGGGTTTCGTAATCGAATCTCATTGATGAAATTTGTGAAGAATAGCTACTCAAAGGATAACAACTTTGATCTCTATTTTGTCCGAATCAGAAATCTTAGCGAAATCAATCAAAAATATGGACTTGAATATGGCGACCTTGTCGTGAGTTCGGCAGCTAAGTCTTTGACCGCTAAGATACCGGAAAGCACTATTTCATTTCGCAGTAGCGGAAGCCAATTCTTATTTTTTATTCCTGACCATTTGTATGCGAGTGATGAAATTCAGGAGAGGTTCAATGATGTGCTTAGTGATTACATATCAGCGGGAAATTTAGAGTTGATGATTGACGCTGTAGTAAGGCATAAGAAAAACATAAGCTCTAAAGACATGATGGAGTTATTGACTACCATCAAGGGATAAGATTGTTTAAAAGCTTAGTTCTAGTTTCTTACTCCTCATTAATATCGATGTCTCTACCTTTGACTAGGTGTACAGCCTTACATAACAATCCTTATCTGAACGTATTTTATTCGCTTCGGATGAAACTTATGTCTGTTTAATAAACGTTAATCCCAATACACCTAATGTTTATTACTGCGTTTGATTTCTGGTGGTAGCTCAGGTTAAAAATAGATTAACAATTATTTTTGGTTCAGCGCTATGATCCTTTTGTTAGGGACCGATTTTAAAATATCTTGCTGATCGAGAATTGTTTGTGGATTATGGTCACGAACAAATTCGATAAACTCAATGTAAGTTAATGGTTGGCTGAAATAATAACCCTGTATTAGATCGCAGTTGGCTTTTCGAAGGTGATGATATTGCTCGATAGATTCGACTCCTTCCCCAACAACTAAGGTGTCACAAGAGTGGCCCAAGTTAACCATGGATTCGACCATCTTACGGTCAGCTTTGTCGGTGGCGATATTGTCGATAAAGCTCTTGTCAATTTTAAGCTCATCGACAGGATAATGAAGAAGCTGGTTAAATGCTGTGTAACCCGTACCGAAGTCGTCGAGGGAAACTTTTAAACCCAAGCTTCTAATGCTCTCGATTGTCTGTACGGTCAATTTGGTGCTTTTTACATAGCTGGTTTCAGTAATTTCAATGATGATGTTGCCAGGCGGAACTTTATAACGCTCGAGTACCTTACGAATGTTGTCGGCAAAGTTGCGATTATAGAGCTCCATCGCTGATATGTTTATGGATAATGTACCTTTGTAGTTGTGAATCTCTGAGAGCTCTTTATAGCTCTTGATTGCGGTGCTGATGACCCACATGTCGAGTTTGGAGATTAAATTGCTCTTCTCCGCGACTGGAATGAACTCATCTGGCCCTGCTTTGATATCAAAAAGAGCAGGGCAACGAATCAGACATTCCGCGCCGTCGATATGCAGTGTTTGAGCATTGAAGATAGGCATAAAACGAAGTTCAAAGTTGTCACTCTCACAGCACTCCAATAGCCTTTTCTCGATAACATCATGCCTTTCAAGTGAGTGAAGCAACTCTTCGCCATAAACAATTCGGCTCTCGCCGTCACTATGATCCTTAGCATTAATCAACATCTCATCGATACATCGGTGCCATATCTCTTCAAATTTCGGGGTATCTACGGGAAGAACACCCGTTGCAATCGAGAGCCTGAAACCATAGTAATCGAGGAAAGCCGTACCCGTGAGGGTGTTGTTAATGTTCTCAATCTCTTCATTTATTGATTGATGCCCGCCTATTTCTAAGATGGCGATGAACTGGTTTCCTCCCAGCCTTGCTAAAGAATAGTCACTGCAACTAAAGCCGAAAGAGGATTGTTGGTTTTGCAACGTTTCTCTTAATGTTCTAGCTAGACTTACCAAGACGTTATCACCGACTTTTGCGCCATATAAATCATTGATTTTACGGAAGTCGATAATGTCCCAACATACTAGGTAACAGTGTGGGCTCATAGAGCTTTTTAAACGAACATCAAGATGTCGAATGAACGAGCGCCTATTGGCTAACTTGGTTAATTGATCAAATTCGGCTTCGAATTTCAATTCCGTCAATGAATCAATATAGGCGTTCTTGAGTCCGTCAATTTCACTTTGTCCGGATGAGCGTTTAAAGTATCTAAGTTTGAGTCCACCAATGGAGATTTCGTGTAACAAGTCTTTGAGTGGACGGACTAATTGGTAGCGTACGACCATGTGTACGATGAGCATAATAATGAATAATATCGTTAAGCCACCAAGTAAGGTCTCCTGAGCGATGAGGGATTTTTCTGGATTGAATTTCTTTTCACGAATATTAATTTGAGCGAGAAAATGTCGACTATTCATCTCAACGTTGATGCTGTCTTTAGTTTGTTTAAAGGATTTAATAACGAATTGCGTGTTGTCAATATGCTCGGTATTTGATGATGGTTCAATTAGAAGTTGCGTATTGTCATCATCGTTATATTTGGTGAGTAAATTAGAGAGTTGTTTTAATGGGCCATCTGCAATCAATATATATCGATTCAAACTCATTTTTGCGCGTTTGTCCTGGGGGAGTAAATAAGGGTCTATTGCAGCAACATAAGCGTATCTGAGTTCACCACTCACAGAGATATAAGAAAAGCCTTCGTGGGAGAGTTCATTCTTATTGATCAAAGATGTATAGATATCGAAAACTTTCTCGTAGATATTATCGGGGATTTTTAGGCCTTCAAAAGGGTCAACTCGTAAAGTAGATAGCGTTAATTGGAATTTAGGATCAACAATATAGATATTACGTTGACCAAATTGATTTACGTGACTTTGGTTTAAGACTCGAAGTACTCTTTTTTCCAATAGGGATAAGGTGGTGTAGTCTCCGGGGTTTTGAATATATCGTAAGAACTGTAAGGATGAACCAATATCTTTTACTAGTAAAGACAAGCCGAGTTGTTCGTACTCAGCCGCAACTAGGGCGGTATTTACATCGGATTGTACTTCGTCTAAATACAGGTGTTTAGTGTGGTTAGAGGCTAAGTTATAGGTAACCACTCCGCCTATTGCAAATACGAACAATAATGTAGGAATGAGTACAAAATAGAGCTTCTTCAATAATGGCATTGATTATCTCAAACTGTCGACAATACGGTTACGGATTTGAATACTATTGGGCTCGAGTTGCTCATATAGATAGCTGCGTTCCAATACCTCTTTGCTAGGGAATAGCTCCGGATCGTTTTGATACTCTTGAGTGGTCAGTACTTTTGCTTTCGAGCTTGGAGTTGCAAACCAGGAGTCCATCGCGTTTTGAGCGGCGATCTCGGGTTGAGATAAGAATAATAGAATCGTGGTCGCTTGTGGAGATAGCTCACCGTTGTTAATTGCAGCAATACATTCCAACCATAACGTAGTACCTTCGTTAGGAACAATATAAGCCCAAGAAGCATTAGGTTCCGCATCGTTCAGTACATAGCTATCGCCTGAGTAGCCGTAGGCGAGGTTGATCTCAGCGAGACGTTCAGGTTGGTGGATATAGTCAATGACGTACTCACTGCTTTCAATATGAGGCTTTTGAGCTTGCAGGGTTTTGTAAGCTACGCGAAGTTCTTGCTCGTTATTAGTGAATGGCTCAAATTCATTTGCTAACAATGCGGTACTCACCAAATCGGTTGGTTCGTAATACATACTTATGCGACCACGGCTGTTCGCGTCTGGTTCGAGAATAGCTTTCCAAGAGGTGGGAGTGCTTACTTTGTCACTTCGATATAAGATTCCCGCTGTCCCCCAAGCATAGGGGATACCATGCTCTCCACATCCTTCAACCCACCTTGAATCGATGTTGCCAGCAATGGATTGTTGTAGTTCATGAAGGTTATGAAATAGATTCTGTTGGGCTAGTGCCTTGAGCTTTACGCTTTCTATAATCACCAGCTCAAATGCGCCCCGACGTTCGCTTAATAGCACTTCATCTCTGATCGATTCGTCAGAAAAAAACTGTTGTTTCAAAGAAATGCCGTATGTGTCACTTAATTGGGTCACGACGCTCTCAGAGAGAAATTCGTCCCAATTGTAGAGATATATGTCATTCTGTTGGCCAAATGCCGTGCCAGTCAAAATGGATGATGACGCAAGAACTGAAGCATAAAGTGATTTCACTGGCGGATTCCTTTCCTACTTTACCTAACTCAATCGTAGACCAAAATTTGCGACATGGTTCAAATTTATCTCTAATTTCACTTCAACTTTATGCATTGCATGTAGATACCAAATTCTTGCGATCCAGTTAGAACGATAAACTAGCTTTGGTTACAAGATAATTAAGTTAAATCATGGTGATATTACGCTTTAGTGAACGAAAAGCTGAAAAAGCGCTTACATGAGGCCATAGACTTCTGATTTGGATTGATGAAAACGCGTAGTCTGTCTAATTATTTGAAAATGGGCAAATAAATATGCAATTGACCGAGTGCTTTTTCGTTAATTATGCAATAGTAAAGCATTAATTGAGCTACAAGGAAGTTAGTTTATGGATGCAGGTTTAGTTGGTGTATTTGTTACCGTGGCGATTGCCCACTTTTTGGCGTTGTTAAGTCCCGGGCCAGATTTTGTGATTGTGGTGAAGAGTGCTGTTCGAAATAAGGGAAGAAAGGCGTTAGGTGTTGCATGCGGTATTGCCAGTGCAAATGCTGTTTATATTGCTTTATGCCTAGTTGGTGTCGGCTCGATTTTGGCGGCATCCGTTTCTGTTATGATTGCATTGAAGATTATTGGTGGAGTATTTCTCGTTTATCTTGCTGTTCAAGCGATAAGAGCCAAAAAATGTAATTACAGCAATATTGATGTTGCTGAAGAAAGTACCTCCAATCAAACGACTTTTCTTAAAGAATTCGTCACGGGTTTTCTATCTGGAATTCTTAATCCTAAAAATCTTTTGTTCTACTTGAGCTTATTCACGGTTGTACTGAATAATGAGGTGGGTTTCATGTTCAAATTGGGGTTAGGTATTTGGATGACAGTGGTTGTATTTGTGTGGGATGCCGCGATTATATTCCTTTTATCTGCACCTAAAGTCCGCCGAGAATTTACGCGTGTCGCTTACTACATTGATAAAGTGACTGGTGTCATGCTAGGCCTACTTGGCTTGACTATTGTGAAATCTGCTCTAGTACGCCATTAGATTTAATTGAATCGTAATTACTCCATAAGCTTACGTTCGTAGCTCAATATGATGTCGGTGTGCCGCGAACGTGCGCTTATTTGTTCCCTAATTAGGGATTACCAAGCCTTATCTTTGGTTTAAGCCATATACTCAACGTTCTGTTGAACTCGTAAACTCTTTTGATAGCGCCCAGTTTATCAATCCATACTTATTGAATAAGCAATAGTAAAGTTGCTGTTAAACACTTGTAGCACAGAGTGTTTGTGCTTATTGTAGTCAGCAATATTTAATCAATACCAGAGCTA
The DNA here is from genome assembly GCF_007858795.1 of Vibrio sp. T20. NCBI lineage: Bacteria > Pseudomonadati > Pseudomonadota > Gammaproteobacteria > Vibrionales > Vibrionaceae > Vibrio > Vibrio sp. T20. Next base: position 238,161 of record NZ_VFEB01000058.1, read on the forward strand.
GGCAGTATTGTGAGTTTAGAGATATATCAAGTAGACTCGTTTACAACTCAAGCGTTTAAAGGGAACCCTGCTGGGGTCTGCATCTCCAAAGAGCCATTGGATGAGTCGCTAATGTTTTCAATCGCTGAAGAGATGGCGGTATCCGAAACGGCTTTTCTTTCGCTTAGCACCATGACGCTTAAATGGTTCACTCCCGAAGTAGAAGTGAAGTTATGTGGGCATGGTACACTGGCAACTGTTCATGTAATGAAAGAACAAGGGCTGATCAATCCAGGTGATAGAGTTGTGTTCAACACATTATCAGGGGAGTTATCAGCCGCAGTTTGTGAATCGTCTATTGAGCTTGATTTCCCAAGTACTCAGTTATCATTGTGTTCCGAACCCAACCTCACGTTACTTGAATATCTTGGCTTAGAGCCGCATCAAGTCGTTTCATTCAGAGAGTTTGAGTCTAAGCAGTTAATTGAAGTTTCCAACGAACAAGTGCTATTGGAGCTTTCACCGAACTTTGATGCTTTAAAAGGCATTCAAGGACGAGGTGTTGTGGTGACAGCGCTATCATCAAATGCGGAGCTTGATTTTGTTTCTCGCTACTTTGCACCCTGGGTTGGGGTTAATGAAGATCCTGTGACTGGCTCGGCACATTGTGCATTGACGCAGCACTGGGCTGAAAAGCTAAACAAAAGCTGCTTCAGTGCTTATCAGGCGTCTCGTCGTGGTGGTTATATGTCGACAGAGTTATTAGCTAACGGGCGAATCAAGCTGATTGGTTCGGCTATTACTGTGATTAGTGGTGTGTTGAAGCTTTAGAGCTTTGTTGAATCTTTAGAGCTCAGTTGAATCTATAAAGCATTGTTGCCGTATTTTTTTGACTAACCAAGTGAGTTTTCTTAGGCCATTTATGGTTGAGCAAAACGGCTAGGGTGTAATGTTATTATTGAAGGAATCACAATGTCAGCCTTTTATCTTTCTCAAATACTCGTCGCGATTGCTATCTGTTTCGATCTTCTGTCTTTTCAGTTTAAAGAAAGGAAGAAAATTGTAACCTGTCTATTCTTTGCTGGCGTGCTTATCTCTAGTCATTTTATTTTGCTCGAGCAATGGACAGCGGCGAGTTTAATGATCATTGCAACAATCCGTTATTTAACGAGTGTATTTTCTACATCGTCTAAGTTTAAATATTTGTTCTGTTCCATGTCGGTGATCGCAACGGTTGTGACTTACTCAGGGCTGACTAGCATATTGAGCTGCTTTGCTTCCGTGTTTCAAACCTTTGCTGCCTTTAACAAAGATGACCGCAGATTAAGAGAATTGATGATCATCGGAACCAGTTTTTGGTTGGTTCACAATTACTTAGTTGGCTCGCCAACAGCGGTTCTTATGGAAGCGCTGTTTATCTGCAGTAACTTGGTGGGCTATTACCGTTTTTACTTCAAAAAGAGTGCCGTCGCCTAGGTTTACAGTGAAGTTAATTCCCGAGTTGCTAATCAAGTCAATACGAACTAGGAGATCCCAATGTCAAACATTTACAATGATGTTCCTTCGTCAATGCCCAATGAAATATTCAATGACCTGATTGCCAACGACAGTGTTCGAATCGAAAGGATATTGTCGCATGGACATAGCTCACCAGAAGAGGGTTGGTATGACCAAGAAGAGAATGAATGGGTGATGGTGCTTGAAGGTAAAGGTGTGATTGAGTTTGAAGATGGACGCGTTGTTACTTTATCAAAAGGGGATTACATCAACATCGCTGCACGAGAAAAGCACAAGGTCATTGGTACGGATAAAGACATGGTGACGATCTGGTTGGCTGTGTTTTATCGTTGATCTCTTGATCGAAAGCTGAGGTTGTTGAGTTTGGATTATAGAGCCTGTTGATTCAGCTGTTTATTTGCCCCTTTGAAAGGGCTTAGGACAAAAAGGAGTATGTCGTGGTTAGAATTCGAAATTATCAAACGAGTGATGACAAAGCACTGTGGGAGATCTTCTTTCATACTGTACGTAATGTGAATGTTCGAGATTATTCTCAACAGCAAGTCGAAGCTTGGGCACCTAGTAGCTTTGACTTTGCGTTATGGCAAAAGCGTATGAATGGGTTACAACCCTTTGTGGCTGAGCTAGATGGTTGCGTTGTTGGCTATACTGACCTGCAACCCAATGGCCTGATTGACCACTTTTTCTGTCATCATGAATATCAAGGCAAAGGCGTCGCTAGAGCTTTAATGGAGCATGTATTTGAGGTTGGTCGGGCTCGTGGTCTCTCTCGATACTTTTCAGAGGTGAGTATTACCGCTAGGCCTTTCTATGAGCACCTTGGTTTTGCAGTCGTTAATGAGCAGCAAGTCGAAATGCGTGGCGTAAAACTCACCAATTACGTGATGGAGAAGGTAGTGCCTTCAGATGAACGGTAATCTCATTTTTGTTACAGTTTTTGCCTGCTTTTTTGTTCTCCTCTTCGAGAAAAATCATCACTTTAGAGATAATATTCACTTCAACTAATATCAGTGAAGGAAGAAAAGTGGGTATTGAAGCTTTAGCGTTTGTGATGGACGCATTAATCACCGCATGTTGTATGTATATCGCCTCTAAAATGTCATTCGTGGTCGCAGATTTTAAATCCCTTCTTACTATTGCTGTAATCGTTGCTTTGGTGTCATTGATTCCGACAGTGGGCTGGGTGTTAGGGTTGATTCTATTTGTGTTCCTACTGGGGAAAGCGACGCACTCTAGTATTGGTGATTGCATATGGGTGGTGGTTTTCACAAAGGTGGTATCGATGGCGGCCTTTCTGATATTCGGGCGCTTGTTTATGTAATCCGGGTTCTTACTTATATAAAGGCAGACTCGGCTAATTTGATACCGATCTTAACTTGGTATTTAAACATGAAAAGGGTGTGAACCGGTCACACCTCTAAGAACCTTTGATTTGTGTTCGTCTGTGTTATTTAGGCAGTAATACAGCGTCAATAACATGAATAACACCATTGCTCGCTTCAACATCTGCCATCACGACCTGCGCTTTGTTGATCATCACATTGCCGTGATCAATTCCCACCATTACCGTTTCACCTTGCACTGTTACGGCACTATCAAGTTTCATCACTTCAGACGCCATTATTTTTCCTGGCACCACATGATAGGTCAGTACTGCGATTAGCTTGTCTTTGTTTTCTGGCTTCAACAGCATATCAACCGTTCCTTCAGGTAGTGCAGCGAACGCTTCATCCGTTGGCGCAAACACAGTGAACGGGCCATCACCTTTCAATGTTTCAACTAAGCCTGCCGCCTTTGCTGCAGCTACCAAGGTATTGAAAGAGCCATTTTCAGCCGCCACGTCAACGATATCTTTCTTCATTCCGTGGTGATCAGCGTGAGCAAAAGCTGCAAAAAGAAGCGTCGCAACTAGCACTGACATGGTTTTGATTAGTTTATTAAACATATTGTCTTCCTTTGAGTTGTGTCCGTTATTTTCGAGAGGTATTACGAGAGCTCAATCGTGATAGATCAATTTGTTGTGTCTTTGAGTGAATGGTTAGCGATATCGACCGCGCCAAGCGAATAAATTTACATTGTTAAATGCTTGTTATAATTTTATTTTGATGCTTATAGTTACTTGATGATTATTCAAATAATGGATGTGAATATGAGGTTTGTTTTACCAGTTGTCTTTTCTGCATTGGCTTCAATGCCTGCATACAGTGGTCTCGCTCCAAGTGAAGGTTTCAGCGGTAACTTCAGTGTATTGGCCGGTTTCTACTCTGACAGTAGTAATTTGAGTACTGAACAAGATTCGAATCAAGCAACTAACACCCAGGAAGGGGAGAGTGAAAACCAAGGGTTACTCGGCTTTTTGGGTACTGTTGAATATACTTTTGGCGAATCGCTGACTCACCAAGTGTATGCGGGTACGACGCGAGAGGATATTGCAACAGGTACCATTGCGTTTGAGATCGGTTATAGATACCAACTTTCTGGAGGCACCATATTAGACTTTTCTGTTCTTCCTACCCTTATCTCAGGTAAGGCTTGGTCTGACCCATATGCGGTTGGCGTCAATCGAAACGAAACCGATGTAAAAGGTAATGTTGTGCGATTGCAAATGACTAATATAGGCGGTACTGGCTTTCGAACGGATTTCGCGATTGGTGAATCTGACGTTGATGATGAGTTATCGGGCACCCAAGGCTTATCTCCGGAAGAAGCTGTGCTGCTTGATAGAGAAAGAACCTATTTATACGCCAAAGCAGGGTACCGCTTTATCTTGCCAAACCAAGCAGGTCTATTTGTTCCTTCAATGGTGTATTTCCACTCAGACGCAGAAGGGGGAGCACTCAGCTTCGATAGCTATGGCATAGAATTAAACTACGCTAAGCGAATCGGCCGTCATGGTTTCGTTGTTACGCTCGATGCAAGTGATCGTCAGTACGATGAAGCCAACCCTATTTATGGTAAAGCGCGCGAAGATAATGAATATGGTGCCTTTTTAGCGTACGAGTTTGGTGGCTTGATGGGCTATAAAGATTGGTCGTTTGTCACGTTACTTGGCTTAAGATCTATTGATTCAAATATCGATTTTTATAATTCAGAACAAGTATTCACAAGCGTTGGTGTGGACTATAAATTCTGACATTCACACTACGTATAAAATTAATCAAACAGGCTCTTAGGCTCAGGTTTTCTATTTTTTTAATATTTCAGTAGCTTACATGTATTAAGGGTTGTAGGTGTTCGTTGCTATCCGTAATATAAAAAATTAGATGATGGATAGAAATAATATATAAGGAAGCGCTTTGGAAATACAAATAAGACATCTTGAAACGACAGATAGCCAAGATATGTTTGATATCTATCGACACCCATCAGTATCAGAAAATACTTCACAAAAGCCTTTCCTTAGCTCTGATCAGGTAGAGCGGTTGCTTGGTCATTCAGACCATTTCACTTTAGTTGCTGAAGTGTCTGGCAAAGCAGTAGGCCATATTACTTTATTTATGACCACCAAGGTGAGAGACAAACATTGTGCTGGCCTTGCGATAGCGATTAACCCGGATATGCACGGCAAAGGGGTTGGTCAAGCGTTAATGCAAGAAGCTATTAATCAATCCGATAATTGGCTTAACCTCGTTCGACTTGAGTTAGAGGTTCATGCAGATAACCACGCCGCTATTGCTCTGTACGAACGCGCAGGCTTTCAGTTAGAAGGCACCAAAAGGCTGAGTACATTCAAAGCGGGTAAGTACATCGATATGTTACTTATGTCTAGAATTAGGCCTGATTATCAATATTAGTGAGCAGAATCTGTTTCATTCGACATTAGTCAACAAGATAGCTATTACTCAAAGCCCGTATGCATAAGGGCTTTGTATCCAATTAAAGCTAGAAGCACCTAAAGGATCAACAAGTGTAGGTCATTTTTATTGGTTTTTAAGCTAGATAAATGAATTAAGATACTAAGAACTATGATTTTCTTTAGAGGGAAATACAGTGTTGTATTGGTAATGAGCTACATTTAAGTAACGCGGAGAAATACCGTGTCAATGCTGTATGAAGACTATCGGAGGAGGAACTAGTTATTGTTAGAACCAACAATCAGTGAACAAATACAATGGCCGTGTGATTTACCACAAGACTTTATAGACAGCCTACTCGAAATCGCTGTTTTAAAGACGGGCATACATAGCCTAGAAATTACGAAAAAATTTCAAAACCTACCGGGCGTTTTCTATATTCTTAAGGGCTCAGCAGGTATCTGCTTTTCAACTGAAAACATGAAAAGCTTATCTGGTGGTGTTATTGGAAGGGGAGATTGGATGGGTGCTTTGTCTATACATGCTGACTACAACCTCTTTGCAGTGGCAGAAGAAGTCGAGCCTATCACTATGGTACTTTTTCCTGCAAGTAAGGTATTAGAGCTCGCAGAGCGGAAGTGCATGGTTTACAAATGGCTACTTCACTGTGGAACCAAAGCGCAATCTATTTGGATGCAGGCTTACTTATCCTCGATTCATGAAAAAGAGCAGAAAACCATTTACGTCTTGTTGGAACTTGCGGCACGCCAGACCAATATCGCGGGGGCAACCGTCAGCATTAATATTTCACAAATTCAACTGAGTTCGATAACAGGCATATCAAGACCTAGGCTAAACGAAGTTCTTAAAGGGATAGAGCAACAAGGCTTGGTTAAGATACAAAGAGGAAAGGTGTTTATCACCGATGTTAGGGGCTTGTATGAGCATATTTCACCGATGAATTTGATGATACGAAATCCTGTCACTGAGATTAAGTCCTAACATGTGTATAACAAGAGCGAACTGAGTCGAACTTTTCTCTCATTATTGTTAAATTTACCAACACTTAATGGGTATTTCACAACAAAATTAGCTTCTGTGTTCTTTTGGGAACATACATTGTTTTTCCATATCTATAACTTCCTCGCTAGATTTATAAATTGAAATAAAGCGGAATAGAATTGTTATGAAAATGGCTGTATTGGAATATAAAGTATTGGGGCTTGGTGATTGGATTAAAACAAGAGTTTCTAGCCGCTGTGCGCACTTACTGGCAGCAGAATACAAAGCGCTAGGATGGCCAACAAAAGTAGATGGAAAAGTGTTATCGACTGAGTCGGCTTAATCAATATAAGCCTAAATCATCTAGATGAAGACAAAAAAGAAGCTGGCAGTGTGCCAGCTTTTTTCATTTTTAAATTCAGACCGTTGAGCTACTTGTTCACGTAATCTTTGAATTTCTGCTTGGTTTCAGCATCGGCTTTTTCGTACCAGAAATACAGCATTTCTTCAGCAGTATTCGCCGCATTCGCATCAATCTTTGCTGGTAGAGTGACTGGTTGTACTACAGTCGCAGCTGTGCCTGTACTAGCTCCTAGTGTTAGTGCAGCGACACCACCTTTCTGGTTGTATTCCTTTGCTTCTTGAGGAAATTTACGACCAATCTGCATACCATCTTTCAATAGCTTGTCTTGCTTAACACTGATTGTATTTTGGTTCTCATCAACTAATTTCCAATCTAGGTTCTCAAAGCCTTTCTTTGCTTCAGCGGTATTACGGTATTTAGGCATATCAAACGTTAATACGGCGTTTGTCGTGCTAAAGGTTGCAATAATAGCATCGCTATCAACAAACTCGCGGTCGTTACCTTTATCAAAAGCAAGTTGATATTGGAATACGATTTGGTTTTGGCCGTCTGGAACGGTGAGGGTTTTATGAGATGAAAATAAGCTGCCATCTAGGTCAGGCTTGGCTTCATTTACTGCCAGAATATCAACACTTGATGGAACTTTGATTTCAACGTCAGCTAATACTGCTGGTGCAGCAACGATAGTTGAAAGTAGGGTAATGCTTTGGATTGTCTTCATAATCATACAGTTGTTATGGTTAGTTAAATTACAATCGCACGGTAAGAACTCCAATTCAAGTCGTGTCATAAGGATTTGAAAAAATTTGCGAAATCTTAACGCAACAGTCATATATCAAGGTTCATATTGACTAGTGTGAGTTCTTATTTTTGAAAAATGAGCGGATAGCTTTGGTATGAATTGTATTAGTTGACGGTTAGCGCCTATATGTTCTTTGTATTGGATACTAAAAAGCCGAGATAACGTTTGAGCTATCACGGCTTTGTTTGGCTTTACTTGGAGGGGGAGCGTTAGCTAGTTATTACTTAGCTTGTGCTGCTGCCGCTTCTAGTTGCTTAAGTTTACCTTGAAGCATGTAAGCATTCTGGTTGAAGTTACCAGGGTTCAACACTTGGCTTTGCTGCATAGGGTAGTCAGGTAGCGTGTTCATGAACTCTTGCACTTTGCCGCCTACAGGTACGAATAGCCACATGTTGTCTGCCATCCAACGTAGGTACATGCCAGATTCGTGTGGTGCTTTTTCGAATGGGTCAGCACGTAGGTGAACTACTTGAGGCCAGTTTGGTTGGAAACGCACAGCATCAACGATGTTACCATCCATAACAGCGAATGAAATCTTGAAGTCGTTCCAACGTACAGCATTTAGTTCAGCGTTAGCAGAGAAGTAAAGCATGCTGTCACGAGGGCCTTTCTCTTCTTTACCTTGGAAGTAAGGTAGGAAGTTGTAACCATCTAGGTGTACACGCCAGTTTTTACCGTTGTAAGTTGCACCTTTGTCAGACGCTAGCTTCTCAACCACTTTATCATCACCAGCAGCTGCTAGTAGCGTTGGAATCCAGTCTTGGTGACCCATGATGTCGTTGATCTTAGTTCCCGGTTTGATAGTGCCAGGCCAGCGAACTAGCTGAGGAACACGCATACCACCTTCGTAAGTTGTACCTTTCTCACCGTGGAAGTAAGTAGCACCACCATCAGGCCAAGATACTGTCTCTGCACCGTTATCGGTAGAGTAGATTACGATTGTGTTGTCTGCGATTTTAAGCTCATCAAGCTTGTCTAGAAGGATACCTACTTGGTCATCGTGCTCTAACATGCCGTCAGCGTAAATGCTGATACCTGATGCGCCTTGGTATTTTTCTTGTAGACGAGTCCACACGTGCATACGTGTTGTGTTGTGCCAGATGAAGAATGGTTTGTCAGCTTTCACTGCTTTTTCCATAAAGGCTAGAGATTCTTCTAGGAACTCTTCATCCGCGTGCTCCATACGCTTACGCGTCATAGGACCTGTATCTTCAATCTTACCGTCAGCAGTAGACTTGATTACACCACGAGGTCCGAAGTTCTTACGGAACTCAGGGTCTTTAGGGTAGTAGTATGTCTCTGGCTCTTCTTCTGCATTCAGGTGGTATAGGTTACCGAAGAACTGGTCAAAACCGTGGTTCGTTGGAAGGTGTTTATCTTGGTCACCCATGTGGTTCTTACCGAACTGAGCAGTCATGTAGCCTTGTTCTTTAAGAAGGTCAGCGATAGTTGGAGCCCAATCTGGGATACCGTGATCAGAGCCTGGCATACCGATAGTTAGTAGACCTGTACGGAAAGGTTCTTGACCCGTTAGGAATGCAGCACGACCAGCAGTACACGATTGCTGACCGTAGTGGTCAGTAAATAGTGCGCCTTCGTTAGCAATACGGTCGATGTTAGGTGTTTCATAACCCATCATACCGTTGTTGTATGCACTGATGTTGAATACACCAATGTCATCACCCCAGATAGCAAGAATGTTTGGTTTTTCTGCTGCTGTTGCCGCTGAAGAAGCTGCTAATAAGCCAACACCTAATGCTAGTTTATTAATTTTAGTACCCATAAGGACTCCGATTCACTTTAAAGATTAATGCGTTAGAGCAACACATCGTTGGGCAAACATTAATCTCTAAAATCGGTCGTGTCTTTTTATAGTGGTTATAACTAATTGTTATGGGGTTATTGTAACTTTTTGATTTTTAGAGTTTTGGTGCTGTTTACTCATTTTGCCCTCTAACGTCATGTGTGATCCTTATCATGTTTATATACGTAAGTTCCATCGTCTAGTTGTGCGCGTCGCTGTGAAGAAAAATGACAAATAGATTAATAGTTTAGTGAATCTCGCGATCGTTCAAAAAATGGACTATACGTTGTAGGGCAGGATGCAAATAACTAAAGAAGAGGTTTCTATGACAGCGAAATATGGCGTCAAACGTCGATTAGCGATTTTGGGTACTGCGATGATGGCGGCTTCCACCACCACATTCGCGGCAGAAAAACCGAATATTCTCGTCATTTGGGGTGACGACATTGGTCAATCTAATGTCAGTGCGTACACCTTTGGCTTAATGGGGTATCAAACTCCGAACATTGATAGCATCGCCAAAGAAGGCATGATGTTTACCGATTACTACGCAGAGCAATCTTGTACCGCAGGTCGCTCTACGTTCATTACAGGTCAAAGTGTACTGAGAACAGGCTTAAGTAAAGTAGGCTTGCCAGGTGCAGATATTGGTCTTCAAGCAGAAGATGCAACCATTGCTGAACTGCTTAAACCTATGGGTTACATGACTGGTCAATTTGGTAAAAACCACCTTGGCGATAAAGATGAATTTCTTCCAACAGCACACGGGTTTGACGAATTTTTTGGCAACCTTTATCACCTAAATGCTGAAGAAGAGCCTGAAAATGAAGATTACCCAACCGACCCAGAGTTTCGTAAGAAATTCGGCCCGCGTGGTGTTATCAAATCATTTGCTGACGGCAAGATTGAAGATACGGGCCCATTAACACGTAAGCGTATGGAAACCGTTGATGAAGAAACACTCGATGCCGCACTCGATTTCATGGATCGCGCTGTGAAAGCTGATAAGCCATTCTTCGTTTGGTGGAACGCAACACGTATGCACTTCAGAACGCACGTGAAAGCGGACAGTAAAGGTGTGACTGGTGTCGGTAACTACGCTGATGGTATGGTTGAGCACGATCGACACGTTGGGCAACTATTGAAGCAAGTGGATGAGTTGGGAATCAAAGACAACACGATTGTTTTTTACTCAACGGATAATGGCCCACACATGAACTCTTGGCCTGATGCGGGGACAACCCCGTTCCGTGGTGAGAAAAACACTAACTGGGAAGGCGCATACCGTGTACCAGCAATGGTCCGTTGGCCTGGTAAGATTGAACCAGGAACAGTATCCAATGAAATCATGCACCACATGGACTGGATGCCAACCTTCGTTGCCGCTGCTGGTGATGACCAAATCAAAGAGAAACTACTTAAAGGTCATACTGCTGGTGATAAAACGTTTAAGGTTCACTTAGATGGTTATAACTTCCTTCCTTACCTAACGGGTGAAGAAGAAAAAGGCCGTCGTTCAGAGATATTTTACTTTACCGATGATGGCGATTTAGCGGCGCTTCGTTACAACCAATGGAAAGCGGTGTTCATGGAGCAACGTGCAACGGGTACCATGCAGATTTGGTCAGAACCGTTCGTGACGTTACGTCTTCCTAAGCTGTTTAACCTGCGTATGGACCCATACGAAAACGCAGATATTACTTCGAATACTTATTATGACTGGTTGTTAGACCATGCTTATATGTTTGTCCCTGCGCAAGCGTATGTAGGCGAGTTCTTAGAAACGTTTGCCGAATACCCACCACGCCAAAAAGCAGCAAGCTTTAGCTTGGATCAGGTTATGGAGAAACTTCAAGAGAACCATAATAAGTAAACTATTGCCTTAGCTAAACTGATAACACGAAAGAGCTCCTAGGAGCTCTTTTTTTATGCGCATATCGATGAGTCAATCCAGGTCGTGAATATGAATCACAACTATCGAGTCAACGGCCACTAAATAATTGTAATTTCATTGTTTTTACGTCTACCTTATTAAGCATAAGGATGTATAAAAACAAGGAATGTTATGTCTGCATGGTTGTGCTCGCTAGTGAACGGATTGAAACACCAGCGAGTTGCAGTATTATCTGCAATGTTGTCTTTACCTATGTTATCGATGCTGAGTGTCAATGTGTATGCAAATGAACAAGCTCCGACGACGACTGAAGCTTCGCTTAGTGTTTCAGAAATTTCAGATGCTGACTCTTCCAAGGCTACGTATGTCGGTTCTGAAGCATGTGTTGACTGTCACAGCGAAGAAGTGGAAGCGTGGCAAGGCTCTCATCATGATATGGCGATGAAACACGCGACTGATGAGTCCGTTTTGGGTGATTTCAACGATCAAACTGTGACTCATAAAGGAAAGCCCAACCGTTTTTTTCGCAAGGGTAATGAGTTTTGGGTCAACATCGAAGGGCCGGACGGTCAATTCAAAGATTACAAAATCAGCTATACCTTTGCCTTTGAGCCTCTACAACAGTACATGGTTGAGTTTGAAGACGGACGCGTACAGTTGATTCCTTTCGCTTGGGATTCTCGCACCGAGGACGAAGGCGGCCAACGCTGGTTTCACCTTTACCCTGATACCACCAACACCGATGAGTTTTACTGGACCAACAGTGGCCAGAACTGGAACTTCATGTGTGCAGACTGCCATTCAACAAACCTAAAAAAGAATTACGACAGCGCAAGTAATACTTACAACACCACTTGGTCCGAGATTAATGTCGGTTGTGAAGCCTGTCATGGGCCTGCAAGCGAGCACGTTGAGCAGGCCCAGTTAGCTAAAGATCAGTTAACACAAAACAAGTCAGCCAAAGCCAATGGTGTAAAGGATGTTCAAGTCTCGGCGCATTATGGCTTTGATCGCGACTTGTCGAAGTCGGTGAAAGAATGGGTCTACCAAGAGGGCAACTCAACCCTGCAACCAAAAGACATCGTCCATACCAATCAAGTTCAAACCTGTGCTCAATGCCACAGCCGACGTACTCAGTTGAATGAAACAGGCGACCACGTGAATGGGTCATTCTTTGATAAGTATCGCCTGAGCTTGATTACCCCTGAGCTTTACCATAACGATGGTCAAATCTACGATGAAGATTACGTTTACGGATCTTTCTTACAATCAGTGATGGCTGAAAAAGGGGTCACATGTACTAACTGTCACGATCCACATACTGCAGAACTGAAAATTGCCGAAGAAGCGGTGTGTAGCCAATGTCACATTGCATCAGAGTACACGCCTGAAAAGCACACCTTCCACGAGTCGAATACCGAAGCTTCACAATGTACGACTTGTCACATGCCTGAGACGACTTACATGGAGGTCGACCCAAGACGCGACCACAGTTGGCACATCCCACGTCCTGATATTAGCCAACACATTAAAACACCAAACGTGTGTACCAGCTGTCACGAAGATCAAACCGACCAGTGGGCAGATAAGCAAATCGGTGAGTGGTTCCCAGATTCTAAGTATCGTAATCAGCAGCATTTTGCCGTTGCCTTTTATGCTGACTCAATAGGGCACAGAGGTGCAGAGGATGCGTTGGCATACTCGGCTCAGGACGCCAGCTTAAGCAATATCATTCGTGCATCGAGCTTAGAACGTTTGGGCGGCAATACGGGTAAGAATACGCTTATCTCGCTAGCAAGAGCGGTGAAACATGACGATGAAATGATCCGTTTGGGCGTGGTGCAAGGCTCGTCTGGTTTTCCATTCCCTGACCGTTGGCAGATTTTAGAACCGTTACTGAAAGACCCTGTATTGTCGATTCGTTCAGAAACCGCAGGCGCGCTAGTACGTTACTGGGGAGAAATGAATCCGTTGCAGAAAGACCAAATCAAGCCTGCATTAGAAGAGTACATTGAGATACAACACTTCAATGCTGACAGAGGGTTTGGCCGCACGAACTTAGGTAACGTTTACCGAGATTTAGGTCAGCACGACAAAGCGATTAAGTTTTATCAAGGCGCTATTGAAATTGAGCCTTACTTCGAAAACAGCTACGCCAACTTGGCTGATTTGTATCGTGCACAGGGCGACGAGCCAAAAGCATTAGCAACATTGAAACAAGGCATTCAAGCGCAACCTAAATCGAGTGTGCTGCCATACAGTGCAGGGTTATCAATGCTGCGAGTCAAAGATTACAAGCAAGCAACCAACTACCTAAAACAAGCGGCAGAAACCGCACAAACCGACCCGCAATATTGGTATGTGTACGGTTTGGCTTTAGAGAAGTCGGATGTACTTGCGGCAAGTAAGTCATTGCACAAGGCGTACCAATTCAGCCGAAATCCACAACACCTGTATGCACAGTGTGAAATCTTAGCGCGTAATTACCAACAACCCGGTGTACCGAAAGCGTTCGAACAATGTATTTCATCATTGAGCAAAGTGGCGCCACCGGAGGCGATTAACCAATTGAAAGCGATTAGCAAGTAGAAAGCTGGGCTGAAATAAAGCACCAGAATTGACGTGGCTATGCGCTTATAATTTATGGCGCTTATAACTAATAGTTATGGGGCTTGTGAGTAGGATGTACGCAGCCAGATTGAATTAAGGGAAGACCTATGAACCATGCGCAACAAGCAATAAACCAACTGATTGAACAAACAGAGAAAAGTGTTATCGGTCAGAGCCACGTCGTTCGGGCTCTGGTGATAGGGTTATTGACTAATGGGCATGTGCTTTTAGAGGGACTTCCCGGTACAGCGAAAACTCGTTCAGTGAAATCGCTAGCGAACCTACTGAACACCAGTTTTGGTCGAATTCAGTTTACGCCCGATCTCCTGCCATCAGATGTAACGGGTACTGAAGTGTATCAAGAGCTTGATGGAAAGCCTCAGTTGCACTTTCAACCGGGTCCTATTTTCAACAGTATTGTTTTAGCCGATGAAGTGAACCGTGCTCCTGCAAAGGTACAAGCGGCTCTGCTTGAAGCCATGGCGGAAGGAACGATTACGGTGGGGGGGCAAACTCATGTTCTGCCAGATCTATTCATGGTGCTAGCCACTCAAAACCCAGTAGAGCAAGAAGGTACGTATCCACTACCTGAAGCCCAAATGGACCGTTTTATCATGAAAGTGACGGTCGACTATCCAGAAGATGAAGCTGAACGTGACATCATTCGACTTGTGCGCAGTGAGGAACTTGGTAGCGAGACGAGTTCTGAATTAGTCACACCACAGCATATTGAACCTGAATTGGTGCTTGAAGCGCGCCGCCAACTGCCAGACATTGCCGTTTCCGATTTAGTTGAGAACTACATTGTGGCTTTGGTAATGGCTACACGAAAACCTGAGCGTTATCCAGAATCAGACTTATCGAAATGGATTGAAATTGGTTCAAGCCCTCGTGCATCTATTTCATTGGATAAATGCGCTCGCGCTTATGCGTGGTTGCAAGGGCGTGACCACGTCACGTTAGATGATGTGCGTGCCATGTTGCCGACCGTATTAGGCCACCGTTTCTCGTTGTCTTATGACGCATTGGCCGATGGCGTTGATCATCAAAGAGTAGTTGAAGAACTGCTTGATAATGTTGAGATCGGATAACTAGGGGGCGTCATGGCGAAGCCAACACAAGCTCCTAAACCGCAAGGCCTTGATCCACGATTGTACTGTGACTATTCAAGGTTAGTGCGAATTCAGGCTCAAGCTGAGTCATTTTCTCTGTTGCCTCATCTTAAGGCGGGCAGTGTACTGTCGGGTCGACATAATTCTCTGTTCCGTGGCCGTGGTTTGAACTTCGAAGAATTACGTCATTACCAATTGGGTGATGATATCCGTAATCTCGATTGGAAAGTTACGATGCGAACGGGGAAGCCTCATGTTCGCAGCTATACCGAAGAGAAAGACCGTAATGTGATTATCTGCGTCGATCAGCGTAGTTCGATGTTCTTCGCTTCTCAAAACACCATGAAATCCGTTGTGGCAGCGGAAGTCGCTGCATTGTGTGGATGGCGAGTGCTAAAAGACGGTGACCGTGTCGGCTTTGTTTTAGCCTCACATCAAAAGCTCTTTCATACCAAAGCACAGCGTTCACAGTCTGATTTATTGGCTCAGTTAAAGCACCTTACTAAAGCAAATCAAAGCTTAGACGTGAGTGTCAGTGACAGCGAAGGTGTCGGGTTCAGCCAATGGATTGAACTGATAAAACGAATGAGATTAAAGCAGTCGACCTTAATTTTTATTAGTGACTGGCGTGACTGCCAAGAACAACACCTTGACCGACTCAAGCAGCTTCAACAACACAATGACATCCTAGCGATTATGGTGACTGACCCATTAGAACAGTCATTGCCTCAAGATCTTGCAAGCGCAAACTGGGTGGTGGGTGATGGTCGCTTTCAACTTAATCTGGATAGTCAATCTAAGGTAAACCTCGCAAGTGAAAGCCTTGCTCAGAAAGCGGAACTTCAGAAACAGGCCCTTGCTAAATTGATGGCGATGAAAAACCTCCCTTATATTGAATTAGACACGTCAGGCAACCACATATCACAGCTGCAGAAGCTAGTGGGAGGGCGCTAAATGTCTGTTGAACATACTCCCCCAAGTACTTATATCCTTCGTGAACTGCACGATGTAGCGATTCCTGACAGTGTGAGCTGGGCTCCTCAAACGATCGGCTGGAAGATCCTTGGCGTTATTTTGTTATTGGTCGCTATCTATCTGGCTTATCGTTTAGCGCAGAAATGGTGGAATAACCGTTATCGCAAAGAAGCGCTTCAAGAGCTCATGGTATTGGATGCACGAGACAAAAATTCAACAGAACGAACCTTCAAAGTACTGAAAGTGGTACTTCGTTACCTAGACAGCAGTAATGCAAAGCTGTTTGGCCAAGCTTATGTGAACCGTTTGAACGCTTATCTGCCTGTTAGCGCTAACACAAGTGAAAACAGCAATGCGTTCTTTGCCGATGAAGTTTCAGAATTATGGATGCAAAGCCTAATTGACCCTAATGTGCGTTTGAGCTTTGAACAGCGTTTAGAGGTGATCCAAACCGCGATGATGTGGCTAAAACTTCATAAGCCGAATGTACAGGTAACGGTTGAGGGGCAAGACAATGTTTGATGTTTTATCTTCCAGCTTTGAATTTGCGCATCCGCTGTGGTTTATCGCGTTACCTCTGCCTTTGTTGGTCTACTTTGCAGTGCCTGCTTATCGAACCAAGCAAATGGCCATCAAGGTGCCATTTTTCAGTGAATTGGTTGAAGCGATAGGTGAAGCACCGTCTGAAGGGGCAAGCCAGCTAACACCAAGCTGGTGGCAACGAACCACGCTCATTATTACTTGGGTACTCGTGGTTTGCGCGTTAGCTAAACCAACCATCTTAGGAGAGCCACAAGTTCGTGAACAATTAGGTCGTGATGTGATGGTCGTGGTCGATTTATCTGGCTCAATGGCAGAACAAGACTTTACCTCTAAGCGCGGCGATAAAATATCTCGTTTGGACGCGACCAAAGAAGTGCTGGCTGATTTTGCGACTACCCGAAAAGGGGACCGACTCGGTTTGATTCTTTTTGGTGATGCAGCGTTTGTACAAACACCGTTTACAGCTGACCAAGATGTGTGGCTTGAACTGCTTAATCAAACCGATGTCGCTATGGCAGGGCAAAGCACGCACTTAGGTGATGCAATTGGCTTGGCGATTAAGGTGTTTGAACAAAGCGAAAAGCAAAGTGCTGCCGTTCAAGATTCAAGTGTTGATGCCAACGAAAAAGAGAAGGTCGTAATCGTATTAACCGACGGTAATGATACGGGAAGCTTTGTTGAACCGATTGATGCCGCCAAAGTGGCGAAGGCGAAAGGCGTTCGTATTCACGTGATCGCCATGGGTGACCCACAAACCGTTGGTGAAGTGGCTTTGGATATGGAAACCATCAAACGAGTGGCTCAAGAGTCTGGTGGCGAAGCCTTTGAGGCGCTTAACCGCGACGAACTGACCAAAGCCTACGCTCAAATCGGTGAACTAGAACCACAGTTATATGAAAGTACCACTTATCGTCCTAAACAGGGGCTGCACCATTACTTAATGGCGATTGTTGTTGTGATGTATCTGACTGCCTTTAGTCTGGCGACTTTGCGTAGAAGGTCGCTTTTGAATTCTAAAACTAAAAAATTGAAAGGAGAGGATGATGCCTGATTCTCTCACTCTGCAACAGTTCTTTACCCAATTTCATTTTATCCGACCTTTGTGGTTGTTGGCCTTTATTCCGATGTTCTTCCTGTTATGGGTTCGTTGGAGAGAAGAGACCAAACCAACGTGGAAAGACATTCTACCTGCACACTTACGTGATGCATTGACGATTGGCGAAACAGGCTGGCGTAAGCAACTGCCATTGAAGCTATTGGTGGTGATTGTGACTATCGCCATCATTATCTGTTCTGGCCCAACATGGCAGCGTGAGGCTTCGCCTTTTGGTGAAGACAAAGCGTCGATGTTGGTTGTGCTTGATAACAGTGAATCTATGCTCGCTAAAGACTTACCACCGAGTCGCTTGGAACGATCTAAGCAGAAGATTAGAGACTTATTAGCAGCTCGGAAAGGCGGTAATACGGGCTTAGTGGTTTACGCAGGCAGCGCACACGTCGCGATGCCCGTCACTCAAGACAGCAAGGTATTCGAACCGTTTCTAGCGGCTATCACACCCGATATCATGCCGGTATCAGGTAAGTCAGCAGAAGAAGCACTGCCATTGATCAATCAACAACTGTCTGGTGAGTTAGGCTCTTCTGTATTGCTGGTATCAGATGGTGTAAACCCAAGTACCATTAGGGCGTACGAGAGTTTCTTTAACGACAATCCGTATCAGTTGCTCATTCTCGCCGCAGGAAACAGTAATGTGGTGAGCGATAACCCTGTCGACCTAGATTCACTGCGTAACTTAGCGAGTAAAACGGGTGGACGAGTGGTTGAGGTGACCGTTGATGATTCGGATATTCAACAACTTAACAGAGCGGTTGAAAGAAACATGCAGCTCAACGGCGAATCTTCAATGCCTTGGAAAGACATGGGCTATGGTCTGCTCATTCCAATGGCGATCATCATGTTGTTGTGGTTCAGAAAAGGGTGGCTGGTGCAGTGGTGTGTCGTTGGTTTGATGATCACAAGCAGCATGTATTCACCAGACACTTTGGCGAAAACAGTTAACTTAACCGCTGAGAAACCAGTTGTGGTGGAGTCGGTTACGGCTTGGGACAAAACAGCTCAATGGTGGTGGGACTTATGGTTAACGTCTGACCAGCAAGGTCAACGCCTCTTGAACCAGAAGGAATATCTTCAAGCTGCCAAACATTTTACTGACCCAATGCGAAAGGGCGCGGCTTACTACTATGCTCGTGATTTTAAGCTAGCTCACAGTGCATTTTTGCAAACCAAAACTGACCTTGGTTTATACAATGCAGCGAGCGCGTTAGCCAGGCAGCGTGAATACCTTGCGGCGCGAGACCTTCTAAAATCATTAAGCGAGAAAGAAGATCTGTCACCAGAACTAAGAACGGATGTGGAGAACAATCTTGCTGTGCTTAGTGGAATTGTTGAAGAGGTAAACCGAACCAGTGAAAGTCAGTCTGGAACCACAGATGGTCCTGAAGAATCTTTAGAACTCGAAGATGATCAGCCGCGAACGGGTGATGGCGCTGAAGAAGAAACGGTAGCGGAATTGATGCTCAAGGAAACGCTTAACGCCAATGAAATATTGGGTAGCCAAGAGCTTGCCGACAAGTGGTTAAAACGCGTTGAAGCGGATCCTAAGTTCTTCTTAAAGTCGAAATTTCAAATTCAGTTAAGAGATCCTGCACCGTCTATCGAACAGACGCAAAAACAGGAGCAAGCACAATGAGTCGATATGATTTAACTCTTGAATTGGTTCAAGTAAAGGTAGGGTGGGCAAAGTCGTTGAACTTAACCAAGACCTTGCTTGTGTCGATGGTTTTGCTGTTTAGCACTGCTTTTTCTGCATTTGCTTCTGCTACTGACATCTTCGATCTACAAAAAAGTGGTGACGTTGAGCTTATCGCTTGGATAGGTGAGAAACCCAAGTCAGGCGATAAGATTACGCCTGCAAAAGTAAGCGTTAATGAACAAGTGATTCTGACCATTGAGGTAGCGACACCACGCTGGCTAACGGGCGGTACTCGAATTGGTAGTATCGAAATCCCAAATGTGATTGCCAAGCAGCGAAATCAACTTGCGACCAACTACACTGAACGAGTGGGTGGCACAACATGGTCACGCCAACGCTGGGAAGTGACGCTTTATCCGATGACTTCGGGCGAATTCGTGATTCCAACGGTACCTGTTCGTGTTCAAGTGTCAGCTCCTGATGGATCAAACGTTGGTGGTACGCTTTATACGCAGCCGATCAAGTTCGAAACCTCACTACCTTCAGGTTTATTAAGTGATGAATCGCCTTGGTTTTCTGCAACAGAAGTAGATACAGAGCAACAATGGCAACGCTCGAGTGAAAACTTAAAAGTAGGCGATGCCATTACTCGAACGGTAACCATCAAGGCCAAAGACAGCTTGTCTGTGTTACTGCCAGATGTGTTAAACAATGAATCGACTCAGCAATATCAAGCTTACCCACAGCCAAATCGTTTAGACGATACACAAGAACGTGGAGATTATCGTTCTAGCCGAGTTGAAGAAACGGTTTATGTGATTCAACAAGGTGGCGAATTTACCTTGCCAGACTTCTCATTCCAGTGGTGGAACAGCAAGAATCAACGTCTTGAAAGTGTTGTCGTAAAAGGTGAGGTGTTTGAAGCAAAACACACGCTCCGATCCTTTATCAAGGCTTACATGTCAGTGTTTATTTCTGCTGGTTTGGCTCTGTTATTCTGCATTGCGTTAGTTGTTGCTGTTAAACGTTATTACACAAACCGTCCAACACCGAGTTGGCTGGTATTACGTCGTTTACTTAAGCAAGGTAATTGGGCTGAATTAAGAACCTTTATTTATCGTCAATTACGAAACGAAACCTCTCAACTAGAACTGGATAAAGTGCAACTTGGTAAATTGAATGGACAAAAGCGTTGGCTAGAGGATAGCGAAGCCCTTCAACAAGGGCGCGAAGACAAAAACGTATTTACTCGTTTATGGAAAGGCTTAGGTCACTTACCCGATGATAAATCAAAACCGAGCAATTCTCGCTCAATTGTCGACCGATTGAAAATCCCTAAAGCTTTGCCAGACTTAAAAGATAGAACTAAGTAGCAAACTTTAGTCATTCACATCGAACATAATCGGCAGGTTCTCTACTATAGGGAACCTGCCTCTTTAATATGGAACTGTATGAAAAGTACCGAGCTAAATCTAATTCCTATATTTGTCGCTATTTATGAAGAGCAGAACTTATCAAGAGCTGCTAATCGCATGGATATAAGCCAACCAGCTGTGAGTAAAGCGCTTGCAAGGTTGAGAGATATCTATGATGAGCCACTGTTTCACCGAACCACTTCTGGCGTAGAGCCGACCACATTTGCTATTGATATCTATCCTGCAATGGCCGCTGCGCTAAAAAACTTTACTTCTACCTTATCCGCATCAAGAGACTTCGACCCTAAAACTTCAGGCCGAGTGTTTTCAATTGCCTGCGTCTCGGCGGCTAGCTACGAAATGGTACCAAGAGTCATGCAGTTGATCAGTCAAGTTGCACCAGGTATTGCCTTGGAAGTCCATCCCTTGTTTACAGAGGACTACGAGTCAGACCTTAGGCTTCAAAGACATGATGTGATCATCGATATGACCCCAAGGGGTCGAACTATGCTCAAGCATGAAGTGATTGCTAGCGAAGAGTTAGTCGTGGTGTGTCGCTCAGATCACCCGACGATAGGTGATACCATCGATATGGAGCAATTTCTAGCCTTAGAGCATGTCGTTGTTTCTCGATGGCACGCTCGAAGGAGTCTACTAAGTTCAGAACACTTTAGTGACCTTGAGAAACGCAAAGTAATCTATCGAGCTGCGGGTGTCGTAGAGATGCTTCCTGTTATAGAGGGCTCAAATTCCATCGGTATGCTCCCAATGTCATCTGTACGCTGTTTTTCTGGAAAATATGATGTTAGAACGCTGCCTTTACCTTTTGAACTCGACGATCTCGATATGTGCATGATTTGGCACCCAAGCCGTACCAATGAGCCAAGCCACAAATGGTTGCGCGCTAAGATCAAGGCGGCAGCAAAAGATGTAGCTAGTTAGTACGATAGAGGGCAGTGCAATGGAAAGTATTCGTGCGATTTTAAACGGAAAGAAAGCCAACACAGTGGCACTTTGACTATAGATAAAGGCTACTTCACTGATGAGAACTTTGAGGTTGCTTTTTGTAACGGCAGCTTGGTCCGTGGGGGCAGCCCGAAGGCTACACTTGTTTCGTAAAAAATCGGTGAAGGAACTTAACTCACTGAAACTTTATTAATTTAAGGAACAGGCACTAAGCTTCTCTTTGGCTCTGCTCAGAGTTAAGCAAGAAGTATGACACCCAATCATCGATGGGCAAAGGTCGAGCAAAGAAATAGCCTTGAGCATATTTGCAGCCAATTTGGCGTAGAGTCTTTACATGATTTTGTGTTTCAAGGCCCTCTGCAATCACTGAAAAATCAAGTATTTGTGCAAGCTTGAGTACCGCGCAAGTAATCTCATAATCTACTTTCGAAGAATTTATGTCTTCAATAAAGCTTCGATCGAGTTTGACGCAATCAGCAGACAAATTCTTCAACACCGACAATGAAGAGTAGCCGGTACCAAAGTCATCAATCGCAATCTTATAACCCTTCGAGTGAAGTACCTCAATTGTTCTTGAGCAGGTTTCGAAATCTCGCATCATGTCTCTTTCTGTGATTTCAAGAAGCAGTTGATGTGGCTGACAATCCGTCTCATCGAGTATCACTTGCAACTGTTCTGCGAGATCCGTCATATAGAACATTCTTGCTGAGAAGTTGATAGAGAAAATCACACCTTGTAGGTCGATACCTGAGCGTTGCCATTCGGTGATCAGGTTCGCCACCTTCTTAAACACCCATTTATCGATGTCGATAATAAGGTCACTTTTCTCTGCGACTTCAAGAAAATCGATAGGTGGAAGCAATCCGAGTTTAGGGTGACGCCAACGAATAAGAGCCTCAGCACCGATGATGTCTTGAGAATCCAAGTCGACTTTTGGTTGGAAGAAGACTTCCAGTTCGTCGTTGGCAATGGCTTGATGAAGCCCCATGTTGGTTTCAATTAAGTCATTGACTTCATGGGTCATTTCATCAGCATAGACTCTGTATTGGTCTCTACCATTACGCTTTGCGTGATACATAGCGGTATCGGCATTTCGAATCAAGGTTTCACGATCTAAACCGTGAGTAGGGTACTCACATACCCCAATACTGGCTGAAACGAAGATAGAGTTATTATCAATATAGTAAGGCTTTCTTAATGCTTGGTTTAAGCGATCAGCGATGGGCTCACCTTCTTCTAAACCAACGTTCGAATACACAACCAAGAACTCGTCACCGCCCATTCTAGCGACAAAGCCCTTATCTCCGACGAGATTGCTAAGGATGTCAGAGACGTTAACCAGCAAGTTGTCTCCAGGTGCGTGGCCTAACGAATCGTTGATTGTTTTGAACTCATCAATATCGAGATAAAACAGTAAAAAGGGCGCATTGTTCTCGCTCGAGAGCTTAATTTCTTTATCTAACTGTTTGGTGGCTAATAATCTATTAGCCAAATTGGTCAACGGATCGTGGTGAGCAAGAAAGTCGAAGTTCTTCTTCTCCTCAGTGAGGTCGAGATAGGCCTCCGACAGCCTTGAAGCCATGTTGTTATAGGCTTTCTCTAAGTGAGACCACTCGTCACTTCGACCCAAGTTGATTGGGTTTTTGAGGCTACCGGATTCTAAACGGTCGAAACCATGTCGCAGTGCATTGAGTGGTTGTCGAATGTGGTGTCTCACCACATGGTTTACGAGCAGCATCGATAGCACAAAAGCCGAGAAGCTCATGATGATGGCGTTCAACCGAGATAAACCGATCTCTTCTTCAAGTTGGTCGGTTAGTTCTAGAGCTTGGTTCTGTACGCGTGATTCGGTGTTCTCTACCATTTCTAACAAGTCGCTTTGTGCTTCTAACAGCGAAGCCATTACCAACCAACGTTGTTCCAGATTAGCGCGAATCCGTTTTAAAGCGGCGTTGTAGCGTTTCACGGTGCGGTGGATTCGCTTCTTCTCCGCAATAACCGCAGTTGTTCCGATATCAACGTTTTCTAAGTGAAGTAAGAAGATGTCGAGCTCTTTTTCTACTTCTATCAGCAACACTTTTTCTGTTTCTGGTGTGATACGGCTATGTATGTCACCCACCATTTTCCCAGAGGTGAGGAACGACTCTCGCAACATGTTGATGAGATCTAATTCATTGTTATAACGGATGAAGTTAGGCTGATCTAAGTGTCTAAGTTTGCTGTCGGCAATCGCAAATTCGAGCTGATCCAGTTGCTCGGCTAGTGCCGCGTCGATCTGATTGGTCTGTTTTAAGATTCGATTTAGTGCCAATGAACTGCCTAAGAAGCGATGGAAGTTATCGATAAAGGCGTCAATCTTTTGCGAGAAGCCTTCATTGGTCGATAAGTCTCTCAAGCGTTGGAGCTGAAAATCGACATTGAATGCTTCTTCAGACAAGGTGGTTTCACTGAACAGAAAGGTTTGCTCCAGTAACTTAACTCGAGAAGTTAACGTAAACACGCGGCGGCTGATTTCAGAGTTGATAATCAAATCGGACACGTGCGTTGAGGTTTCAGTTTTGAGTGTCGACTCAACATAATACAAAGATCGAATCACCATGATCACTGCAAGACTCACGATTAATAGTGAGAGCAAGTTCGACATGATGAGTCGTTGGGTGATGTTTATCTGACGTAATTTCATTGTGGCTTCCAAATTCTCAGATACGCTTCACGGTAGCCATTTTTAGGATCGTAAATCCCTTTGTCTGACTGGCTGATGAGCTCTTCAACATTCTCCGGTGTGACGAGATGTACTGGGGCAGAGTAGCCGCTAGGAGGCATCTGATTGAAGGCTCGGTTAAGCTCGTCGACAATCTGCCAGCCTTGTAAATATAAGGGCTCAGGAACGGTCGCCAGTTGGAATTGTCCACTATAGATTCTTTTGTAGGCCGCTTTGCTGCCATCACCTGCAGAGATGTTCTGCGGGATCATTTTTAGCTCTTCAAGGCTCGACTCCAAAGAGGGGATCGCATAGTCGATGTACAAGTCGTTAATGGCCAATATGTGAGTGATTTTATCGTCGTACTTGTTATCAAGGTCTTTCAATGTCGCGGGCATTTGCTCAGCAATTTTGTCTAAAGGTAGGTAGTTGAGCTCAAGGACATCACAACTGCTGCAACGCTTGATGGTGTTAACCATAGCGTTGGCTTTGATCATCGCGATTTCATAATTAGGGTCGGTAAACACCACGGTTTTGGCTTGACCCTTTGAGTTGACGATGGCGAGCAGGGCAGCGACTTCCGCCACATCAAGTGGGTCGGTGGTGATGTTGGTGTATAAGCCAATCTCTGGGTTTCCGCCAACAAGCTCCGTTGCGTGCCAGCCAATGACAACAATCCCGAGATCTTCTGCTTGTTTCAAAATGGTTTTATGACGAACCGCATCAATGCCACCTAAAACAATGGCATCGGGTTCAAAGCCAATCGCTTTTCGGATCGCTGCACCTTGGCGCACCTCAGAGCCCAATCCATCAATGAATCTAAGGTGCCAATTAATGTTAGAAATAGCTTCAGATATGCCTTTGCCAACGCCATAGACGCCACCATTACGTAAATCAGACGCGACGAAAATAACGTTCTTTTCATGACGAACAGCTGGGCCTTGTGTTGGACCATCCCATGTTCGTTGGTTGGAAACCGCACGCATTACTTTTTCTTCAGCGTAATGGAAGAAATTGTTCTCAGGATTACCCGCAAAACTCGGTGAGTTGCAAGTAGTAGCGAGCAACAAACTCGCAAAATACACTGTCTTATTCATAAGGCTTATAAAACGCTTTAAATTATTATCGCTCTATATTTATAATATTGTTAATAAACATTCAAACATTTGGTAACAGTTATGCCGGGTCAAATTTATAAAAACGTATTGCCAGCCCTACTGACAGCTTGTTTTATCCTTCCTTTTGACGTAATCGCTGATGGGGTAAGGTCGGACGCAGATGTAAAGAAACTCGAAAAATTTCAAGAGACTGTGAGTGGCGAGCCGGTTTCGTTAGCGCCAATGTCGGTAGAGAAACCGGTCAGAATTGCCCTAATTTACCCAAGTGCAGATATTTCTGACTTTTGGACTCGAAATTACACCGCATTGAAGGAAAGGTTGATCGCTTTAGAGTTGCCATTCGAGATCAGCGAGTTTACTTCAAGACAAATTGAGCACTCTTTGCAGACTCAATACACGGATCAAGTGTTGAATGCTGACACACCTTATGACTTCGTTATTTTTGGCCCTTCAGAACTGGGAATACAAGAGGAGAACATTCAAAAGCTATCGGCTTCGACAGAATTCAAAACTTTTATTTGGGCATTTCACACGCCGAATGAACAATGGACACATCAACCAGACAGTTGGTTTGACTTCTCAAGCGTAATGGGCGCGGAGGTGCTGTGTGACCATGTGGTCCAAGAGCTAGGAAGTGACGTCGAGTTCTCTGCCAATCGCGGGATCCCGGGGATTACGGACACTCAACGTTCACAAGGCTTCATTGATTGTGTGGAAGAGAAAGGTGACTGGTTAACGGTGTATGAGCACTTTGGGCAATATCAAAAAATCGGCGGTGCTGATGGGATTCGCTTAGTGCTGGGTAATTTCCCTGAGGTGACCATGGTTCATAATGCTAATACGGCGATGACCATGGGAGCGGTTGATGCGTTAAACCAAGCCGACATGTTGTCTGAAATTTATGTCACGGGTTGGGGCGGTACAGCGATAGAGATCGAGAAGATTCGTTCTGATGAGTTAGATGCAACACCAATGCGTATGAGTGATGACCTTGGCGTAGCAACAGCTGAAGCGATCAAGTTTCATTTGGAAGAGAGAGAAGCGGAAGTCCCGCTGGTATATTTAGGTCGTATCACGGTTGTGCACAATAAGATGAATGACGACCAGTTGAATCAACTCACCAGAGAAGCTTTTCGTTACTCAGGTAAGAATTAAGCACGATTCAATCCATCATGCATGAAAAAAGAGCCGCTTATTCGTATGGAACGGAATAAGCGGCTCTTTTATGTTAGAGATTGTGTGAGCATGTTTGGCTCACAAACCTAATAATTGTGATTAGTCAGTAATCTCTTCTAGCACTTGGCCAATCGAACCGCTTGGTTGAGTGATGCCGAGTTTGTTCGAAAGCGTCGGTGCAATATCGTATGGCGTGATTGGACGTGAAACCTTCTTAGCATCCACATCATAGCCAGCGAAAATCACCGGCACATGCGTATCGTATTTCCAAGGAGAACCATGAGTCGAGGCAATTTGCAGCCCTTCCATATCGTTAATGTAGCTACGTGGATCAAATACCACATACACATCGCCCGAACGAGCAGGGTGGTAGTTGTTCTTGATGAGCTGCATTACATGAGTATCAGGGACTCGGTTTGCCGCAATATCACTGCTCGATACCGCAAACGCAACGCCTTTCACTTTCGCAATCTCATCGGCAATGGCTTCTTGTACTTTTGCCAAGTCCAACTTCTTCTCAGTGATCAAGTCATGATTCAAATAGATATAAGGCTGAGCGTACAAACGAATTGCGTCTTTAGTTAAGCCAAAATCATCTTTTAATCGTTTCTCTACACCACTTGATAGTAGTGCGTCTTTGTCGAAGTACTGAGCTTGACTGAAACCTAGCGCATTTGCCGCAGGTGAAGATTCAGGAACACCGTGATCGGCAGACAAGACGATTAACGTGTTCTCTAATCCCACTTGGTTGTCGACGGTTTTAAAAAGCTTCGCGAGTGTTTTATCCAGGCGGATTAAGTTGTCTTCAGTCTCTAAGCTCTCAGGGCCGTACAGGTGAATCACGTAGTCATTCGAAGAGAAGCTAACTGATAGGTAATCCGTCGCATCGCCTTGCCCAAGCTTTTCTTGCATCAAGAGTGTACTTGCAAAGTTCTCGGTGATCTCATCACCAGCAGGGCTCACGGTTAATGTTGTGCTGTAGTATTTATAGCTCGCAGGGCCATAAGGGTGAGGGAAGGTGCGTTGGAAATCACCGAGCTTAACCTTGTGGTCCATATTGTGTTCTTGCAGGGTGTACTGGTCACGCGGTAACGACAGTTCCCACCTCTGCTTAGAGTATTGAGCTGCAATGGCTTTTTCATTCCAACGAGATACCCAAGCTGGGTATTCGTCGTAGTAATAGTTACTAGTGACAAACTCAGACTGTGCTTTCGAGAACCAAAATGCTTTGCCACTGTGTCCAGCAAGCGAGATCGCGCCACGGTCTTTTACCGATACGCCAAACACTTTTGATTTTCCGCTATTGGAAATCATCAGTTCGTCGCCAAAGGTAGTGGCGAGTATTGGCTCTGGAGAGCGACCGTCACCTTGCGCTGTCTTCTGTGTTGGATCGATCTCGGTGGCCTTGTCGACACCCGCACCCGAAGTCAGCATGGCGTAGTTGCCATCTTCTACGTTATACACCAAACGTTCTTCGCTACGGTCATACCAAACATTACCTACCATGCCGTGTACGCTCGGTGGAGCGCCTGTTGCAAGCGACACATGTCCTACAATGGTTTCTGTGTTGCCGTGTTGGTAGTTGGCATTGGTGTAATAAGTACCGTCGTCCATTAAGTAGCGGAAACCGCCTTCACCGAAGTTATGCTTATATCGCTCGATTAAATCTGCGCGTAGGCCATCAACCGTGATTTGGAGGACAAGGTCTGGCTTTTCTGCAGCCGATGTAGGAAGAGCACAGAGTAACGCGAGTGTAAGTCCTGAAAGCTTGGTGTATTGCATAGGGTGTCCTTATTCAGTGTGGCCGCAGAATTCTAATGCTAGATCGGAGTTCTAACGCTTGGTCGGTTTTCTGGCGTTTGGATAGCGCAAATCCGTTAGTTCGCGATTCCCACTAATCAGCATCTTTAACTAGGCGCAGCCCCATATCTGACATGGTGATTGATTGGCTTGCGAAATCACGACGGTAACTTTCAGATTCATTTTCGTCATAAGCAAAGCTGCCACCGCGCACCGATTTATGCGATAAACCTACGTCACTGTGCTTTGCATTGTTTGGGTTGTCTGTTGGACCGAATCTGTAGAAGGTGTCATCGAAAGCATCAATGACAAACTCACCAACGTTTCCTGTCATGTCATATAAGCCTAGTTCATTTGGCTTTTTTAACCCGACAGGATGCGCGCTATTTTTCGAATTTGCTGAGTACCACGCAACATCATTTAAGTTGTTGGAACCACTGTAAGTATAGCCTTTACTTTTGTTGCCACCTTTGGCTGCAAATTCCCATTCCGCTTCAGTCGGTAGGCGGTATTCTTCGCCTGTTAGTTCATTCAACTGCTCAACGAAATAGTTCGCTTGTTGCCAGCTTAGGTTGTTGACCGGAACTTGTGGGTTTTGGAAATAACTGAGAGATGAACCCATCACCGATTCAAACAATTCTTGAGTCACCTCAAACTTCGCAATGTAGAAACTATCTACAGTTACATCACGGGCTGGTCGTTCGGCTTTGGTCGCTTCTGGGCTGTTTGAACCCATGGTGAATGTTCCGCCTTCAACCAACACCATCTCTTGGTCAATTTTTTGAGCGATAGGGTGTGTAGGCACGCTTGCACAGCCGCTTAGAAAAATAGTCATGGTGACGCCGCTAACTGCTGCTAAATGTTTGTAATTGATAAATTTCATCACGTGCCTCAAATGTTCGAAATAGGGTGTAACTCTAACGTTTTTGGTCATTCCTATTGGTTATAAAGGGTATAACATGCCACTGACTTAATTCGGAATTATGATGGGAACAAGACACTAAGATAGGTAGGTAAATCATGCACATTACTCAAGGTCCACAATATAATGGTAAAGCGTCTAAGCGCCTGCATGTTATGGCTAAGCCGATTGGCGCAGCGTGCAACATTGACTGTAAATATTGTTATTACCTAAGTAAGCAAGATTTGTTGGAGTACAAGAAAGGCAGTTCTCCAAGAATGGATGATGAGACGCTAGAGACTTACATCCGACAATACATCGAAGGTCAAAATACGCCTGAAATCATCTTCTCATGGCAGGGCGGTGAACCGACCATGTTAGGTTTGGCTTATTTTGAGCGTGTGGTTGAGCTACAGAAAAAGTATCAGCCCGAGGGTGTGTTAATTTCAAATGACCTACAAACTAATGGCACATTACTGAATGACGATTGGGGTCGATTCTTAGCTAAGAACAACTTCCTAATTGGTTTAAGTATTGATGGCCCTGAAATGCTGCACAACGCTTACCGTACCAACCGAGCGGGTCGTGGCACATTCAAACAAGTGATGGCTGCTGTCGAGTTGCTGCACAAGCATCAAGTCAAATTCGCCACGCTTACCTGTGTGAATAACCTGACCAGTCAAAATGCACTCGAAGTGTATCGTTTCCTACGTGATGTGGTGAAGTCTCCACAAATGCAGTTTATTCCTATCGTAGAACAGAAAACCTTTAGAACCGTTGCACCGCAAACGTCTCAAGTGAGTGAGCAACTCAAGCAAGGTGACAAGCGTCTGATTCCGGGCCACAAAGATTCGATCATGGAATCATGGTGTGTATCGGACTTAGCGTGGGGCAACTTCCTGATCGCTGTATTTGATGAGTGGGCGAAGCACGACATCGGTAAAGTGTTTGTTCAATATTTCGAAGCGAGCTTAGAAACGTGGATTGGTCGTCCGAACCCGCTTTGCACCCTCAATGAGATCTGCGGTAAAGGCTTAGCGATGGAGCCAAACGGCGATGTGTTCTCTTGTGACCACTACGTTTACCCTGAATATAAAATTGGCAACATCCACCACGAGAAGCTTGATGACTTAGCATACAGTGCACCACAACAGAAATTTGGTTTCGCTAAATCACGTACGCTGACGAGCCAATGTCAGCAATGTGACTACAAGTTTGCTTGTCATGGCGAGTGTCCGAAAAATCGCTTTATCAAAACTCGTGCGGGTGAGCCGGGCTTGAATTATCTATGCGCGGGCTGGCATAAGTTCTTCTCTCATGTTGATAAATCGATGGCGTATATCGCGCGTGCGATGAGACACCCTGTTGCTCATGGTAAGTACAGTGATTCTGTGATGATGGCGCGTCGAGCAGAACTGGCAAAACAAACGACGTTTGAGACCAAGTTTTAAGTCAAGTTCTAGGTTCAGAGTTATCGATCCTAACGAAATTTAATCAGATATGAGTCTAGGGACAGGCTAAGTTCTCCAGCTTAAGGTAATACTATGATCAAGAAGAGTTTAGCGACAGCGGTTGCTTTATTTATTTCAACGTCCGCATTGTTATCAACGTCAGCGATGGCAGCTAATAGCGTTCAACAAACCGTTGATGCACCAGCACAAAATATCAATCAAGTGCTTGAAATGACGGACACTCAAACCCGCATTCAACAGTTATCTTACATGGCGCAAGATCAGAATCAGTCTATTGAAAACCGTACTGGTGCGCTGCAAGAATTAGCAGCTTACCCAAGTCAAAACGCTCTGGTGGCTGTTGCTAGAGGCTTGAAAGACCAAGACCCTGAAGTTCGCGAAGCGTCTGTGATTGGCTCTGAACCTTATCAACTAGAACATCGTTGGGCACTGGTATCTCCATTGCTCAAAGACAGCGATACCATGGTTCGCCACACGGCAACATCGAATCTAATTCGTGACTTTAATGCCTTAGATGAACAACAAAAAGCGCAAATCGAACCACCAGTAAAAGAGTTGATCAGTTTTCTAGAAACGCAAGAATCTGAAAAGTACCAATTGTTGTTTGCTGATGTACTTCGCTGGCACAACGAGTGGGATAAGGCGGAAACGGTTTATCTAGAATTGATCAATACGCATCCAAAAGAAGCGCAAGTTTGGTTAAGCTACGCTGATAATTTCCGAGCGCAGAAAAAAGACCAACAAGCGGTCGAAGTATTAGAACGTGGTTTGGAGAGCGTACCAAACAACGCCGCTCTGCATTACTCAAAATCTCTAACTTTGGTTCGCCTTGAAGACAAAACTGCGGCAGCCAAAGAGATTGAAGTGGCTGCGAAGCTAGCTAAAGATAACAGCTATTACTGGTACCTAAATGGGGTATTACAAGAAGAGTTGGATATCGACAAGTCGACTAAATCGTTCGAGAAAGCATATTTGATCTCTGGTTCTCCAGAGCAGCTATACGCGGTATGCGATATCTATGTGCGCTACGGCAATGAAAAGACAGATGATTGCTTGGGTGAGCTAGGTAAAGTGGCTCCTGATTATGTAATTGAGCAATTGAAAGAGAAGCGAGTAGCGCCAAGCTCATAATATCCAAATGAGTAAATAGCGAAGCCGATAATGAAAAGCCAGTCAAAATGAAGTGACCCCGTAAAGTTG
>NZ_VFEB01000243.1:0-23275 GCF_007858795.1 Vibrio sp. T20
GCTCTGAACGTTCAAACGGTTCGAGATTTGTAGGCCTGCAGCGTCATCTTTTGCGCTGTTGATTTTAGAACCTGAAGCTAGACGCTCCATTGATGTTTGTTGTGCGCTGTTTGCGTTGTTTAGGTAACGTTGCGCTGTCATCGCTGATACGTTTGTATTTACATTCACTGCCATGGTGACTTCTCCAATTGATTTTCCGGTATAGCGGTTTCCGACGTCTCGGAAAACCAAGTAGTTATCTCTAAGTTACTTTTAATAACGGCGTGATTGGCGAAACCTTTAGGAAAAAAACAACAAAATTAAAGAAATAGCGATAATGGAGAAGAAAGCGTGACTGGCAGTAAAATTATCAAAAAAAGATGAGAAAAACGCTAAAGTTGCCGAGAAGTCGGTCGAGCGATAATTTGTATTTTAATTAACCAAACGGACTGATTAAGCTGACATGTCTTTATAAGATTTGAGGTGATTTATTAGCCTAATAAGGTTAAGGCAAGGTTCGGCGCCTGCTTTGCTTGAGCTAGTATTGTGGTGCTTACTTGCTGCAAAATTTGTTGCTTAAGCATTTGAGTGGTTTCTTTGGCGTAATCGGTATCTTTGATTCTGCTGTTTGATGTCGCTAAGTTCTCATGAACATTTTCGAGATTATTAATCGCATGATCGAAGCGGTTTTGCATTGCGCCTAATTCAGAACGATGACTATCCACATACTTCATGGCTGTATCTAAAATAGAAACAGCACGTTGCGCACCACCCACATCGGTCACATTGATGTCATCGACAGATTCGTAATAACCCGCCGACATCGAAAACTCACTGGCTAACGAACCTGAGAAAGAGATCGTACCTGCGGTATCTTCACCAGACATATAAATCTGAAGTTGTCCGTCATCATTGACGGAAGCCGACACCAGATCCGTTTGACCATTGATGTAAGTCGCCAACTCTTCAATATCATCGCCCGCTTTCGCATTAATGGTGATCTCTTGAGGCTGACCAAAACGATCGGTAAACGACATCGTCATATCATTCTGGTTGGATTTTACTTCCCACGAGTCATTTGCCATGCCATTCGCGACATAACTAAAACCGCCCATATTGATGTCATCGGTGCGCATGCTTTTCAGGCCGATTTGCACCGCTTCACCAGAACTGCCACCAATCTGAAATGATGTACTACCAAAGCTACCGTTAAGGAGCTTTTTACCACCAAAAGAAGTGGTCTCTGCGATACGATTTAGCTCATCGTTTAAAGCGGTGATCTCTTCTTGAATCGCCGTTCTTTCCGACTGGCTATTTGAACCGTTGCTAGCTTGCAGTGACAAGTCGCGCATGCGTTGCATGATGTTGGTAGTTTCATTCATCGCGCTTTCTGCGGTCTGCATAATGGAGATACCATCATTCGCATTTCGAACTGCGACATCAATACCGCTCATCTGCGCTTCAAGTCGATTCGAGATTTGTAGGCCTGCAGCGTCATCTTTAGCGCTGTTAATACGACTCCCTGAAGCCAAGCGCTCCAAAGATTGGTTCAGCATGTTGTTGGCATTAGAGAGGTTTCTCTGAGCCACCAGCGCTGAGACATTTGTATTAACAGTTATAGCCATAGACCTTCACTTACAAAAAGATGAACAAAACTCACGATTGCTCTTATATCGACCAATTCATATAAAGCTTTAATAAAAAAGGAGCCCTGAGGCTCCCTTTGTTTATTCTTTTTGAGACGACTTACTTAATCGTTAATGCGCTCAACATCTCAGTTGAAGGAGCAAAGTAGTAAGCGCCAGTAACGGCTTTAGTAAAGCGAAGCAGTTGGTCTGTTTTGCCATCGGTTACGCCGTACATGCTCTCTAACATCGCATCAAAGTTATGACGAACGTTACAGTAAGCAATGAACAGTAAGCCGTGATCGCCTGTTGCTGTGCCGTAAGGCAGGCTGTGACGAACAATTTTAAGACCCTTGCCTTCTTCTTTGATATCCACACGACCAACGTGAGACGCCGCTGGAACATCATCTAGCTCGATAGAGTCTGGCTTAGTTCGACCAACCACTTTCTCTTGTGCCGATACGTTTAATCGGTTCCAAGCAGGTAGGTTATGCACAAAGCGTTGCACCATCACGTAGCTACCACCTGCGAATTCACCTTCAGGCACAATCGCCACTTCAGCGCGCTGTGCATCTTTCGGGTTTTCAGTGCCATCAACGAAATCAGTCATGTCACGTGAGTCTAGGAAGCGGTAACCGTAAGTTTCATCAACCACTTCCACGTCCGCGGCTACTTCAGATAGCAATTTACGTAGGATGAAGAAGTGCAGATCATGTCGGTTTGAATGACAGTGAATCAAAACATCAGACAGTGTGCTCGGTGCTGTAACATCACCTTCACCAAGCGCAGGGAAATCAATTAGATCAGAGGGAGCAGTTTGCTCGAACTTATCCCAAAAAGCTTTTGAGAACGCAACCGACGCCGTTAGGTTCGCATCAGGTTGAGTTTGGTTTAGCTCGTCGATTAGAGTCGGAAGCTTTTGAATTTCTGCTAGTACATTAGCAGTATTAGCGTTCACTTTAAGTTGAACGTAAAGAGCGAAAGGCCCAGCTTCAGGCAAAATAGCACTTTGAACGTTAGGCTGCTCATTTGAAACATTAAGCATAGATTATTCCTTCCAGTTTTAGCTTCTAAGTATAATTGTGAATGGGACAAATGTTTTGATGAGAATCAGTCTTCGAGCTCAACCACTTTAAAGCAATCCCTTGCAGCATGGCTATTGGTTAGATAAAGCGCTAACCAAAGCAGCAGCAATAGGGTAATGCCGTTTGACCAACGGAACCATCCGTTATCCAAATAGATTAAATAAATCGTATGGGAGCCCTGTGCCAAGATAGCCATTATGGTAACCCAACGCCCCCATGACACGACTTTGTTAAGGCGCTTTCTATCTGGAGATCTTAGCCCAAATAACCACATCAGTAGCAAACTAGGAACACTCAACGCAATTCCAACATAAAACATCTGATGGTCTGGATAGATTATCTCAAGAATATCGGTTCCCGATTCTCGGCTTGCGCCTGCAACAATGAAAACGACCAAGGCTTTCGCAAGAAACAACCAACCTAACCAGAGCAAGATTGGGGCTTTCAAAAAGCCGTGCTTGTCGTATTGTTCTATGGAGTACCGCACAAATCTCACTTTCACTTATTTTCAAACCAACACTTTAACGCAAATCATTCATACTTAACTAGCTTTGCGTTATCTTAGTAGCCAATCCGTTTTAATTATCGAACTCAGTATGAAAAAGAAAACTAATACGCCGTCTGTTGAATCTCAACAAGAAGCACTGAAGATAGCCAAAGCGACTCAAAAGCCAGCTCAAACCAAAGAACAAACTAAACTGATTGCTCAGGGTATCGAGAAAGGCATCGCACTGTATAAGAAACAGCAAAAAGAGCGCAGCCGCCAAGCCGATAAAGCGAAGAAGCGCGTACAGAAAGAGAAACAGACTCAACAAGCTAACCAAAACCAAGAAGACACGATCGAAACAAGTGTTGAAACACCATCAAACCACGCCACTAAACTGCCGTGGTTACTACTGATTGCAAGCTGGGTAGGCTTCGCGATTTATTTGATGCAATAGCAGGGTAAACGTATGAAAAAGGAATTAGTCGCTTTGGCTATGAGTGGCATGTTACTCGGGTGTACCACACCCACATCAACGCCTCATAGTAAAGCGGACAAGGTACAAATGGATTACCACGGTCTGATTAACATCGAGCAATGTGAATATAAAGGGGAAGTCACTGGCAGCGAAGGTCACTGGTACAGCTACTTGTTCTTCCCCAATGACACCCTGATTCAAGGTGCGATGAATGAGCTTAAGTCGAATGCCATTGAGCTAGGCGCAGACACCGTTATCTTTACCCTTCCCCAAGACTTCAGCACTTCCGTGACTATGCTCGGCACAGCCTACCTGTGTGAGTAAGCAAATAAAGCGGCATATCGGTATGCTTCGATTTTATGACGCCCAAAAGAAAGCCAGCTTTCGCTGGCTTATGCACTAAATCCAAGGCTTGTTGCTATATCGCCTTTACGCTGGATAACCCATTGACTGTCAAATGGCCCCCAGTCGGATAACTGGTAATAGCCATCATTATGACGTCGCCCATCTTGAACAAACATAAGTTCAATACCGATCCCCGGTAACGCCTTGAGTACATCTTGAATAGTACGACGAGGCCACCCCGTTTTTTCGATGAGTTTAGGCACATTTGGCCTATCAAGGCTTTCCACTAACAATGCTAAATATAGCCGCCTTGCAAAAACAGGACTCAACTCCATTGACACCTCCTATATATGTGCAGCTCAATTATTTCTTTTTTCGCTGACAACATGTTGAGGCTGATCAATAAGTCTCCAATAGTGACATTTTCTTACGCTTTTTTTTCACTCTATGAAATATTCATCACTCTATTTTGTCTGAGTTGCTGCTTCCTGATAGGATTCAACTCATAACAATGAAATAAAATCACTCAAAGGAAGAATAATGACTATCACTATGTTTGGTATCCCAAATTGCGACACCATCAAAAAAGCAAAGAAATGGCTCGAAGCTGAAGGTATCGAGTTCGAATTTCACGATTATCGCAAACAAGGCATCACTGAAGAGCTAGTAACAAGCTTCTGTTCAGAGCTTGGTTGGGAGCTTGTGCTAAACAAACGTGGTACGACTTATCGCCAACTTTCTCAAGAGCAAAAAGACACATTAACGGAAGAAAAAGTCGTCGCTCTGCTTGTTGAACAACCAGCAATGATTAAGCGCCCTATCTTGAAAGTCGATGGCAAGCTTCATATTGGTTTCAAAGCAGACCAATACGCTGCTATTTTTGCGTAATCAGCAATTTGCGTAATAAGAAATATTAGAACAGATAACAAAGCGTTGAACGTCCCCAGTTCAACGCCTGAAATTAATGACTAGACGTTTTATTTAAACAAGGAATTCAAGGATGACAGATAGCCCAACTTTGGCTCTGGCAAAAGACCTCATTAGCCGTCAATCGGTAACCCCTGAAGACGCGGGCTGCCAAGAGCTGATGATTAATCGCTTAAAAGCACTCGGTTTTGAAATCGAAGTAATGGTATTTGAAGATACGACGAACTTCTGGGCTCGCCGTGGTACTGAAGCCCCTCTATTTGCTTTTGCAGGCCACACTGACGTGGTTCCAGCTGGTCCAATCGAACAATGGAACACCAAGCCATTTGAGCCAACGATTGTTGATGGCTACTTACATGGTCGCGGCGCGGCAGATATGAAGGGCTCTCTGGCATCAATGATTGTGGCTGTAGAACAGTTCATTGCCAAACACCCAGATCACACTGGTTCAATCGGTTTCCTTATCACCTCTGATGAAGAAGGTCCTTTCATCAACGGTACGGTACGTGTTGTTGAAACGTTGATGGCGCGCGGTGAGAACATCGACATGTGTATTGTCGGTGAACCATCAAGCACTGAGTTTGTAGGTGATGTAGTGAAGAACGGTCGTCGTGGCTCTATCACAGGCGACCTAACGATTAAGGGTACACAAGGTCATGTTGCCTACCCTCACCTTGCGAATAACCCAGTACACAGCTCTCTGCTTGCAATCAACGAGTTGGCAACGACTGAGTGGGATAAAGGTAATGATTACTTCCCACCAACCAGTTTCCAAATCCCAAATGTAAGCGCGGGCACAGGGGCTTCAAACGTTATCCCCGGTGAGTTCAATGTTCAGTTTAACCTGCGTTTTAGTACCGAGTTAAGCAACGACATCATCGTTGAGCGCATCACAACAACACTCGACAAGTATGATTTCGAATACGACCTAAAATGGACATTCAATGGCGACCCGTTCTTAACAGACGCAGGTTCGTTGCTTGATGCTATTGTTGATGCAGTGGGTCACGTCAATGATGTGAAACCAGCATTGCTAACGACTGGCGGTACGTCTGATGGTCGCTTTATTGCACGTATGGGCGGACAAGTGGTTGAACTAGGCCCTGTGAATGCAACGATTCACAAGGTCAACGAATGCGTGAAAGTAGCTGATTTAGAAAAGCTAACTGACATGTACGAAAGAACATTAGTGAACCTGTTCGCTAAATAGTCTTTCATCAGCGATTCATAGCATCCAATTATTGAGAGACTCGTTATGACACCAGAGCAGCTTACCGGACAATCAGATTCTCATCTAGAACCTAGCCTGATCGGTACCAAGACCTTCTTGGTTCACAGTGAGGTTAAGAATGACCTGAATAATTTGATTGAAGCTGCTCAGCTCGCTGGTTTTAAAATGGAGATTGCCAGTGGCTTTCGCGACTATGAAAGGCAATCTCTGATTTGGAACCGTAAGTTTTCTGGCGAAGCTCCGATATTAGATTCAGAAAGCCAACCTCTTGATGCTTCAACACTGACTGAACATCGAAAATTATCGGCTATCCTGAGATGGTCTGCGCTTCCCGGTGCGAGCCGTCACCACTGGGGTTGTGACTTCGATGTCTTTGCTCGTAACCACTTACCTGAAGGCACACAGCTGCAATTAGAGCCATGGGAATACCTTACTGGCCACCAGCAAGCATTTTACCAATGGTTGTCTGTTCATGCTTCACAGTTTGGGTTCTTTTTTCCTTATAGCGAAGACCTTGGTGGTGTGGCGATCGAACCATGGCATATCAGCCATCGTAAAGTATCGGAGTCGTGTTTATCACAGTTATCTCCGACTTTACTTGGCAAGCAACTCCAATCTAAGCCAATATTAGGGTATGAGATTATTATGGAGCAGCTAGACGAGATCTACGCACGCTTCGTAGCGAACATCAGCCATTAGGAGCGCTTATGTTAGAGTGGCTTACAAACCCTTGGGTTATCATCATCATCGTAGTTAGCGTTGTGGTGGGTAACATCGCAGCTCTCAAACAGACCGCAAATATGGATCTGACGGGTCGTGGTAAAACAGAGCGAGACTTAGATAAGCTCAATCGCTTGGATAAACAGAATCAAGAGAAAGCTGAAAAAGAAGAATCCAAAGACAGTAAAGACGCATAGCTTTTTTCTTTGGCTAATCCGCTTGATTGACCAATAGTCTGATAACAACGAATACAAAAAAAGAGGACACAATGTGTCCTCTTTTTTATTGGCCTTAGCTAGTCACAGAGCTGATTGAACCCAGCTCTGTGACTGCTTAAGTGCTACTACTCAGCTTTCGCTTCTTTGTCATTTTTGGTCTGGTCAGCAATATGCGCTAGTACCGGAACCATTGACTTAAGCAGCTCTTCTTCTACTGGCTTACCTGATGCATCCGTTACGTTAATCGACGTACGGTTACCAAGATCACCAAATAGGAAGTTGTAAGTGCCTGGCGCTAAATCGATAGGCTGTAGGCCAATTTCTTCCCAGAACTCATCATCTGGTGCTGCGTACTTCGCCTTCACCGTACCCTGAGATTGATTGCGTTCTTCAAGCTCAAAGCCCATAGCTGGCAACAAGCTTGGCAGACGCTGCCAGAATACATTGTATGGTGTACGAGCAATAATCACAGGGAAACCACTACGGTCAGCACCCATTGAGATAGGAATACGCTTCACTAACTCCTGCGCTTTCAGCGCTGCTTCCGCACGAAGATTTTCATCGTACTTAGCCATAACTAGGTTAGTCAGGAACGCGTTGTAACGCTCTTTATTGGTTGCCGTTACCGGTTTCTCTTCAGTGCCTTCACGCCAATCAATCAGGTTAATCTTGAAGCCGTAACGGTTGTTCGCTTGGAAACGAGACATAGAGTAGCGGCTGCCAATCTCTACGTCTTCATCTTCAGAAACCCAAGTTACCCAATCAGTCTCAATCTCATTCTCTGATTGCTCACGAATACCAATGCCACGCTGAGCCAGCATATCTACAGCCGTTTGCCACACTCTGTC
This sequence comes from Vibrio sp. T20, assembly GCF_007858795.1. NCBI lineage: Bacteria > Pseudomonadati > Pseudomonadota > Gammaproteobacteria > Vibrionales > Vibrionaceae > Vibrio > Vibrio sp. T20. The sequence goes on from NZ_VFEB01000243.1 coordinate 7,941, forward strand.
AGCCTCTTCAGCACGAAGAAGCCATAGTGTCACTTCACCATTTTGACGCTCAGCACGAGCACCAGGAATCAATTCAAGAACCTGTTGCGGTGGACGAATATCCACTTCACGGCCAATACCACCGCTGAACTCACCGCTTGGGATGTCAAAGTTTGGGTAGAACTGAGGCTGAGCATCTTCAGGCAATTGCCATTGTGAAAACTCAGGTGTTTCTAAGTATTCGAAATCATCTTTGGCTTGACGACGTTGAGTCGGGCTGCCAGAACATGCTGTAAGAACGAAAACAGCCAGTGACCCAATCACTAGCTGGTGAGAATACTTCATTTATACTCCTAAATGCCGAAGGTTCGCTTCGGCATCACTTCATACGTTTTTAGTAAATACACGCTTCAGTCATTGCTTGAGCAACAACAGGTTGAGCTGGTTCTGACAGTTCAGTCAGAGGCAGACGTAAGCCACCTTCAGCAATCAGACCCATTTTATGAACCGCCCATTTTACGGGAATAGGGTTAGACTCAACGAACAAATTCTTATGTAGAGGCATCAAGCGCTCATTGATCGCTTCTGCTTCTTCAAACTTACCTTCTTTCGCAAGTTTGAACATAGTAGCCATATCCGCCGCTGCAACGTTATTCGTTACAGAAATCACGCCATCACCACCACGCTTAACAAATTCTAGACCTGTTAAGTCATCACCACTTAGTAAGATAAAATCTTCGCCACAAAGTTCACGGTGAATTGCAATTCTGTCGAGATCACCCGTCGCATCTTTAAGTGCAACGATGTTTTCGATTTCAGAAAGGCGAGCAACAGTCTCTGGTAATAGGTCTACGGCAGTACGACCCGGTACATTATATAGGATTTGAGGAACGTCACTTACTTCAGCAATCGCTTTGTAGTGTTGGTACAAACCTTCTTGAGTCGGTTTGTTGTAGTAAGGCGTTACACTAAGGCAACCCGCAATACCAGAACCGTTCAATAAACGACTGAATAGCACTGACTCGTGCGTAGCATTAGCGCCTGTACCTGCGATAACTGGGATACGACCATCAGCAAATTCAACGATCTTATTGACGACTTTGACATGCTCTTCAATAGTGAGTGTTGAAGACTCACCTGTTGTGCCAACCGCAACCAGACCATCACTACCTGCAGCAACATGGTGCTCAACTAACTTTTTAAGGCTGTCGAAATCCACTTCACCATCTGTATTAAATGGCGTAACTAGCGCAACGATACTTCCTGAAAACATGTCTATCTCCCTTAATTTATTCTTTTTGCATGTTACTGTAAGCCAATCAATAAACACAAGACATTAAAGTGGCTTACCGGCAACATCTGCAGTAAATATTGTCGTATGTTTGAGGTAAAACGACTTCTAACGGTGGTTCTACCTAGAATTTTGGTAACCTGCGCTCAATCTAGCGGATAGCACATCATTGGATGTCAGCAACAAGTAAGCTGTACTCTCACCACTCTATCTCATTTTTAACACTCTCAATATTCTTATCATTGGTTACATGTTAGAAGCAAGAAGCCTCATAAAAAGCCCCGTACGCACGCTTATTCCACGAGCTAACTGTGCTAACATGCATGAATCAATGGAATATAAAGAGACGTGATTTTATGACTCAACATCTAGTAATCACAGCTGTGGGCACTGATCGCCCAGGTGTATGCAACCAAGTGGTTCATTTAGTCACCCAATCAGGCTGTAACATTATTGATAGCCGTATCGCTCTATTTGGCGAAGAATTTACGCTTATCATGCTGCTGTCTGGAAAGGCAAATAACATTACCCGCGTTGAAACCACCCTGCCCTTGCTTGGCCAAGAGCACGACTTGATTACGATTATGAAGCGAACCTCACCTCATGATGTTATTGAGAACTCTTACACAGTAGAGGTGTTCGTTGAGTCAGACGATAAAATCGGCCTTACTGAGCAGTTTACCCAGTTCTTCGCAGACCGAAATATCGGCCTCAATTCGTTAAGTGCACGAACCATCAATAAGTCTAAGGTTCAACTCGACAACGACCAATTCCATATCTCTATTACCGCTTCTGTACAATCAGAATGTAATTTGATGCAGCTACAAGAAGAATTCAACTCGCTGTGTCAGAGCCTATCAGTCCAAGGCTCGCTCAACTTTATTAAAAACAGTCTTTAAAAAGGAAATGTCATGAATACGCTAACGGCTGGTGTTCCAGCACCTGCTTTTTCGCTTCCAGATCAAGATGGCAATATCGTATCTCTTGGTGACTTCAAAGGTAAAAAAGTACTTTTCTACTTCTACCCAAAAGCAATGACTCCAGGTTGTATTGTGCAAGCAGAAGGCCTGCGTGATATCAAAGCACAGCTTGATGACCTCAATGTGGTTGTTCTGGGTGTCAGCATCGACCCAGTGAAACGCCTACCAAACTTCGTTGCGAAGAAATCTCTAAACTTCACACTGCTATCTGACGAAGACCACAGTGTTGCTGAGCAGTTCGGTGTTTGGGGCGAGAAGAAATTCACCCTTAGAAATTTCTCATGACGGAAAACCTTGATGTTTTTTTATGACAAATCTATCTTTGATATGTGGGTAACATATCGAGGAAAGTTTTGTGATAGAAACGCATGAAGAAAAATGTTCCGATGTTTATGATGACTACCGACTGCTTTCTGTCGAGGTCGATACATTAGCAAAGCTGACAATTTCAGAGAGTACCGATACTGAATCTGGAGAGGTGACGTACTCTCCCTGCCTTTCTCCTTCCAATCTGAAATCTCGTCTAAAGAAAACCGATATCATCATTACCCCTGGTGGGACGGTTGTTTATCCGCAATCCCTATATCTAGTGTCTAAATTGCGTGGTGAAGCAGCAGTCAAAGATACAGGATCAATTGCTAAAGGCTTATTGGCTTATACTCGTTACTTAGATTCAACTCACCACTACCAAACTGATCAATATGGTGTGGAGATTCCACGTGAATACCTAACATATAAATCCCTCTCAAAGTATGAAGAAGAAGGGGCTCCTTGGCGATTTTCTGAGTTTCTGCTTGCAAACTGCAATAATATTGAAGGTGCTAATGGCGATGAAGCTTTTAGTTTATCTACCACTAGAAGTTATATGAGTGCCGTGATTGGATTCTATAAATGGATGCAAAAATACGGCTACATCAAAAATGACGATCATAATGTTGTTACCCACTACACAACTGGAACAGTGCATCAAGAGTTAGACCAACACGATATGTTGGCTCACACAAAACCCAGCTCTAAATGTACTTATGAAACATCCAATATCATGAAGATGTTTCCTAAAAAAGAAAACACACCCGCCCATAAAAAGCTCAAGCCCATGCCCTCTGAGCACAAGACTTTATTTAATGAACATGTCAATTCGCTCCCAAGGTCGACTGAATTAATCTTCCGACTATGTGTTGAGGCTGGGCTAAGAATTGATGAAGCAATTCACTTCCCCGCTCACAATATAGGAAAGGCTGACTACAGTGATTTAGATGCAGTACCAATCAAAATTACTCGCACAAAATTCAGTAAGCCTCGCACCGTAGAAGTTCCCATAGAGCTGTACGAAGAGCTAGAGATATACAAAGAAAGTAACGCACGACTTACGAACCTAAGCAAACGCAATGAACTTGTTCAGGCAGGTGAGATTTTAGATGCCGTAGATTACCTATTTATTTCAAATAAAGGGACGCCATATTCCGGTAATACTTTAGAAACGCACTTTTCAAACCTTCGAAAACAGATACGCAAACTCGACTCTTCTTGGTATTACCGTATTCATGATTTACGTTCTACCTTTTCAACTCATTGGCTTTGGCAGGAATCACAAGAGCGTACTGTTAGCTATGACTTCCTTATGGATGAATTGGCTAATTTAATGGGACACGCAAGCACGTCAACCACTGAAAAATACATTAAATTCATGAATAAATTGGACGACCAAATCAACATGGCAAAAGCGAAAAACCGCAAAATAAACGGAGGTTGGGCATAATGGCGAAAAGTAAAATTGCAAGACAGTCCAAATCCGTTAAGCGTGTACGCAACAGTCAAAATGTTATTCCTTTGAATTTTGAGATTCCCTATAAAGGCTCTAAATCAACAAAGGTAGAGCAGTTCGATGTATCTCACCTATTGTATTTTGGGACTAACAAAGATAACGAAAAAATAGGCAGCCGAACCGAATTTATCAGAAATTTTTGCAAAAAAACTCAGCAATATGTCAGCAATGGCAAGTCAGCACGAACCGTCACAACATGCTACGAGAACTTCCGCGCCTACCTCGTTTTTTGTGATGCGCTGAATGTTGACCCATTCACCGAAAGTGGTTATTTGAAATATGCTGGCAACGATGGTGAGTTAAGGCATCGTATCAAGATGCTTAACCCTTCAAAACGCCTATGGGAATACACTCATGGGGATGAGTTAGGCATTAAAGAATCGAGTGTTGTAGGACTACTTTCATCCCTTCGCACTGCGCTTGAATGGTGCGGCTTACCTGTTTCCGATTGGGCTAGGAATCACCGAGCGTTTGGAAGAGAACAAACGCCGTTCAAAGGGTACTCAGATGAGGAAGAAAAGCTTCTGGTCACACGATTAGAGGCATTATTTTTCACTCTTGCGCCACAGCTCATTGCCGCTAAAGAAAACAATACCCCTCTACCAGAAACCATGCCTTTTATCATAAGCCTTGGCTTGCATGAGGAAACAATCCAAATCCCGACATCATTGGAAGCACGAGCTGGGATACCAAACAAAAGGGGCATTGCTGTAAATGCTGGCGCGGCCTTTAACCTTACGATGGGTGCCGCCTATCACTTAATGTGCTTTTTTACCTCACTGAACGACAGCAACATTCGACAAACCGCCCACCCAATTGACGTTAAAACAGGAGAGCGAGATAAGAGTCTGCAAGTAGTCAAGATTTCAAGCTATAAGCCTCGCTCCAGTAGTGGTGTCGATGCTCTGTTGGTGGGTGAGCCGTTTGACGTTGATAAACGCGATGGCGTGAAGTTCATAAAGTTATTAGAGCGCTTGTCCAAGCTCTACGGCAGTGGTGAAGATGGTTCTGAGTTAATTTTTACCCTTAATAATCACGATGTAGCCGATGATCATTTTAATTTGGGAGAACTAAATAAACATCTCGTTAGCCAACTGCACCTGCTATCGCCCTATCGGGCTGGTAGCCTACCTTGGTTTAAAGAGCTGTTTTACGCCTACCGAAATCACCAAGCCATCACGTTAAAGAAGGTCGTGAATAATTTAGGTCGCACGGTTGCTTATAAAGAAATACAAACGCTCTCCAAAGCCAAAGCAACACAAGGGGCGACCAACAGTGCCTACTGCATTTTATCTTGTTACACAGACCTGCCGCTTAAAGGAATTTCACTTCCGCTCACCTACTCCGAAAGTGATAGCGATGGCAATGTTATCGTTTCTTTTTACTATAGAAATGGTGAAATGGGATGCTTCAAAGCCCCTGCTTCTGATTTAACACTTATAAAAGATATAGAGCTATATGCAAAAGAAAAAGCAGACAAACAGCCTAAAAAATACGAACGGCTGCTTTTAGCTAGAACTAAATCTGATGTTCCTTCTGGTTGGGAAGGCATTAGCCCTATTTCAGCAAGCCTCATTAAGAAATGGTCTGTTGAATCCAACCATTACTATCTCTCTCTTTCATCAAGTCGCTGGCGAGAAATGAACAGCAATCAAACCTTTGCCGAAGGAGGCATTCAAGCCGTTCAAAGCTTGCTCCAAAACAAGCGAGAAACAATAGAGAGAAGTTACATAAACGGGCTTCCATCACTTAATAAAGTCATTCTATCTCAAGGTGTCGAAGTCATCGAAAATCTCTTTGACAATAATTTAGAGCAAGCAAAAGACACTGTGGCTAAAAGGCGCGGTATTCCGATGCTGACATACGAGGAAGGTGAGAAAAAGCGTAAAACTAACCCCAACGGAATAGCTTGCGATGGGAAACAAGTCATGATTGATGGTAAGAATACACAGCGTGAAACGAACTATGCGCTAGGCGTAAACTTACCTTGCGCCGAGTTTGATATGTGCCACAAGTGCCAATCTGCCAAAGCGGTAGATGAAGTTGATGCTATATATAAGCTTATTTCATACATCGATGTTTTTAAGGAAGGGCTTGATATGTTCCCTGATTCAAAAGGGGATGCTCTAGAAAAAATCGAAGCATTTGAGTGTACGCTGGATGGGGCAAGTGATGATGTATTCGATGAAGCCATGAAAAAATTCAATACCCAAGGTCGCCATCCAAGAGTGTCCATCGACCATGCAATTCTATCTATGTAGTTACGGAAGCTCACATGATAAAACTCTCTGACCTAGAACACCAAAACAAGCTTCTTAAAGCACAACAAAACGTTGGCGCTCATACAAATTACTTAATAGATGTCTTAAAGCCAGCGATTGAGCGCGGCGATTGGGATGAACTCGAAGCTCTTGATATAGGCTTTACGGTGACAGGTGAATCGCTAGGCAAAATTGCCGATGATGAGGCATGGAGAAACTTGCAGTATCATATTGACCCGCAAGCAAACACACCCCGAACCCTAGAGTTTACCAACGATGGTAGAGTGATTGAGCGCAACCTAAAAAATGAGCTTATAGTGCTCATCCTTAAAATGATGTGGCTTTCACCTCGTGACCATTCTTTTGATACTCTTTATTATGCGCTAACTGACCTTAAGAAAGTCATCAATCCACTTTTAAATGCAGGACTTAACACTCTATCAGTGCTTAACTTTGACCGACTCGAAACTTGGGTGTTAACAGGCTGTACCGATATCGACTTTGAAAGAGAGAAAATTTACAGCGGGTTAAATCGCCTTTATGTAGAAGCCAAAGGCTTGCCATTTGAGGTTAACCTTAATAAAAAACTTAACGCGTCAGATTTTGGCTTAACCCTTAAAGAATCTAAACAACATACCGTCATTCCACAAAGGCTCTACTATATGGGGCTTCAAAAGTCGGAAGAGGTGATTAATGAAGCTTACGCTCTTCGTCATGAACTAGGGCAACTGGCAGATTACATTACCACCTACACTGACAAAGCCTATGTAGGTTATGCTAAGTATCTGGTCAATGGTGACGCTAGAAAAGAAAACGGCAGTATCAACTGGTATTTAGGTAAGACGGGTAAAGAAAATAAGAAGCGCACCATTGCTTTTCAACAAGCCTTCACAGTAATTCACTCCCCAAATGAAGAAAAGACTCTGACTCTCATAAACCTTCATAAACCAGAGATAGTTAGCGCTCATTTAGATAAATTCCATTCAAAACGCAAACTAACGATTGGGCAATGGACAATCACCAATCTAACAGAGGCTCAAATACTTTTTAAAAAGCTCAACGGTGGCTGCCTATGGGGGTTAATGACTCGAACAGGAATGAGAGGCGATGAAATGTATAATCTGAACACCGCTCAGGGCTGCTCCGAAGATATCATTGACCGCCAGAGTATATACGTTATCCATGCCAACCTTTCAAAGACAGCAAAAGGCTCTCAATCAATACAAGATGAGTTTGTCACCACTGAGATTGGTATGAAAGCTTATGAAGTCCTTCAAGCGCTGCATACGCCACTTAGAAAGAGACACCCTAACTCACAATCCTTCTTCCATAAAACAAGAGGGGATTTCAGTAAATTAGGCATATCCTCAATACGGAAACACTCTACAACTTGGTTCAAAAACGCAATGGGTGAAAAGCTTGCGCTAACCAATGAAGATTTAATTGACCTAAAAGTATCTGATCCCAATTTATCGTTTGAAGTGGGTAAGAATTACGAGTTTACGCCACATCAACTTCGCCGCTCTTTTGCTTACTACTTAATTAGTTACGAGCTTTGTCATTTCCCACAACTCAAACAGCAATTTAGTCATGTGTCTATGGCAATGACACGGCATTACGCTAAAAATGCCAGTAAGTTTCAAAAAATCAGGCAAAAGAAAAAGACACTTGCGAACGAAATTGATGAAGAACGAATCGACCAAAAAGCCCGTGTCTATTTAAGTATCTATGAGAAATTGGCAAACAAGGAGAGAGTTGCAGGCGGCAAGGGCAAAGAGTTTGCTAAGAACATGATGAAAAAAAAACGCAACCTATTCAAGGATAGGATTGATAACGATATGTTGTCTCTCAACTATTGGAAAAAGCAAATTCGAACCCAAAGTCGCCATATTCATGCTGTTGCCCCTGGAGTGTATTGCACTTCAACTACCTGTAGTCTACGAACGCTAGTTAACCTAATGGAATGTGTAGACTGTAAGAATGACTATATCGTTGATGCTGTATTTGCCGAAGCTAAACGTAAAGAAGCGGAAATTCATATGCTTTATGATATTGAAAACAATGAACTCACTCCTCAAACCGCCTCTGAATCTTACATAAAAGTTCTAGCTGCTGAACGTATTATGGACGATTTAGGTCTCGACTATGAGCCTGTCGTTTTTCAAGATGAAGTTAAAAGTCTACTTATCCCATGCGGAGTTGTTTATTAATGTCACAGATAACTAAAAATAAGCTAATCAAAGCATTGGAAAGACTTTTGAATGGTGATGTATCGAAATTAACATCGAGAGAATTGCGCAGTAAAGCACGGAAGGGCAAGCTCAAAATCAACAACAGTAATGTCGAAAAAGAAGCGGGACTTTCCGCTGGTTCACTCAGAAGGCATGATGACGTTGTTCTGATAATAAAAAATAAGTCATTGGAAGTACAAGTTGCTCAAGATGAAGCAAGTGACTCCCCCATTGAAGTTCTTCAAAAAGAAATAAAGTTACTCAAAGGTGAAAGAGCTCTAGCGAATAAAAAGAAAAAAGAATATTACGACGAAGCAAAAAGCCACAAAGAAGCATTAGCTACCCAAGCAGCTAATCACATCAAAATGATTCAAGAACTAATGGAGATGCTTCCTGCTTCAGAGCGTGAGAAAGCCATGGATAAAGTCGTTAACACTAGGCCCGATAACATCGTTGAAGGCAACTTCAGAAGGTAACTAAACCTAGTTTAGAGTTACCACTAGACAACACCACCAAGCATAGATAAAACTACACACTGAAATAATAACAAAGCTCGATTCAGAGTAAATTAAAGAAAGTAAGGATAACCCATGGCTATCGAAGCAGGACAAATCGCTCCAGATTTCACATTAAACGACCAAGACAACAACCCAGTAACCCTCTCTGAGCTGAAAGGAAAAAAAGTACTACTCTATTTCTACCCACGCGCTTCAACGCCTGGCTGTACAGTCCAAGCTCAAGGGCTTCGTGATACTAAAGCTGAACTAGATGCTCATAACGTTGTTGTACTCGGTTTAAGCCCAGACACCCCCAAGAAACTGACTAATTTCATCAACAAACAAGAGCTCAACTTCACATTGCTAGCCGATGAAGAGCACGAAGTTTGTGAGAAGTACGGTGTTTGGCAACTTAAGAAATTCATGGGCCGTGAGAATATGGGCGTGGTTCGTACAAGTTTCCTTATCGATGAGTCTGGTAATCTTGAGCATGTATTTAATAAATTCAAAACCAAAGACCATCATGAAGTTGTTCTAGGTTACCTCAACAACAAATAGTATTTAAAAGACAAATAGAGCCAGTGCCCTTTCACTGGCTCTATTTGCTAGTCCTCTTTCGAGCTAGTATTTTCACATGACTCTTCAATAAGTCGCGCTGTCACCTCAAGAACCTTCTGCTTATCTGTTTCAGAGAGCTTATTTAGATTCACAGCTAACTCAGCAGAAACCTCATCTTCACAAAAGAAGTAACTCAAAGGTACACCAAGTTCATCTGCAATTGACTTTAACGTACTGATATCCGGTGTATGTTTTCCCTTTTCGTATTGATTCATTCTCGGGCTTGCGGAGCTTTCATCCATACCTATACGCACTCCCAAAGCTTTTTGGGAGAGTTTCGCTTTTTTGCGTGCTTCTTTAAGACGCTCAGGGATTGGGTTAGTAAATGACACTTATAGTTCATGTCTCTGATCTCAAGGTAACTAAGATTTTCTTAGTTTTACTGATTTCTGTATACTAAGCAATCCTTAGTTTTTGGTTGGTGTAATTTTGGAAATGAAACGGGCTCGAAGAATTAGTGCGGTCATGCACAAGTTATTGATAGAAAATGGGTTAGATGGATTCACCGTGCTAGAAGCGAGAGATTTGTGGCTATCCCTTGATAATGTGGAGTCCAATTCTGCTGAAGCTCGCAAAAAGGTGTACCGAGAAATCTTTCATTTTGAAAAGAAAAGTTGGTTGCGAAGTGAGGGCTCAGGTAGGAAAAAACGTTACTTTCAAGCGGAGCAATTTAAAGAGTTACACAACAATGTAACCACGAATAACCAATCTGATATAAAGCCTAAAGTACCCATTCAAAACTATTCCATTTTAAGCAATGAACGTAACGAATATAAGGGTGAATTGGAAATAATACTTGGAGAGATTGACGAGTATCAGTCGATCGTATCTCGATTTCCTGAACTAGAAAACAAACTAGCTCCTTTGCATCAAGAGACTAAAGAACGCGCCGCTTTATTGCTCGGTAAAGTGAACGTTTTAACAAAGGTTCTTAATACTCTCTATGAAGGAAATGAACCGTGTTAAGGGAGTGGCAAAGTGAATGCTCTGACAGGGCGTTGGAAAAATATCAATCCAACTGCTCCCATTTCTTTTGCCAAGCTACACCAGGGGCTGGTAAGACAGTGCTTGCCGCTAATATTGCGTCAAGGCTGTTACAAAGTGGCATGGTAGATCTTGTATTATGCTTCTCGCCGTCGTTGACGGTTTCTGATGGTATAAAAAGAACCTTTTCGTCGGTACTTAAGTGTACGTTTAATGGTGGCATGGGATCTGTAGGGCAATCTTTAACATACCAATCTATCCAATTCCTCAATGACGAATTTTGGCAAACATTGCGGAATCACAGGGTCTTTGTTGTCTTTGATGAAATACACCATTGCTCTGGCTCTGAGGTTGGAAATGCGAACATTTGGGGGCAGCAAGTTCTCACTAAGATTCAAGGCTTTGCTACTTTCACCCTCGCACTTTCAGGTACACCGTGGCGTTCAGACTCTTTACCCATTGTGATGGGTGAGTACAGCGACCCAGACGGACAGCTTATTGTCGATTACCAATACACACTTAAACAAGCTATAGCTGATGGTGTTTGTAGAACGCCCAAAATCGTCTTGGTTGATAATGAACACTTGTCTATTAGTAGTAGCGAAAAAGTCGAATCCTTTTCATCAATATTAGAGATGCTTAAGCAAACAAACACATCCTACCGAAGTGTGATTCACAACCAAGAGGCTATGGAGTATTTACTTGGTTTAGGGTGTGAGCGACTAGCAAAAGCACGCCTCGGCTCCCCCAATGCCGGTGGGTTAATTGTTGCAGCGTCGGTTCAACATGCGCAAACAATCAAAGAGATGCTTTCTAAAAATTTTGGCCAGACCGTTTCAATTGTCACCTATCGACATGAAGAACCGCTGGCAGAAATAGAACGTTATCGACAAAGCGACGCTCAATGGATTGTTAGTGTCGGTATGATCAGTGAAGGTACTGATATTCCGCGCCTTCAAGTATGTTGCCACATGAGTTCGGTCAAAACTGAACTGTATTTCAGGCAGGTACTCGGGCGAATACTTCGTGTGAATAATGCGATAAACCAACAAGCGTGGTTGTTCACTTTCGCAGAGCAAAGCCTGATTGAATTTGCAGAAAGGATTGAGCAGGATATCCCTAAGTCTTGTCTCTATGTAAATATGGGGGAACCTATCGAGACAGAGTTTTCTGAACGACGAAATGATTTAAGTGCCAAGCTGTCGCTTGAGCCCAAAAACAGCGATAGAACAGCAGTATCTTGGGGAAACAATACAGACAGTTCAAATAGTCTCTATCAAACACTAGATAACTTTGATGAGCTTCGGCTTGGAGCATTTAAACAGAGAGTGATTTCGGCTTTCTCTTCAATGTGAGCGGCAGGAACTTTAGCTCCCTATTAAGCTGCGACTAACTTAGGTAAGAGGTTCGCATAGCGGTGGTACATCAATTACTTGTGATTTACTCTATTATAGTAACCAAGAGAACCTAGTAGATCTAAAATTGAATAAAAACAAAGAAAGCACTTATCCTGAAGACCAGATAACTCCTGAAATTTTTGTGCTTAACGCATGGGATATGGATTTTAGAATATCTACCGCGGACTCGTCAGTTATCTCTCCTGATTTCATAAAAATGGCCACCGTACTAGCTGAAAAAAAGGGCATCAATGTTCACTATTTAGACTTTTCTGAGTACGATACTGCTGCAACAGCATTCTCCGCACAACAAAATTCTGGCTTTCTTGAAGCGATCGAAAATGGGGACCGAAAATCACTATTATGGTTTGTTAATTGCGACTCACTTGCACCTTTGGATGTTGATGTGACTTATTCCCTACGAACCGTATTAACGACGCGACAAGGAAGTAATACACAATCAGTCTTCATTGCAACTAAAGCTTCATTACTAACGATGTTCGCTAATCCAGAAGCGCCTTTTTACCAAAGTCACTTTATGTTAACGGGATACAGTAGCTAGTGCAGGAAGCAACCAGAATAAAGATGCCTTTCTTATAGTCTGTTCTGCCGAAACGCTGCCCATCACAAATTCTTGTAAACATATACATAAAAGGCAAGACCGAAAGTCTTGCCTTTATTCTACTTAAGCCGCATACCAACCGTCAGCCAACACCTCAGCCTGCTCAAGCACAAGCTTAATTGCTTCTTCTGCCGCATCTGGCGGGTATTTCCATCTACGTAATAACCGACGAACGAGGTTGCGCATGCGAGCACGAACACTATCTCTCTTTTGCCAATCAACAGTGGCAGACTTGCGCAGTTGATGAGTCAATTCAATAGCAAGCTTACGTAAGTTGTCGTCACCAAGTTCTCTAACCGAGGATTCGTTGTCGACCAATGCGCGATAGAAAGCTATTTCGTCGACAGAGAGGTTGAGCTTGTCTAGTAACTCTCCATCTTCTTGCATCTCTTTCGCCCACTGAATCAACTCTTCGATAACTTGAGCCGTTTCAATGCTGCGGTTATGATATTTTTGAAGCGTCGACATAATACGCTCAGAGAATTTCTTCTCCTGTACGACATCGTTCTTCATGCGAGATTTAACCTCATCACGAAGTAGCTTTTCTAACAGCTCTACTGCGAGGTTCTTCTCTTTCATGTTCTTTACATCTTCTAAGAACTCTTCAGACAGAAGCCCAATGTTTGGCTTATCCAGTCCAACCATAGAGAAAATATCATCAACGCCATCAGCTATAACTGCATTATTTAGAATTTGCTTTAACGCTGTATTGCGTTCTTCGTCGGTGCGCTTTTTGTCTACCGTTGAATGCTTGATGAAAGCCGTCTTAATCGCAGAGTAAAAAGCAATTTCGTTCTTATAACCTTGAGTTTCATCCATGGTATTACATAGAGAATACGCCTTAGTTAACGCTGCCATTACATCAAGAAAACGTCTCTTACCATTACTACACCACCATTGTTAACCGTTGGGTTACTGATATCGGGCTAGATAAAACGCAATACGGCACGCATTCACTGCGCAGAACCAAAGCTTCTTTGATCTACGCTAAAACTAAGAACTTACGAGCTATCCAGTTGCTTCTTGGTCATGCTAAGTTGGAAAGTACGATTGAATACCTTGGTGTCGAGATTGAAGATGCATTAAGGATTTCAGAGAGTTGTGAGACGTGATTAAGTGGCGTTCAAATCTACTAGCTGTAATATCACAGCATAAAAATCAATTGAGGCTGTTACTTCTATCTGAAATGATCTATTTGGATATCTCATCTTGAAAACGCTGCCAAAGAGGCTTCAATTGTTTTCTTATGCTCTTTGAGTTCATGATTTTGGCCGCTCGATATCCGTACGATAGAAAGTTTCTTTGACCACGCGCTGTATACAGTTTGTGAAGCTTTCTTTTGTATAGATATGTTTGCTCTGGCTCACCTTTGTCACGACGGATTCGATTCTCTTTTTCCATCGTTTTCTTAGCTAGTTTTACGCCACCTTTCATTTTTTCAGAATAACGAGCCAACGCAGTAGAGCGCAAAAAAATCGAGTGCCCATCAAACAAAAAACCTAAATACTGTAATGGTTTTTGTTTACCATGCTCGTCAAATGAACGCAACTTGCCATCGTGAATTCTAAAGTCTCTAATCTCTGTTTTATCACTATTAATTTTTACTTTTAGTGCGGTAACTTTACTATTTGCTAGTTTCTCTATCATATCTCGATGTTCGGAAGGGACAATAAACAGCATGTCATCACAATACCGAAAATACTTGCCATCAACAGAGTCAACATAGCTCTTCATTTGTGCGTCAAAATTGAGCATATATATATTAGAAAGTAATGCGCTGATCGGTGAGCCTTGGGGGATACCCATCATTCCATTCGGATTTTGCTCAATCAACCCAGAACCACGTACTTTCTGCCTAAACTCACTAGGTGAACAAACCCGATTGCGCCCGTTAGCTTTAGGGTTATATTGAGAAATATCAAATAGATCAAAAAGAGCACATTTATCGACCGTTGAAAATTTGGTCAATGAACGGAAAACATTATAGTGATCTTTTGGCAAGCTATCCTCACCGAGTAATTTCCTCCATTCTTCCTTTAAAATTTGGTGGTCTAATGTGTCGAAAAATTTAGAGAAATCCAAAGCTATAACAGAGCAATCTTCAAACTTACTTATGTGCTTAAACGCATCATCTGCGAAATGAATATTACTTTTTCCATCCAATTTACGGAAAGCTAATACTGACTCATGCAATCCTAATTTCTCGATTTGCTTTTCGTATAAGGTTGATAGTTGAGAAGCATAAAACGCATAGATATGGCTATCTACATGCGATGAATAGGCAACACCTCTTGGTTTCGGCTTACGGTATAGCTTTCCAGTAGAAGTATCTCGATCTAATTTCGTAAGCTGGAAACTATATGAGATGAAAGGAAAAAAGGCATGCCTTGCAACCGTTATTGGCTCGGATGCTATTCGTTCAGCCTTATGAACTGAAACAGGTATATCAAAATGAAGATAGTTTCGCTTGGTAAACCAAGGGTGCTCAGAAGTGTTTTTCATAAGGAGAGGGATTCTATTCTAGCAAAACCCAAAGGGAGTGGACATGCGGCCTTTCCGTATATCCCTTTGGGCTTTAACTAACTGGCCTAACCAATCATCTGGCCCCTAAAGGCACACGCCGCGATCTATTAGAAATGATATATAATGT
>NZ_VFEB01000018.1:0-1637 GCF_007858795.1 Vibrio sp. T20
CCCCCTCTGGCAGGATAGTTGTCACTGTCAAAATTTAACCAGTTTGGGCGATAAAGAGTAATTGTGTCTCGTATCTCAGTAGAAAGAAAAGAAGCTATATTGAAGAAGCTGTTGCCTCCCTATTCGATGTCAGTTAAAGAAGTGTCGGAAGAGGAAGGAATTAGCACTGCGACCCTGTATCATTGGCGCCAGCAACTCAGACGTTCAGGAGCCGCCGTGCCAAATAGCAACACTTCATCAGAGCAGTGGTCTGCTCAAACTAAACTCGCCATTGTTGCCGAGACTTACTCGATGACCGAAAGTGAACTAAGCCAATATTGTCGTGAAAAAGGTCTTTTCCCTGAACAAATCCAAAGTTGGCGCAGCGAATGTATGCAAGGGTTTAAGTCGAGTAAAGAGCAGGAAGCTGAAGCAAAGAAGCAGGCTAAAGCTGACAAACTTGAAATCAAAGAGTTGAAGAAAGATTTACGACTCAAAGAAAAAGCACTCGCTGAAACGGCCGCCCTCTTGGTACTAAGAAAAAAGCTGAGAGCCTTTTACGGGGAAGAGCCAGAGGACGATTAACCTCAACCGATGAAAGGCAGACCATAGTGACTCTTATCCTTGAAGCGAAGCAATGCGGATGCCGTTTAGAGCCAGCTTGCCATGAAGTTCAAATCGACTTGAGAACGTATCGTCGCTGGTATCAGCAAGGTGAAGTTCAAGCTGACAAAAGGCCGATATGCATCAGGCCAGAGCCTGCTAACAAGCTCTCTCAGCAAGAGCGTGATGCGATTATCGAGGTGTGTAACCGCTCTGAGTTCGCAAGCTTACCTCCGACTCAAATCGTCCCGACACTGCTTGACCGAGGTGAGTATATCGCCTCTGAATCGAGTTACTATCGGGTGCTGAGTGCACAGGGACAACTCCACAGACGAGGTCGTCAAAGGAGTAGGCAGAAGCAAGCGAAGCCAACAAGTTACACAGCGACAGATTCGAACCAAGTCTATACATGGGATATCACTTACTTACCTTCAAAAGTTCGAGGCCAACATTATTACCTGTATGTCATCGAGGACATCTACAGTCGAAAAATCGTTGGTTATGAAGTGTATGAGCGTGAATGCGGTGAGCTGGCGTCACAACTTCTGCAACGAACGTTGATGCGAGAGCAATGCTTCAATCAAGCGCTGGTTCTTCACTCAGATAATGGTGCACCGATGAAGTCGCTGACGTTTAAAGCAAAAATGGAAGAGTTAGGTATTACCTCATCGTATAGCCGCCCAAGAGTCAGCGATGATAACCCGTATGTCGAGTCATTGTTCCGTACAGTAAAGTACATGCCAAGCTGGCCAACAAAGGGCTTTGAAACTCTCTATAGTAGCCGAAGTTGGGTTGAAGCCTTCGTACGCTGGTACAACACCGAGCATAAGCACAGTAAGCTAAATTACGTCACGCCTTCAGAGCGTCACAATGGAAAAGATAAAGAGATCTTGAAGCGCCGAGCGAAGGTATTACTCGCAGCAAAAGAGCTAAACCCTGAACGCTGGCCAGGTGATATCAGAAACTGTGAACCTATTGGTGACGTTCACCTAAATCCAGAAAGAGAAGCTGCTTAGTAAATAAGCAAATGATGACAACTACCTTGAAAAACGCCG
>NZ_VFEB01000221.1:0-990 GCF_007858795.1 Vibrio sp. T20
TGAACTGACCCCCAATAGTTGGACACCAATTATTGGGGGTCTTTTTATGTCCAAATATAGCCGAGAGCTAAAATGTATCATTGCTAAGCAATACTTAGATGGCACGTCATCTCTCTACTTAGCAAAACAATATTCAATTTCTTCAAGACAGATACGGTATTGGGCTCAAGTCTTTGCCATCCATGGTACTGATTCATTTTTACCAACTAACCATGCGGCTACTGCTCAGACAAAACGAAAAGCATTGAATTTAATGTGGACGAATGAATGGTCTCTCACGCACACTAGCGCAGTATTAAACCTCTCATCCCCTGGGATACTCTCAGTCTGGCTCAAACGATTTAATGAGCTCGGTATCAAAGGGCTCAAAATGCGCCAGAAAGGAAGACCCTCAATGAAACAGCAACCTCAACGTACCACTAAGCCTGATAATGAAATGACGCTTGAGGAGCTAAAAGAGGAGTTGGTTTACTTACGAACCGAGAATGCCGTTCTAAAAAAGTTGGAAGAGTTGGAGCAGGAAAAAAACCGTCGAACAAAGAAAAAGCGGTCATAGCTCTAACTCTTAAAGGCAAGTACCCGTTGAAGCACTTACTGCACACTCTACAGCTGGCAAAAAGTGTCTTTTATTATCAGGCTCAAACGAGCAAGCGCCCAAATAGCTACGAACGTGAGCTGCGGTTGATAAAGTCAATTTATCATGAGCATAAGGGCCGATACGGCTACCGCCGTATTCACTTGGAATTAAAAAATCAGGGGTTCGTGCTTAACCACAAAACGGTTCAAAGGCTTATGGCTCAGCTCAACCTTAAATCGACGGTCAGGATTAAAAAGTATCGTTCATACCGAGGAGAGTCTGGAACAGCTGCTCCTAACGTGCTTGAAAGAGATTTTAGTGCGACTCAACCCGACGAAAAGTGGGTAACTGATGTCACGGAGTTCAAAGTCAAAGAGCAGAAAGTATACTTGTCTCCCGTTGTCGACTTGTTT
>NZ_VFEB01000218.1:0-262 GCF_007858795.1 Vibrio sp. T20
TCTCCCGTTGTCGACTTGTTTTCTCAGGAAGTGGTTGCTTATAGAGTGGCCAAAAATGCCAGCTTGCCGCTTGTCACGGATATGTTGACGGAAGCCATATCAAAGCTTAAACCCAACTCAAAGCCAATTATACATAGCGATCAAGGTTGGCAATATCGCCATCGACAGTATAAGAAAAAGGTAGCGGAGAGTGGGTTAACGCAAAGCATGTCGAGAAAAGGTAACTGCTTGGATAATGCGATTGCTGAAAACTTTTTTGCTT
>NZ_VFEB01000129.1:0-262 GCF_007858795.1 Vibrio sp. T20
TCTCCCGTTGTCGACTTGTTTACTCAGGAAGTGGTTGCTTATAGAGTGGCCAAAAGTGCCTGCTTGCCGCTAGTCACGGATATGCTGACGGAAGCCATATCAAAGCTTAAACCCAACTCAAAGCCAATTATACATAGCGATCAAGGTTGGCAATATCGCCATCGACAGTATCAAAAAAAGGTAGCGGAGAGTGGGTTAACACAAAGCATGTCGAGAAAAGGTAACTGCTTGGATAATGCGGTTGCTGAAAACTTTTTTGCTT
>NZ_VFEB01000086.1:0-1001 GCF_007858795.1 Vibrio sp. T20
AACCGTTTGAACGTTCAGAGCCGCGGCCTTGATGTTGCAGTACGTAACGCGAACGACGGTATCTCGATTGCACAAACTGCTGAAGGTGCAATGAACGAGACGACTAACATCCTGCAACGTATGCGTGATTTGTCTCTACAATCTTCAAACGGCTCAAACTCAAAATCTGAGCGTGTAGCGATTCAAGAAGAAGTAACAGCACTGAACGACGAACTAAACCGTATCGCGGAAACCACGTCTTTTGGTGGTAACAAGCTGCTTAACGGTACTCACGGCACTAAATCATTCCAAATCGGTGCGGATAACGGTGAAGCGGTAATGCTTCAACTGAAAGACATGCGCTCTGATAATGCTCAGATGGGTGGTAAGAGCTACCAAACTGAGAACGCGAAAGACAAAGATTGGAACGTTCAAGCTGGCTCTAACGACCTAAAACTGTCGTTCACTGATAACTTCGGTCAAGCACAAGAAATCGACATCAACGCAAAAGCGGGTGACGATATCGAAGAGCTAGCAACGTACATCAACGGTCAACAAGACTCTGTGAAAGCGTCTGTAACTGAAGATGGTAAGCTACAAATGTTTACTGGTAACAACAAAGTTGAAGGCGAAGTGGCATTCTCTGGCAGCCTTGCTGGTGAACTAGGCATGCAACCTGGCAAAGACGTAACGGTTGATACTATCGACGTAACATCAGTTGGTGGCGCACAAGAGTCTGTAGCCGTTATCGATGCGGCACTTAAGTATGTAGACAGCCACCGTGCTGAGCTAGGTGCTTTCCAAAACCGTTTCGACCACGCTATCAGCAACTTAGACAACATTAACGAGAACGTTAACGCATCTAAGAGCCGTATTAAAGATACCGATTTCGCGAAAGAAACGACTCAGATGACTAAGTCTCAGATCCTTTCTCAAGCTTCAAGCTCGATTCTTGCTCAAGCGAAGCAAGCTCCGAACTCGGCACTTAGCCTACTAGGTTAATCGATTGAAAGGCCACGTTG
>NZ_VFEB01000253.1:0-1177 GCF_007858795.1 Vibrio sp. T20
TGTCTAAAGAAAAATTTGAACGTACGAAACCGCACGTAAACGTTGGTACTATCGGCCACGTTGACCACGGTAAAACAACTCTAACTGCTGCTATCTGTACTACTCTTGCAAAAGTATACGGCGGTGTTGCTAAAGATTTCGCATCTATCGATAACGCTCCAGAAGAGCGTGAGCGCGGTATCACAATCGCAACTTCTCACGTTGAGTACGACACTCCAGCACGTCACTACGCACACGTAGACTGTCCAGGACACGCGGATTATGTTAAAAACATGATCACTGGTGCTGCACAAATGGACGGCGGTATCCTAGTTGTTGCTGCGACTGACGGCCCTATGCCTCAAACTCGTGAGCACATCCTACTTGGTCGTCAAGTTGGTATCCCTTACATCATCGTATTCATGAACAAATGTGACATGGTTGATGACGAAGAGCTACTTGAGCTAGTTGAGATGGAAGTTCGTGAACTTCTTTCTGAATACGACTTCCCAGGTGATGACCTACCAGTTATCCAAGGTTCTGCACTTGGCGCACTAAACGGCGAGAAGCAGTGGGAAGACAAGATCGTTGAGCTTGCAGAAGCACTAGATTCTTACATCCCTGAGCCAGAGCGTGCAGTTGACCAACCGTTCCTACTACCAATTGAAGATGTATTCTCAATCCAAGGTCGTGGTACTGTTGTAACTGGTCGTATCGAGCGCGGTATCCTACGTGTAGGTGACGAAGTAGAAATCGTTGGTATCAAAGAGACTACTCTTACTACTTGTACTGGTGTTGAAATGTTCCGTAAACTGCTTGACGAAGGTCGTGCAGGTGAGAACGTTGGTGCACTTCTACGTGGTACTAAGCGTGATGACGTTGAACGTGGTCAAGTACTTTCTGCGAAAGGTTCTATCAACCCACACACTAAGTTTGAGTCTGAAGTATACGTACTTTCTAAAGACGAAGGCGGCCGTCACACTCCTTTCTTCAAAGGTTACCGTCCACAGTTCTACTTCCGTACAACTGACGTAACAGGCGACATCACTCTACCAGAAGGCGTAGAAATGGTAATGCCAGGTGACAACGTTCAAATGACTGTTGAGCTAATCGCTCCAATCGCAATGGACGAAGGTCTACGTTTCGCAATCCGCGAAGGTGGCCGTACAGTTGGTGCTGGTGTTGTAGCTAAAATCTT
>NZ_VFEB01000202.1:0-14333 GCF_007858795.1 Vibrio sp. T20
TGGTGTTGTAGCTAAAATCTTCGCTTAATAGCATTTAGATTTTTGCACACTCTTCATTAGAAGAGCACGCATCTGAAAAGGGGAGCTTCGGCTTCCCTTTTGTTTTCTCGAAAGAAATATTACCTTCCATCTATCTTCTTCCCTCTCGATACAAAACCAACTTCCAATAAATTCCGATTATTTTTCCAACACTACTTGCATACTAAAGTGTGATCTGTATAATGCATCGCACTGGCTAACGCTGGTTGTGAACCAATGAGCACTGAGGAGTAGGTCTTACCTAGTAATGTATACTCAGCTTATGTTCGCGGTTAATAAAAATAGTAAACTTTTTGTTTGCTTCAAAAGTTAACTGACAATGCGTCCTAATTTTGGATGCTACGGTTTCACATAAATCAATCGGCATTCTCTCGTTTTATCGGGCTTGAGTGGCGATATTGTTTGTGTAATTTTTAATAATTGGAGCTCTGTCTCATGCAGAACCAACGTATTCGTATCCGCCTTAAAGCGTTTGATTACAAGCTAATCGATGCTTCAACTGCGGAAATCGTTGAAACAGCAAAACGTACTGGCGCACAGGTTCGTGGTCCTATTCCACTTCCTACTCGTAAAGAGCGTTTCACTGTTCTTACCTCTCCACACGTCAACAAAGATGCACGTGATCAGTACGAAATCCGTACTCACAAGCGTTTGATCGACATCGTTGAGCCAACAGATAAAACTGTTGATGCTCTAATGCGTCTTGATCTTGCAGCTGGCGTTGATGTTCAAATCAGCCTAGGTTAAGGGAGATAAGAATAATGATTGGTCTAGTCGGACGTAAAGTGGGTATGACCCGCGTATTTACTGAAGAAGGCGTTTCTATCCCAGTAACTGTTGTTGAGGTTGAAGCGAACCGTATTTCTCAAGTTAAAACTCTTGAGACAGACGGCTACGCAGCAATCCAAGTAACTACTGGTGCTAAGAAAGCTAACCGTGTAACTAAACCTGAAGCTGGTCACTTCGCGAAAGCGGGTGTAGAAGCAGGTCGCGGTCTTTGGGAATTCCGTTTAGAAAACGGCGAAGAGTTTGAAGTTGGCGCTGAGCTAAACGTAGAACTTTTCAACGAAATTAAAAAAGTAGACGTTACTGGTACATCTAAAGGTAAAGGCTTCCAAGGCGCTATCAAGCGTTGGAACTTCTCTACTCAAGATATGACTCACGGTAACTCTTTGTCTCACCGCGCACCGGGTTCAATTGGCCAATGTCAAACTCCAGGCCGCGTGTTTAAAGGCAAGAAAATGGCAGGTCACATGGGTGCTGAGCGTGTAACGACTCAAAACCTAGAGATCGTACGTGTTGACGCTGAGCGCAATCTACTCCTTATTAAAGGTGCAGTACCGGGCTCAACAGGCGGAAACGTGATCGTAAAACCTGCTGTTAAAGCATAACGTCTAGGAGTAAGTAATGGAATTGATGGTTAAAGGTGCTGATGCACTAACTGTTTCCGAGACTACTTTCGGACGTGACTTCAACGAAGCTCTTGTACACCAAGTAGTTGTTGCATATGCAGCAGGTGCTCGTCAAGGTACTCGTGCTCAAAAGACTCGTTCTGAAGTATCTGGCGGTGGCGCTAAGCCATGGCGTCAAAAAGGTACTGGCCGCGCACGTGCTGGTACAATTCGTAGCCCAATCTGGCGTACAGGTGGTGTTACTTTTGCTGCGAAACCACAAGATCACAGCCAAAAAGTAAACAAAAAAATGTACCGCGGTGCTATGAAGAGCATTCTTTCTGAGCTAGTTCGTCAAGAGCGTTTAATCGTTGTTGATAACTTCTCTGTAGAAGCACCAAAAACAAAAGAACTTGTAGCTAAGCTTAAAGAGCTTGAGCTAAGCGACGTTCTGATTGTGACTGGCGAAGTAGATGAAAATCTATTCTTAGCTGCTCGTAACCTATACAAAGTAGATGCACGTGATGTTGCTGGTGTTGATCCAGTATCACTAATCGCTTTCGACAAGGTTCTAATGACTGCTGACGCAGTTAAGCAAGTTGAGGAGATGCTAGCATGATCACTGAAGAGCGTATCTTAAAAGTTCTACGTGCTCCGCACATCTCTGAAAAAGCAACTATGGCAGCTGAGAAAGCGAACACTATCGTTTTCAAAGTAGCTAAAGATGCAACTAAGAAAGAGATCAAAGCAGCTGTAGAAAAGCTATTTGAAGTTGAAGTTAAGTCTGTAAATACTCTTGTATTAAAGGGTAAGACCAAACGTCAAGGTATGCGTGAAGGCCGTCGTTCAGACGTGAAAAAAGCCTACGTTACTTTGAAAGAAGGTCAAGATCTTGACTTCGTTGGCGGCGCGGAATAACAGGAGTAGTAAAAATGGCTATTGTTAAATGTAAGCCGACTTCCCCTGGTCGTCGTCACGTCGTTAAAGTTGTTAACGCTGACCTACACAAGGGTAAGCCATACGCACCACTTCTAGAGAAAAACTCTAAGAACGGTGGTCGTAACAACAACGGTCGTATTACAGTACGTCACATCGGTGGTGGTCATAAGCACCATTACCGTGTAATTGACTTCAAACGTACTAAAGATGGCATCCCAGCGAAAGTTGAGCGTCTAGAATACGATCCAAACCGTAGTGCTAACATCGCTCTAGTTCTGTACGCAGACGGTGAGCGTCGTTACATCATTGCACCTAAAGGTGTTAACGCAGGCGACCAGATTCAATCTGGCGTAGATGCTGCAATCAAAGCAGGTAACACTCTGCCGATGCGCAACATCCCAGTAGGTTCTACTGTACACTGTGTTGAACTTAAGCCTGGTAAAGGTGCTCAACTAGCTCGTTCGGCTGGTGCTTATGCTCAAATCATCGCTCGCGATGGTGCATACGTAACTATCCGTCTACGTTCTGGTGAGATGCGCAAAGTACTTTCTGAAGGTCGTGCAACGATCGGTGAAGTTGGTAACTCTGAGCATATGCTACGTGAACTTGGTAAAGCTGGTGCTTCACGCTGGCGCGGCGTACGTCCAACCGTACGTGGTGTAGTAATGAACCCGGTGGATCACCCACATGGTGGTGGTGAAGGCCGCACATCTGGTGGTCGTCACCCAGTTTCTCCTTGGGGCGTTCCTACTAAGGGCTTCAAGACTCGTAAGAACAAGCGCACTGACAAGTACATCGTACGTCGTCGCACTAAATAATTTATAAAGAGGAATCGCCATGCCACGTTCTCTCAAGAAAGGTCCTTTTATTGACCTACACTTGCTGAAGAAGGTAGAGAAAGCGGTGGAAAGCGGAGACAAAAAGCCTATTAAGACTTGGTCCCGTCGCTCAATGATCATCCCAACAATGATTGGTTTGACCATCGCTGTCCATAATGGTCGTCAGCACGTTCCAGTTTTCGTTACCGAAGAAATGATCGGTCACAAACTGGGCGAATTTGCACCAACTCGTACTTATCGCGGTCATGCTGCAGATAAGAAAGCTAAGAAGAAATAAGGAGTAGATGATGGAAGCTTTAGCTAAACATAACTTTGCTCGTATTTCTCCACAGAAAGCTCGCTTAGTTGCAGACCAAATTCGCGGTAAGTCGGTAGACCAAGCTCTAGAAATTCTAACTTTCAGCAACAAAAAAGCTGCTGTATTAGTTAAGAAGGTTCTTGAGTCAGCTATCGCTAACGCGGAACATAACGAAGGTGCAGATATCGACGATCTAAATGTCGCTAAAATCTTCGTAGATGAGGGCCCTATCATGAAGCGTATTATGCCTCGTGCTAAAGGTCGTGCGGATCGTATCTTGAAGCGTTCAAGCCACATCACTATTGTTGTAGCAGATCGCTAAAGACTAGGAGAGTAAGCAATGGGTCAGAAAGTACATCCTAATGGTATTCGTCTTGGCATCGTTAAGCCTTGGAATGCTACATGGTTTGCTAATACCAACGAATTCGCTGACAACCTAGACGGCGACTTCAAGGTACGTCAGTTCCTTACAAAGGAACTACAAAAAGCATCATTATCTCGTATCGTTATCGAGCGTCCAGCTAAGAGCATCCGTGTGACTATTCACACAGCTCGTCCTGGCGTTGTTATCGGTAAGAAAGGTGAAGACGTAGAGAAGCTACGCGCAGCTGTAGCTAAAATCGCAGGTGTACCAGCGCAAATTAACATCGCTGAAGTACGTAAGCCTGAGCTAGATGGTCAGCTTGTAGCTGATAGCATCGCGTCTCAACTAGAGCGTCGTGTTATGTTCCGTCGTGCAATGAAGCGTGCGGTACAAAATGCTATGCGTCTAGGCGCTAAAGGCATCAAAGTACAAGTAGGCGGCCGTCTTGGCGGTGCTGAAATCGCACGTTCTGAGTGGTACCGTGAAGGCCGTGTGCCTCTACACACTCTACGTGCAGACATTGATTACGCAACTTCTTCGGCTCACACTCAATACGGTGTGATCGGCATTAAAGTTTGGATCTTCAAAGGTGAGATTCTAGGCGGTATGCCAGCTGCTAACGCAGTAGAGCCAAAAGGCGATAAGCCTAAGAAGCAGCGTAAAGGCCGTAAGTAAGGAGTCGAACGATGCTACAACCAAAACGTACTAAGTTCCGCAAGGTTATGACTGGTCGTAACCGTGGTCTAGCTAAAGGTACTGAAGTAAGCTTCGGCGAATTCGGTCTTAAAGCTGTTGGCCGTGGTCGTCTGACTGCACGTCAAATCGAAGCGGCACGTCGTGCTATGACACGTCACATTAAGCGTCAAGGTCAAATCTGGATCCGTGTATTCCCAGACAAGCCGATTACTGAAAAGCCTCTTGAAGTTCGTCAAGGTAAAGGTAAAGGTTCAGTTGCGTACTGGGTTGCTCAAATCCAACCAGGCAAAGTTATGTACGAGATGAATGGCGTACCTGAAGAGTTGGCACGTGAAGCGTTCCGCCTAGCGGCACGTAAACTGCCTGTTAAAACTACTTTTGTAACTAAGCAGGTGATGTGATGAAAGCACAAGATCTACGCGAAAAGAACGTTGAAGAGCTTAACGCTGAGCTATTGAATTTGCTACGTGAACAGTTCAACTTGCGCATGCAAGCTGCAACTGGTCAACTACAGCAAACTCATACTCTAAAAGCTGTACGCCGTGACATCGCACGTGTGAAAACTGTTTTGACTGAAAAGGCAGGCGCATAATGAGCGAAACTAACCGCATCCAGCAAGGCCGTGTAGTAAGCGACAAGATGGACAAGTCTATCGTTGTTGCTATTGAACGCACTGTAAAACACCCAATTTACGGTAAGTTCATCAAACGCACGACTAAAGTACACGCACACGACGAAGACAACACTTGTGGCCTAGGCGACAAAGTTGAAATCGCTGAGTGTCGTCCTCTGTCTAAGACTAAGTCTTGGACATTGGTTAAAGTTCTAGAAAAAGCGAAGATTTAATCTTTGTAATTCTATAACTTATAAGCGGCTCCAAATAATTTTTTGGAGCCGCTTGTTTTTTGTCTACCCAATTTAAAAAAAGGGTGGTACAATTCGCGTCCCTTTTAAAGAGGCAGCCCGACCCGAGAGGGTCTAGTTTTAATATTTAGCGGAGCACTAACAATGATCCAGATGCAAAGTACACTTGACGCAGCAGATAACTCTGGCGCGCGCAAGGTAATGTGTATTAAGGTTCTGGGTGGCTCTCACCGCCGTTATGCACATATCGGTGACGTCATCAAGGTTACAGTGAAGGAAGCGATTCCTCGCGGTAAAGTAAAGAAAGGTGATGTTCTGAAGGCGGTAGTAGTGCGCACCCGTAAAGGCGTTCGTCGCCCAGACGGTTCTGTCATTCGCTTCGACAGTAATGCTTGTGTATTGTTAAATGACACTACTGAGCAACCAGTCGGCACACGTATCTTTGGTCCTGTGACTCGTGAACTTCGTAACGCGAAATTCATGAAGATTGTATCACTAGCACCTGAAGTTCTGTAAGGAGCGGCAATATGGCAGCTAAAATCCGTCGTAATGACGAAGTAATCATTCTTGCTGGTAAAGATAAAGGCAAGAAAGGTAAAGTAACTAAGGTTCTGACAACTGGTAAAGTTATCGTTGAAGGCATCAACCTTGTTAAGAAACACCAAAAGCCGGTTCCGGCTCTAGGTCAACAAGGTGGCATCGTTGAACAAGAAGCAGCTATTGATGCTTCTAACGTTGCTGTTTTTAACGCGGCTACTGGTAAAGCAGACCGTATCGGTTTCCGTATCGAAGATGGCAAGAAAGTTCGTTTCTTCAAATCTAACGGCGAAACTGTTTCTAACTAATTAGAAGTAATTTGGAGTTCTACTATGGCGAAACTGCATGATTACTACAAGTCGTCTGTAGTCGCTGAGCTTACCAAAGAGTTCAGCTACACAAGCGTCATGCAAGTCCCTAGGATTGAGAAAATCACCCTAAACATGGGCGTTGGTGAAGCAATCAACGATAAGAAACTGCTAGAAAACGCAGCAGCTGATATGGCAACGATCTCTGGTCAAAAGCCACTTATCACTAAAGCGCGTAAATCTGTAGCTGGTTTCAAAATTCGTGAAGGCTACCCAATTGGTTGTAAAGTAACCTTGCGTGGTGAGCGCATGTGGGAATTTTTAGAGCGTTTAATCTCTATCGCACTTCCACGTGTACGTGATTTCCGTGGTGTTAGCGCTAAGTCTTTTGACGGTCGCGGTAACTACAGCATGGGCGTTCGCGAGCAAATCATCTTTCCGGAAATCGACTACGATAAAGTCGATCGTGTCCGCGGTCTTGATATTACTATCACGACTTCTGCGGGTTCCGATGAGGAAGGCCGAGCTCTGCTGGCTGCCTTTAACTTCCCATTCCGTAAGTAAGGGTAGGGTTACTGTTATGGCTAAACAATCAATGAAAGCACGTGAAGCTAAACGTGCAAAACTAGTAGCTAAGTTCGCTGAAAAGCGTTCTGCGCTAAAAGTTATCATTAGCGATGTAAACGCATCTGAAGAAGATCGTTGGAATGCGGTTCTTAAACTGCAATCTCTTCCACGTGATTCAAGTGCATCACGTCAGCGCAACCGTTGCAACCAAACTGGTCGTCCACACGGTTACCTACGTAAATTCGGTCTAAGCCGCATTAAGGTTCGTGAAGCTTGCATGAAAGGCGAGATTCCGGGTCTTCGTAAGGCTAGCTGGTAATTGCCACTTAATCATTTGGAGTAAATCTTATGAGCATGCAAGATCCGATTTCGGATATGCTGACCCGAGTTCGTAACGGTCAGGCAGCAAACAAAGTTGCTGTAAAAATGCCTTCTTCAAAGCTTAAAGTTGCAATTGCTGCATTACTTAAAGCTGAAGGTTACATCGTAGACTTCGCTGTTAACAGCGAAGCAAAACCTGAGCTAGAAGTTACTCTTAAGTACTTCCAAGCTAAACCTGTAATCGAGCAAATCAAGCGTGTATCACGTCCTGGTCTAAGAGTTTATAAAAATAAAGACTCTTTACCTACAGTGATGGGTGGTCTTGGTATTGCAGTTGTTTCTACTTCCAAGGGTCTGATGTCTGACCGTGCTGCTCGTAAAGCAGGTCTTGGCGGTGAAATCATCTGTTACGTAGCTTAAGGAGTAGATTATGTCTCGTGTTGCTAAAGCACCTGTCGCTATTCCAGCTGGCGTAGAGGTGAAACTAAACGGCCAAGAAGTTACTGTAAAAGGTAGCAAAGGTGAGCTTACTCGCGTTCTTAACAGCGCCGTAGTTATTGCACAGGAAGAAACCAACCTAACTTTCGGTCCGAAAGAAGGTGTTACTAACGCATGGGCACAAGCTGGTACAGCTCGCGCTCTAGTTAATAACATGGTTATGGGTGTTACTGAGGGCTTCACTAAGAAGCTAACTCTTAAGGGTGTTGGTTACCGTGCTGCTATGAAAGGCAACTCTGTAGCTCTAACTCTTGGTTTTTCTCACCCAGTAGAGCACGCTCTACCTGAAGGTATTAAAGCTGAGTGCCCTAGCCAAACTGAGATCATCATTACTGGTTGCGATAAGCAAGTAGTAGGTCAAGTTGCGGCTGACATTCGTTCTTACCGTGCTCCTGAGCCTTACAAAGGCAAAGGTGTTCGTTACGCAGATGAAAATGTGCGTACTAAAGAAGCTAAGAAGAAGTAAGGTATCACTATGGATAAGAAAGCATCTCGCATCCGTCGTGCTACACGTGCACGTCGTAAGATTGCAGAACTTGGTGCAACTCGCCTGGTAGTACACCGTACTCCTCGCCATGTTTACGCACAAGTTATCGCGGCAAACGGCTCTGAGGTTATCGCAGCTGCTTCTACTGTAGAAAAAGCGATCCGTGAGCAAGTTAAGAACACTGGTAACGTTGATGCAGCTAAAGCAGTTGGTAAAGCTGTTGCTGAGCGCGCTCTTGAAAAAGGCGTAGCTTCAGTTGCATTTGATCGTTCTGGTTTCCAATACCACGGTCGAGTAGCGGCGCTAGCAGAATCTGCTCGCGAAGCTGGTCTGAAATTCTAAGGTAGGGTTGGAAGATGGCTAAAGAACAACAACAAGCTAATGATTTGCAAGAAAAGCTGATCGCAGTTAACCGTGTATCTAAGACGGTTAAAGGTGGTCGAATCATGAGCTTTACTGCACTAACAGTAGTTGGTGACGGTAACGGTCGCGTAGGTTTCGGTTACGGCAAAGCTCGTGAAGTACCTGCTGCGATTCAAAAAGCAATGGAAAAAGCGCGCCGTAACATGGTTACAGTATCGCTTAACGAAGGCACTCTTCACCACCCGGTGAAAGGTCGTCATTCGGGCTCTAAAGTTTACATGCAGCCAGCTGCAGAAGGTACAGGTGTTATTGCCGGTGGTGCAATGCGTGCTGTACTTGAAGTTGCGGGCGTACATAACGTACTTTCTAAAGCATACGGTTCAACGAACCCGATCAACATCGTTCGTGCAACGATTGGTGCTCTAGTAGACGTTAAGTCACCAGAAATGGTTGCTGCTAAACGTGGTCTAACTGTTGAATCTATTTCGGAGTAAGCACACGATGGCAACTATTAAAGTAACTCAAACTAAAAGCTCAATTGGTCGCCTACCTAAGCACAAAGCGTGTCTTAAAGGTCTAGGTCTTCGTCGCATCAACCATACAGTAGAACTTGAAGATACTCCGTGCGTACGCGGTATGATCAACAAGGTTTACTACATGGTTAAGATTGAGGAGTAATCAGAATGCGTTTGAATACTCTATCACCGGCTGCTGGCTCTAAACCTTCTAAGAAGCGTGTAGGTCGTGGTATCGGTTCTGGCCTTGGTAAAACAGGTGGCCGCGGTCACAAAGGTCAAAAGTCACGTTCTGGCGGCTCTGTTCGTCCAGGTTTTGAAGGCGGTCAAATGCCTCTAAAACAACGTCTACCTAAATTCGGTTTCACTTCTCGTAAGAGCCTAGTGTCTGCTGAAGTTCGCCTAGCTGAGCTAGCGAAAGTAACAGGTGACGTAGTTGATCTTAACAGCCTTAAAGCTGCTAACGTTATCACTAAGAACATCGAATTTGTTAAGATCGTTCTTTCTGGTGACCTAAGCAAAGCTGTGACTGTTAAAGGTCTACGCGTGACTAAAGGCGCTAAAGCTGCAATCGAAGCTGCAGGCGGTAAAATCGAGGAATAATCTCGAGGAACGAGGTACAGATGGCTAAGAAACCAGGACAAGATTTTCGTAGTGCTCAGAGCGGCTTAAGTGAACTAAAGTCGCGCTTATTATTCGTAATTGGTGCACTTTTAGTATTCCGAGCCGGCTCTTTTGTGCCGATCCCTGGTATTGACGCAGCTGTACTTGCCGATTTGTTCGATCAGCAAAAAGGTACCATCGTTGAAATGTTTAACATGTTCTCCGGTGGTGCTCTTGAGCGTGCATCTATATTAGCATTGGGTATCATGCCGTACATTTCGGCATCGATCGTAGTCCAATTGCTAACTGTAGTTCATCCAGCGTTAGCGGAACTCAAGAAAGAGGGTGAAGCAGGCCGTCGTAAGATAAGCCAATATACACGCTACGGCACGCTTGTACTTGCAACATTCCAAGCTATTGGTATCGCAACAGGCTTACCAAACATGGTCGACAATCTGGTTGTTATCAACCAAACCATGTTTACGCTTATTGCTACCGTGAGTTTAGTAACTGGTACCATGTTCTTAATGTGGTTAGGTGAACAAATCACTGAGCGAGGAATCGGTAATGGTATTTCCATTCTGATTTTTGCAGGTATTGTTGCTGGATTGCCTTCTGCAATCGGTCAAACAATCGAGCAAGCGCGTCAAGGTGAATTGCATGTGCTTCTTCTGCTGTTGATTGCTGTATTGTCTTTTGCTGTTATTTACTTCGTAGTTTTCATGGAACGTGGTCAACGCCGTATCGTCGTTAACTATGCGAAACGTCAACAAGGTCGTAAAGTTTTTGCAGCACAAAGCTCTCATTTGCCTCTTAAGATTAATATGGCAGGTGTTATTCCAGCGATTTTCGCATCAAGTATTATTTTGTTCCCAGGAACATTAGCGCAGTGGTTTGGTCAAAATGGTGAAAGCAGCGCGTTCGGTTGGTTAACTGACGTGTCATTAGCTCTTAGCCCAGGTCAACCTTTGTATGTAATGCTTTATGCAGCAGCTATCATCTTCTTCTGTTTCTTCTATACAGCGTTGGTGTTTAACCCACGTGAAACAGCTGATAACTTGAAGAAGTCTGGTGCATTCGTACCCGGTATCCGCCCAGGTGAGCAGACAGCGAAATATATCGATAAAGTGATGACTAGACTAACCCTTGCGGGCGCTCTATACATTACTTTTATATGTCTGATTCCTGAATTCATGATGGTCGCGTGGAACGTTCGTTTCTACTTCGGCGGCACATCACTACTAATCGTAGTGGTAGTTATCATGGATTTCATGGCACAGGTACAGACTCATCTGATGTCACAACAGTATGATTCTGTGTTAAAGAAAGCGAATCTGAAAGGTTACGGCCGTTAATTCGGTGGTAATTATTTCGATTCCATTTACGGAGTTTAGCAATGAAAGTTCGTGCTTCCGTTAAAAAAATCTGCCGTAACTGTAAAGTTATCAAGCGTAACGGTGTCGTTCGCGTGATTTGCAGTGAGCCAAAGCATAAGCAACGCCAAGGCTAATTAGCAGAAATTTTTACTTGAAATACAAGGTAGAGTCGAGTATATTCCTCGGCCTACCTTTTGCGTGCAAAAGAAGTAGTATGCCGCAGCGTATCCATAACGGGCTTTGCTGCGGATAATTCTTTTATGAACCCCTTAGGAGTGAATAATGGCCCGTATAGCCGGCATTAACATTCCTGATCATAAGCATTCTGTAATTGCACTTACTGCAATCTACGGTATCGGTAAAACTCGCTCTCAAGCTATTCTAGCTGAAGTGGGTATTGCTGAAGATGCTAAGATCAGTGAACTAACTGAAGAGCAGATCGATCAACTGCGTGATGGTGTAGCTAAGTACACTGTAGAAGGTGATCTACGTCGTGAAGTATCGATGAACATCAAGCGTCTTATGGACCTTGGCTGTTACCGCGGTCTTCGTCATCGTCGCAGTCTACCACTACGTGGACAGCGTACTAAAACCAACGCTCGCACCCGTAAGGGTCCGCGCAAGCCGATCAAGAAATAGTCGGATAAGGTAGAGTACAATGGCAAAACAACCAACTCGCGCGCGTAAGCGCGTACGCAAGCAAGTAGCTGATGGCGTAGCGCACATTCATGCTTCTTTCAACAACACAATCGTAACTATCACTGACCGTCAAGGCAACGCTCTTGCATGGGCTACAGCAGGTGGTTCAGGTTTCCGTGGTTCTCGTAAATCTACTCCGTTCGCAGCACAAGTTGCAGCTGAGCGTTGTGGTGAAATGGCTAAAGAATATGGCCTAAAGAACTTGGAAGTTATGGTTAAGGGTCCAGGTCCAGGTCGCGAATCTACTGTTCGTGCACTGAACGCTGCTGGTTTCCGTATCACTAACATTGTTGATGCGACACCAATCCCTCATAACGGTTGTCGTCCACCTAAGAAACGTCGCGTTTAAGTTTCGTTTCTAGGAATATTGGAGAAAGATCATGGCAAGATATTTGGGTCCTAAGCTGAAGCTTAGCCGTCGCGAAGGTACTGACTTATTCCTTAAGTCTGGTGTCCGTGCGATCGATACCAAGTGTAAAATTGATAACGCACCAGGTGTACACGGCGCTCGTCGCGGTCGTCTATCTGAGTATGGCGTTCAGCTTCGTGAGAAGCAAAAAGTTCGTCGTATCTACGGCGTTCTAGAAAAACAATTCCGCAACTACTACAAAGAAGCTGCACGTCTTAAAGGCAACACAGGTGCAAACCTGCTTCAGCTTCTTGAAGGTCGTCTTGATAACGTAGTTTACCGTATGGGCTTTGGCGCTACTCGTGCTGAATCTCGTCAACTAGTTAGCCACAAGTCTATCCTAGTTAACGGTAAAGTTGTAAACGTTCCTTCTTTCAAAGTAGCGGCAAACGACGTTGTTTCTATCCGCGAGAAAGCTAAACAGCAATCTCGTATTAAAGCGGCTCTAGAAGTTGCTGAACAACGTGAAAAGCCAACTTGGATTGAAGTAGATGCTGGCAAAATGGAAGGTACATTCAAGCGTATGCCTGAGCGTTCTGACCTATCAGCTGACATCAATGAACACTTGATCGTCGAACTTTACTCTAAGTAAGGTTAAAAAAAGAGAGGACACAATGCAGGGTTCTGTAACAGAATTTCTTAAGCCGCGTCTTGTTGACATTGAACAGATCAATACGACACACGCGAAAGTAACTCTTGAGCCATTAGAGCGCGGTTTCGGCCACACTCTAGGTAATGCTCTTCGCCGCATTCTTCTATCTTCTATGCCGGGTTGTGCCGTAACAGAAGTTGAAATCGAAGGTGTGCTACACGAATACAGCACTAAAGAAGGCGTTCAGGAAGATATCCTGGAAATCCTTCTAAACCTTAAAGGTTTGGCTGTACGCGTTGCTGAAGGCAAAGATGAAGTGTTTATTACACTGAACAAATCAGGCTCAGGCCCTGTTGTTGCAGGTGACATCACCCACGATGGTGATGTAGAGATCGCTAACCCTGAGCACGTAATTTGTCACCTAACGGATGACAATGCTGAGATCGCTATGCGTATCAAAGTAGAACGTGGTCGTGGTTACGTTCCAGCTTCAGCTCGTATCCATACTGAAGAAGATGAGCGTCCTATCGGTCGTCTACTAGTTGACGCTACTTACAGCCCGGTTGATAAAATCGCTTACGCTGTAGAAGCGGCACGTGTAGAACAACGTACCGATTTAGACAAGCTTGTTATCGATATGGAAACGAACGGTACTCTAGAACCTGAGGAAGCAATCCGCCGTGCAGCTACTATTTTAGCTGAACAACTGGATGCGTTCGTAGATCTTCGTGATGTACGTGTACCTGAGGAGAAGGAAGAGAAGCCAGAATTCGATCCTATCCTACTACGTCCTGTAGACGATCTTGAACTAACAGTTCGCTCTGCTAACTGTTTGAAAGCAGAAGCGATTCACTACATCGGTGATCTTGTACAGCGCACTGAGGTTGAGCTACTTAAAACGCCAAACCTTGGTAAGAAATCTCTTACAGAGATTAAAGATGTGCTTGCTTCACGTGGTCTGTCTCTAGGCATGCGTCTAGAAAACTGGCCACCAGCGTCAATCGCTGAAGATTAATCGAAAAGTTAGAAGGATTAGGTCATGCGCCATCGTAAAAGTGGTCGTCAACTCAACCGCAACAGCAGTCATCGCAAAGCGATGTTCAGCAACATGGCTAGCTCTCTTGTTCGTCACGAAGTTATTAAAACTACCGTGCCTAAAGCAAAAGAACTACGTCGCGTAATTGAGCCATTGATTACCCTAGCTAAGACAGACAGTGTTGCTAACCGTCGTCTTGCATTTGCTCGCACTCGTGATAACGAAGTTGTGGCAAAACTATTTAATGAACTAGGCCCGCGTTTCGCGGCTCGCCAAGGTGGTTACACTCGCATTCTTAAATGTGGTTTCCGTACTGGTGATAAAGCTCCAATGGCTTACATTGAGCTTGTAGACCGCCCAGCTGCTGAAGAAGCTGCTGAGTAATCTATACTAGGTTCTTAATACAAAAGCCGAGCATTAGCTCGGCTTTTTTGTATCTGTAGAATAAGGAAATCTATACTAAGTAATTGCACCACGATGTTTGGTATTTTTGCTTGTCTTATCTGCTCCATTTTTCAAAAATTGATGTGACCCCATAAAAGTAGACACTTAATACAGAGCATTGAGTGTCATGAAAGTAAAATCACAAAGA
>NZ_VFEB01000128.1:0-304 GCF_007858795.1 Vibrio sp. T20
TTTCCAAATTGTTAAAGAGCTTGATTCAATAAATTGAACCATTTTTAAAGACTCTCTTAAGAGAATACTTAAAGATGGTGGAGCTATGCGGGATCGAACCGCAGACCTCCTGCGTGCAAGGCAGGCGCTCTCCCAGCTGAGCTATAGCCCCATCTAGGTCGATATTGGTGGGTCTGAGTGGACTTGAACCACCGACCTCCCGCTTATCAGGCGAGCGCTCTAACCAGCTGAGCTACAGACCCAATATCGTCTCTTAACTTTTCTAAACCTAATCAATCTGTGTGGACACTTATCGTGAATATCT
>NZ_VFEB01000173.1:0-295 GCF_007858795.1 Vibrio sp. T20
CTTTCCAAATTGTTAAAGAGCGAATCACTTCATAACGAAGTAACCATTTTTAAATATTCTCATCGGCTTTGGCTTCAAAGAACGCTTAAAGATGGTATCCCGTAGGGGAGTCGAACCCCTGTTACCGCCGTGAAAGGGCGGTGTCCTAGGCCTCTAGACGAACGGGACACTAAGATGCTCTAACTTTCTAAACCTAATCAATCTGTGTGGACACTTGTCGTGAATATCTTCGTATAAGGAGGTGATCCAGCCCCAGGTTCCCCTAGGGCTACCTTGTTACGACTTCACCCCAGTC